>JANMWN010000226.1:0-3351 GCA_031394045.1 Sporichthyaceae bacterium
CATCACCGGCTGCACGATGGTCCTGGGCCCGCTCCCACGCACCGACGATCGGGACCGCGACCCAGACGTCATCACAGGCTAGAACGAAGCCTCCGATCTGCCGAACAAAGTCTGCACCCGCGCAGTCGGTGCCTTGCTGCCGGATGCCGCGCCCGAAACCGCGCCCCCCCATACCGGCACTTCGAGTGCTGGTCCGGCATCGGCCCGCTTGACGCCCGCCGCCCGACTACCTGCGGCGGTGTGCGCCGCGCCCTCGCGCCCTGTCTCCGAGAGCCGCGAGCACAAAGAGGCTGCCGAACAGCGGGCCCACTAACAGGCCCGCAGCCACCGTTGAGCCCGTTCGGACAGCGACTACGAGTAGTAGCACCGCCGTGCCGAGCACGCCTACCGCCGCGAAGAGCCCACGGCGTCGCCCTTTCTCGGCGTGAGAAACCCAGAACTCGCGGGCTTGAGCCCGGTGCCGTCCACCGTAGGCAAGCGCCCAGAGTCGTGACAGCGCGGCGGCCCCGAGAACCAGGCCCGCTCCAGCGCGAACGCCGAACTCGAACCCGCGATCGCCCGTGTCCCAGACGAAGCACCCCAGAAGTAGGTATGCCGAGGTGCCGCCGAGGAAGGCGGCCGTGCCCCAGATCGCCTTGCGGACGTCCAGCGGGGCTCCGTCTGAATCGACATACTCAAGACTCGCGGTCGGCCGGTCCACGTTCACCTATCGGCGCACGATGCTGCCGCCATGAGGCCATCAGTTCACCGAGGATGACCGCGCCGAATGCCGCGCCGAGAGTCCGCCCTATAGCGGCACTTAGCGTGCAGCCTCAGCGGCACGCTAACGGCGCCCTGGCAAGGCTTATCGGCCAGTTGTCGGGACCGCTTCAGCCACTGCAGGTGCTGAGTCGCAAGTGGTCTTGAGTGTCAGTCACGACTCGAGGCGCCGAACAGGTGCCAGCGCTGTGGCACACCCTTGAGCGAGTGCTCGCCATGGTCTTCGAAGACCAGACCCGAACCTGCGACGAGGTCTTTCACCGTCTGGGAGACCAGGATCTGGGAGGGTCCCGCGAGGGTGGAGATTCGGGCGCCGGTTGCAACGGCGATGCCGCCGTACTTGCCATCCACGATCTCGCATTCACCGGTGTGCACCCCCGCCCGGATCTCGATACCCAGACCACGGACCCGGTCAGCGACTTCTAGGGCGCAGCGCACAGCGCGGGCGGGCCCGTCGAACGTGGCGTAGAAGCCGTCGCCTGCCGTGTCGTTCTCAACGCCACGCCATCTGGCGAGGGCAGCGCGGACAAGCCCGTGATGGGCCAGCACCAGGTCCTTCCACGCACGGTCGCCCATCGCGGCCTGCCGCTCGGTCGAACCCACGATGTCGGTGAACAGCACGGTCGCGAGCACCCTGTCCACGTCCGGCGCCGGGCGGGTGCCCGTCACGAACTCCTCGACCTCGTCCATGACCGCGTCACCATCGCCCAGGAATGGGATGTGGTCATCGCCGGGAAGCTCAACAAGACGAGCACCCGGGATTGTCGCGGCGAGGTAGCGCGCCTGCTCCACGGGGGTGATCCGGTCCCCGACCCGCTGCAGCACCAGCGTCGGCGCCTGGATCGAGGGCAGTACCGCCCGGACATCCAGGTCACGGAAGATCACCGCCAGTTCACGATAGGCGCTCGGCGTCGCGACCAGGCGCTCGAAGCGGGCCCACCAACGCACGAAACGTGGATCGTCGAGGCCGCCAGGGCCTTGCAAGTCGAGGTTCTGACCCGTCCCCATCTCCGAGACAAACCGGTCGAAAAACACCTGCTGGTCCTGCGCCGGCTTCCCGTAGGGGAAGTCAGCACTTCGCACCGTCTTCGCCACCCCGGCGTACAGCACCAGCGCCTTCGTGCGTTCTGGGTACGTCGCTGCGAATAGCATCGACATCGCCCCGCCACGAGCGCCACCGAAGATTGCGGCGTTCTCGCTGCCCGCCGCCGCCATGACCGCAGACATATCGTCCATCTGCGACTCAAGGAACGGCGGCTCCGACCCACGGTCGGACAACCCGACACCACGCATGTCGAAGACAATGAGCCGCGAGAAGGACGCAAGACGATCCAGGAAGTGAGCCCACCGAGGCTCCTCCCACATGACATCCAGGTTCGACCAGATTCCTGAGGTGTAAACCACGTCGATCGGACCATCACCCACAACGGTGTAGGCGATGTGAACCCCGTCATTGACCGCGTACCGAACCTCGCGCTCCACACGGGGATGCTATCCGTGGCAGTGTCGGGGTCGATCCCGCCAACGCAGGCCACCTGCGTGCTGGGTCTCTGCCCGATGGGTCACGGCCTCATCCTGCCTGACCAAGATCCGCACCGATTGCCGGTTCTTGTGCTCGGTTCGCAGCCGTACGACCGCGGTTTCGGGGTTGCAGCTACGGGACGGCGTCGTAGCTGGTGTCGGTGGCGAGCCAAGCCCGCGCCCGTCCGGCTCGGCGCTCGCTCGTGAACACCCGCCAGGCTGCTCGCCAGTGGGAGTGCCGGTCGAGGGCCTTCTGGAAACGGGCGAACGCCCCCTTGCCCTCGGTGGCTGCTCGAAGGTCGTCGGCGGCAGCTTGGTCCTCAAGGGTGTCGACGTAGTCGGCCATGTCCTGCCAGGCATCGCGGCTGTCGGTCGCCGGGATCCAAAGCCCTGACTCGGGGTCTTCGTCCGGATCGGGCACCTCGTCGGTGTCGCCGAGGTCGATGAGCTCCTGCGGCCACGCGAACCCGGTCCGCAGATCCAGCCACCCGCCGCCGTCGCCCATCACCGTGGCGACCTCCTTGAGATCGATGACCAGTGCGTCCCGACCGCTGCTGTCTCCGGAGACGGCGACTGCGAGCTGTCCCGCCAGGGACGCGTCGCCGTCGAAGTCCCGTTCAAGCAAGGCAGCCGACAAGGCCCGCGCGCCGGCTTCGGCGCCAGGGGCGTCCTGGGACAGAGCCAACAGCACAGCCGGGCCAGCTGCCTGCAACAGGCCGACATCACAGGCAGCGGGTACCGCCGCCAGCGCCCCAGCGGCGTCCCGACGGGCGATCGCCGCCCTCAGCCGCCCCCACGCCCGGTCGATGTCGTCCCGTGAGGCCACCACATAGGCGAGGCTCTCCCACCCAGGGCCGGCGAGGCAAGCAGTTCGGTGGGTCAGCGTCCCTGACCGGCCCCCCCCGAGCACAAGAACCGGCAATAGGCATCGCTGCCCAGGGGTCCGTGCCGCGCGGATCGCGTCGTGTTGCTAGCCGGCAAGGCGACACCGCGAAACATCGACGACGAGACCGTGGCTGATCCCCATCCGTTCCCCCAGCGAGCGGGTGGACCAGTGGGTGGACCCGTCAG
>JANMWN010000336.1:0-1817 GCA_031394045.1 Sporichthyaceae bacterium
AGCACCGTGGTGGCCCCGACCAGGAGCGGGCCGTAGACGATGTAGCTGTGGCCGACCACCCAGCCGACGTCGGAGGCCGTCCACCACACGTCGCCGGCGTGGATGTCGTAGATCGCTGACATCGACCAGGCGAGCGCGACGGCGTACCCGCCGGTGTCGCGTACGACTCCCTTGGGCCGCCCTGTCGTTCCGGACGTGTAGAGGATGTAGAGCGGGTCCGTGCTCGCGACGGGCACCGGATCCGCCGGGGCGGCCCCTGCCATCAGGTCGAGCCAGTCGACGTCGAGGCGCCCGAGCACGGCGCGGTGCGCTGCTCGCTGAAGGGTGATGATCGCATCCGGTTGGTGCGTCGACAGCTCGAGTGCTGCGTCGATGATCGGACGGTACTCGACGATGCGGGCCGGCTCGATGCCGCAGGAGGCCGCGACGATGACCTTCGGGGTCGCGTCGTCGATCCGGGCGGCCAGCTCCTTGGGTGCGAAGCCGCCGAACACGACCGAGTGGACCGCGCCGATACGGGCGCACGCCAGCATCGCGATCACCGCCTCGGGCACCATCGGCATGTAGACCAGGACGCGGTCGCCCTTGGTCACGCCGAGGTTCGCCAGCCCGCCGGCGAACATTGCCACCTCGTCGCGCAGCTCCGTGTACGTGTAGCTGCGCTGCGTCGAGGTCATCGCCGAGTCCCAGATCAGCGCGGTCTGCTCGCCACGGCCCGCGTCGATGTGCCGGTCCAGCGCGTTGAACGAGAGGTTGAGCCGCCCGTCGGGGAACCAGCGATAGAGCGGTGCCTGGCTCGCCTCGAGGGCGTGCTTGGGGTGCTTCGCCCAGTCGATCGCCTCGGCCGCCTCGAGCCAGAACTCGTCGGCCGCGCCGATGCTGCGGCGGTGCGTGTCGGCGTACCTGCCCATCGAGCGGTCCTCTCACGCGTGTTGCCGCACGCCGCACAGCTCCAGCTGTGCTGGGCTCTGGCCGGCGCGACCTCGCTGCGGCGGACTCTACGCCGTCAGGCGACCCGCGCGTCCGTGCTGGCAGGGTCAGCTGAGCTCGCCAAGCCCGGCTCGGTCCGACTCGCATTCCAGGGGCGGTAGCAGGCCGAGCAACGGGTACGCCCGGCGACGTCCCGCGGGCCCTGCTGCCCGCAGACGGGGCACGCCGCGCGCATCGCCAGCAGGACCGGGTCGGTGCGCTGGGTCGGGCCACCGACCGAGCGAAGCCGTCGCTCGAGCAGCCGCCCGGAGTAGTTGAGGCGCCGCCACTCTGCGCTGACCTGCCAGAGCATCGCGAGCCCGAGCGGCACTGTCAGGACCCAGAGCCCGAGCCCGAAGATCGCCAGCGCCGCGACGCGGGTGTCGGCCTTGTGCACCGAGTTGAGCAGCAGCAGACCGAGCGCTGCGCCGGCACCCAGGAGGAGCACGGTCAGCACGACTCGGGTGACGAGCGACGGGTGGTCACGCTGGCGCCGTACTTGAACGGCTGGCGGGTGGCCTTCTCGGTACGCATGTCGCGAGCGTCGCACCGGGCGCACCGGCATCGGCGGTGATCCGCACCGCCGAAGGTGCTGTTCTTGTCGTCAGCCGAACGGATGGCTCACGCTCGCCAGGATGCCAAGCCCTGGCTATGCGTGACCAAGCCAAGACGGTCTGTGTCTCATGCGCCACAGCCTTGGCATGATTACGCAGGTCCGCGTAACGCAGGTCCGCGGAACGCAGGTCCGCGTAACGCAGGTCCGCGTAACGCAGGTCCGCGTAACGCAGGTCCGCGTAACGCAGGTCCGCGTCACGTCGGTCAGGGGCCGTCGACGGTGAGCTTGCCGG
>JANMWN010000343.1:0-22948 GCA_031394045.1 Sporichthyaceae bacterium
TGAGGCAGTTGTACGAGCGGACAGTGAGCTCGAGGTCCTCGATCGGCAGCGCCAGGTCGGCGGCGAGGGCGGCGTCGGTCGGCGACGGGCCCATGTCGATGCCCTCCGCGTCGACGTTGAGCTCGCGGAACAGCCCGAACAGCTCGACCAGCGTCTTGCCGGCGCTGGCGACCGCGTCGCGGGGACGCATCGACGGCTTGCTGACGACGTCGACGATCAGCCGGTCGAAGTCCGTGCGCTGCTCGACCCGGGTGGCCTCGACCTTGTAGGTCACGCGCATGACCGGCGAGTAGATGGAGTCGACCGGGATCCGGCCGATCTCCTGGCCCACCTGCTTGTTCTGCGCGGCGGAGACGTACCCACGCCCACGCTCGACGGTGAGCTCGATCTCGAGCTTGCCCTTGCCGTTGAGCGTGGCCAGGTGCAGCTCGGGGTTGTGCACCTCGACACCCGCGGGCGGGGCGATGTCGGCTGCCGTGACGACGCCGGGGCCCTGCTTGCGCAGGTACATCACGACGGGCTCGTCGTGCTCGGAGCTGACGACCAGCTGCTTGATGTTGAGGATGAGGTCGGTGACGTCCTCCTTGACGCCCGGCACGGTGGTGAACTCGTGCAGGACGCCGTCGACGCGGATCGAGGTGACCGCGGCGCCGGGGATGGACGAGAGCAACGTACGGCGCAGGGAGTTGCCGAGGGTGTAGCCGAAGCCGGGCTCGAGTGGCTCAACGATGAAGCGCGAGCGGAACTCGTCGACGACCTCTTCGGCCAAGGTGGGGCGCTGGGCGATGAGCAAGGTAATTCCTCCTGAGTCCGGCGCCCTCTATTTGACGCCGACGGGTAGTGCAGGGTTGTTACTTGGAGTAGAGCTCGACGATCAGCTGTTCCTGGACGGGCGTGTCGATGACCTGCCGAGCCGGGAGGTTGTGGACCAGGACGCGCAGGCGCCCCGGGATGACCTCGAGCCACGCCGGGACGATCCGGTCGGCCAGCTCGGCACGCGCCACCACGAACGGGGTCAGCTCACGCGAGGTCGCGCGGACCTCGACGATGTCGGCCGACGACACCCGGTAGGACGGGATGTCCACCTTGTGACCGTTGACGGTGATGTGGCCGTGCCGGACGAGCTGACGCGCCATGTCGCGCGACTTGCCGAAGCCCGCGCGGTAGACGACGTTGTCGAGCCGGCTCTCAAGGATGACGAGCAGGTTCTCACCCGTCTTGCCCGACTTGCGCTGGGCCTCCTCGTAGTACCCGCGGAACTGCTTCTCGAGCACCCCGTAGATGCGCGCGCACTTCTGCTTCTCGCGCATCTGGAGCAGGTACTCGCTGTCCTTGGTACGACCGCGGCCATGCTCACCCGGGGGGTACGGGCGGATCTCCATGGGGCACTTGGGCGACTCGCACTTGGCACCCTTGAGGAACAGCTTGGTCTTCTCCCGACGGCAACGTTTGCAGTCGGGACCTGTGTAACGGGCCATCTCTTCTCAGATCTCCTCTACCGGTCCTGGGCCGTGGATGACCACGGCTCAGACACGCCGACGCTTGGGGGGACGGCAGCCGTTGTGCGGAACCGGCGTCACATCCTGGATCGAACCGACCTCGAGGCCAGTGGCCTGCAGCGAGCGGATCGCCGTCTCACGACCCGAGCCCGGGCCCTTGACGAACACGTCGACCTTGCGCATGCCGTGCTCCATCGCGCGACGAGCGGCGGCCTCGGCCGCCATCTGTGCCGCGAACGGGGTCGACTTGCGCGAGCCCTTGAAGCCGACCTGCCCGGCCGACGCCCATGCGATGACCGCACCCGTCGGGTCGGTGATCGAGACGATCGTGTTGTTGAACGTGCTCTTGATGTGAGCGTGGCCGTGGGCCACGTTCTTCTTTTCCTTGCGGCGCACCTTCTTGGCCGCCACAGCGGATCTGGTCTTGGGAGGCATTGTGCAAAGACTCCTGGGGGAGGTGGTCGGTCCGTCGGGACCCTGGATGGAACGGGACCGTACGGACTACTTCTTGCCGACCTTCTTCTTGCCGGCGATGGCGCGACGCGGACCCTTGCGGGTACGTGCGTTGGTGTGGGTGCGCTGACCGTGCACCGGAAGGCCGCGACGGTGCCGCAGTCCCTGGTAGCACCCGATCTCGACCTTGCGGCGGATGTCGGCTGCGACCTCGCGGCGGAGGTCACCTTCGACCTTGTAGGTGGCCTCGATCCAGTCACGGAGCTTGACCAGCTCGTCGTCGCCGAGGTCCTTGACCCGGGTGTCCGGGCTGATTCCGGTGTGCGCCAAGGTCTCCTGGGCGCGGGTACGGCCGATGCCGTAGATGTACGTGAGCGCAACCTCAAGCCGCTTGTCGCGGGGGAGGTCGACGCCGACGAGGCGTGCCATCCGGGCGTGCCCTTCTTTTCGCGGAGGTCTCGCGCAGATCCTGTCCCTGCCGCCCGACGGCTGGGTCCCCGGCCTCCGTGCCGGGGGTGCTGCCGATCAGCAGGTGGAGCGTTGCTGGCCGGCGTACGGATCTGTGCCTATGCGTGCTGTGCGTGCCTGTGCTGTGCTGGCTGTGCTGACTAGCCCTGCCGCTGCTTGTGCCGCAGGTTCTCGCAGATCACCATGACGCGGCCGTGCCGACGAATGACCTTGCACTTGTCGCACATCGGCTTGACGCTGGGCTTGACCTTCATGATCTCTCCGGACAATTACTTGTAGCGGTAGACGATTCGACCGCGGGACAGGTCGTACGGGGAGAGCTCCACCACCACGCGGTCCTCGGGGAGGATCCGGATGTAGTGCTGACGCATCTTTCCGCTGATGTGCGCAAGGACTTTGTGCCCGTTCTCCAGCTCTACTCGGAACATGGCGTTCGGAAGCGACTCGACCACCGTGCCCTCGAGCTCGAGAACGCCGTCTTTCTTTGCCATGAACTCCGCAGTCTCTCGTTTGCTTGCTTGCTGAGCCAGCAGCGGTGCCGCTTGACGCACACCGGGAGAGCCTCCCAGCCGCAGGCACGCGTCGGCAGACCCGCTGTTGCTTGGGCCGACTGGTCATCCTACGGCACCGCGGGGGGTGCTGGGAAACCGGCCGGAGTGGCCACTCCGAGGGCCGCGAAGCGCTCCGCGCCGCCGTCGAGGGCGGTCAGCACCCAGGGCCCGCGGTCGGTCAGCGCAACCGTGTGCTCGAAGTGCGCCGAGCGCCGTCCGTCCGCGGTCACGACGGTCCAGTCGTCGGCCAGGAGGCGGGTGAACCGCTCCCCCAGGTTGACCATCGGCTCGATCGCAAGGGCCATGCCGGCCAGCAGCCGCTCACCCTTGCCGGGAAGGCCGTAGTTGGGCACCTGGGGGGCCATGTGCATCTGCGTACCGATGCCGTGGCCGACGTACTCCTCGACCACGCCGTAGCGGCCGGCCACCCGGATCGTCGACTCCACCGCGTGTGAGATGTCGGACAGGCGTCCCCCGACCTGCGCGGCGGCCAGGCCTTGCCAGAGCGCGTCCTCCGTCACCCGCAGGAGCTCGGCCTCGTCCTCGCTCACCGTGCCGATGGGAACGGTGATCGCGGCGTCCCCGTGCCAGCCCTCGACGATCGCGCCGCAGTCGATCGAGACCAGGTCGCCGGACTCGATCACCCGGTCGCCGGGGATGCCGTGCACGATCTCGTCGTTGACCGACACGCAGATCGTCGCGGGAAAGCCGTGGTAGCCCTTGAACGAGGGGGTGGCGCCGCAGCCGCGGATGTAGTCCTCGGCGAGCGCGTCGAGCTCACGGGTGGTCAGGCCCGGCCCTGCCGCCTCGGCGAGCACCTTCAGCGCCCCGCCGACGACCAGGCCGGCAGCGCGCATCAGCTCGATCTGCTGAGGGGTCTTGACCTGGACCCGCTCACGGCTGCGGAACATCTCAGCCGGCCGGGGTGCCCAGCACCGCCATGACCCGGTCGGTGACCTCCTCGACCGGGCCGAGCCCGTCCACCTGGTGCAGCAGGCCTCGCTGGACATAGACGTTGGCCAGGGGCGCGGTCTGCTCGTGGAAGACGGCCAGCCGGCGCCGGATCACATCCTCGGTGTCGTCGCTGCGCCCCTCGGCCTCCCCTCGGACCACCAGCCGGCGCACCACCTCGTCGGTGTCGGCCACGATCTCCACGACGACGTCGAGCTGCTCGCCGCGCCCGGCCAGCATGCCGTCGAGCTCGGCGACCTGGGCGAGGGTGCGCGGGTAGCCGTCGAGCAGGAAGCCGGGCGCGCAGTCCGGCTGGGCCAGCCGGTCGCGGACCATCGCGTTGGTGACCTCGTCGGGGACGTACTCCCCCGCGTCCATGTACTTCTGCGCCTCCTGGCCGAGGGGGGTCCCCTGGCTGACGTTGGCGCGGAAGATGTCGCCGGTCGAGATCGCGGGCACGGCCAGCCGAGCCGAGACCTCTTTGGCCTGGGTACCCTTCCCCGCCCCTGGGGGGCCGAGCAGGATCAGCCGCATCAGCGGAGGAAGCCTTCGTAGTTGCGCTGCTGAAGCTGGCTCTCGATCTGCTTGACCGTGTCGAGGCCGACGCCGACCATGATCAGGATGCTCGTGCCGCCGAACGGGAACTGGCCGCCGGCGCTGAGCAGGGCGAGGGCGATGATCGGCAGCACCGCGATGATGCCGAGGTAGATCGACCCGGGGAACGTCAGCCTGGTCAGGACGTAGTCGAGGTACTCGGCGGTGGGCCGGCCGGCCCGGATGCCCGGGATGAAGCCGCCGTACTTCTTCATGTTGTCCGCGACCTCTTCAGGGTTGAAGGTGATCGCGACGTAGAAGTACGAGAAGAACATGATCAGACCGAAGTACGCGAGGATGTAGACGGGGTGCGCGCCACCGTTGCGGACGAAGTTGTTCTCCACCCACTGCGCCCAGCCGCTCAGGTTGTTCCGGTCGGCGAACAGGTTGATCATCAGGTTCGGGATGTACAGCAACGAGGACGCGAAGATGACCGGGATGACACCGGCCATGTTGACCTTGAGCGGGATGTAGGTCGACGAGCCGCCGTACATGCGCCGCCCGACCATCCGTTTGGCGTACTGGACCGGGACCCGGCGTTGCGCCTGCTCGATGAAGATCACCAGCGCCACCAGGGCGAACCCGACGGCTAGCACGATCCCGAAGGTGAACGCACCCTTGCTGGTGTAGATGGCCCAGATCTGGCTCGGGAACTGCGCGATGATCGAGGTGAAGATCAGGATCGACATGCCGTTGCCGATGCCGCGGTCCGTGATCAGCTCACCGAGCCACATGATGACCGCAGTACCCGAGGTCATCGTCACGACCATCGTCACGATTACCCAGATCGACTCGTTCGGGATGATGTCGGCGCTGCAGGACTGGAACAGCCGACCCGGCGTACGCGCCACGGCGATCAGCCCGGTGGACTGCAGGACCGCCAGCCCGACGGTGAGGTACCGGGTGTACTGGGTCAGCCGAGCGGTGCCGGACTGCCCCTCCTGCTTGAGGGCCTCGAAGCGCGGGATCACCACAGTGAGCAGCTGCACGATGATGCTGGCCGTGATGTACGGCATGATCCCGAGCGCGAAGATCGACAGCTGGAGCAGGGCACCGCCGCTGAACAGGTTGATCAGCCCGTAGAGCGCGTTGTTCTTGGTCAGGTCGATGCAGGTGCGCACGGCCTGGTAGTCGACACCCGGTGTGGGGATGACCGAGCCCAGCCGGAACAGCGTGATCGTCCCAAGGGTGAACAACAGCTTCTTGCGAAGGTCGGGCGTGCGGAACGCCTGCGCGAAAGCGCTGAGCACTGCGGCCTCCTGCTCGGCAAAGCGGTCAGGCTCTGCCAACGGGTAACGGTGGAAAAACAGTAACAGCCGGTCGAGCTAGAGCTCGGTGACCGTCCCGCCAGCCGCCACGATCTTGTCCTTGGCCGTGGCCGAGTATGCGTGCACGCTGACCTGCAGCGGGACCGTCACCTCGCCGTTGCCCAGGACCTTGACCACCTCGCCCTTGCGGACCGCACCCTTGGCGACCAGGTCGAGGACCGTGACCTCGCCACCCTCGGGGTAGAGCGCGGACAGCTTGGCCAGGTTGACGACTTGGTACTCGACGCGGAAGGGGTTGGTGAACCCCTTGAGCTTGGGCAGCCGCATGTGCAGCGGCATCTGCCCGCCCTCGAACCGCGCGGGGACCTGGTAGCGGGCCTTGGTGCCCTTGGTACCGCGGCCTGCGGTCTTGCCCTTGGAGCCCTCGCCACGACCCACCCGGGTACGGGCGGTCTTGGCGCCGGGAGCCGGGCGCAGGTGATGGACCTTGAGCGTCATTGTTAGTCGACCTCCTCGACGGTGACCAGGTGCGACACCGCGTTGACCATGCCTCGGATCTCGGGCCGGTCCTCCTTGACGACTATGTCGTGGAGGCGCTTGAGGCCGAGGGAACGGAGCGTGTCGCGCTGTCCCTGGGTCCCGCCGATGCCGGACCCCTTCTGGGTGACCTTGAGCCGGCCCATCAGGAACCGCCTCCGGCCGCACGGGCGCGGAGCATCGCCGGCGGGGCGACGTCCTCGATCGGCAGGCCACGACGGGCGGCCACAGCCTCCGGGCGCTCGAGACCGCGCAGGGCGGCAACGGTGGCGTGGACGACGTTGATCGCGTTGTCGGAGCCGAGCGACTTGCTGAGCACGTCGTGGATGCCGGCGCACTCGAGCACGGCGCGCACCGGACCACCGGCGATGACGCCGGTACCGGGGGCAGCCGGACGCAGCAGTACCACGCCTGCGGCCTTCTCACCCTGGATCGGGTGCGGGATGGTGCCCTGGATGCGGGGGACCTTGAAGAAGGACTTCTTGGCCTCCTCGACGCCCTTGGCGATCGCCGCGGGAACCTCCTTGGCCTTGCCGTAGCCGACGCCGACCGTGCCGTCGCCGTCACCGACGACGACCAGTGCGGTGAAGCTGAACCGGCGGCCACCCTTGACAACCTTGGCGACGCGGTTGATCGCTACGACGCGCTCGATGTAGGCGGTCTTCTCGACCCCGCCGTCACGACGGCCGTCACGACGGCCGTCACGACGCTCACCGCCTCCGGCGGCACCGGTGCTTCCGGTGGTGCCGCGGCGCTGCGCTCCAGGCATTACAGGTCCTTCCCAGTCATCACGGGTGCAGTCATCAGAACGTCAACCCACTCGCGCGGGCGCCGTCGGCGATCGCCGCGACGCGTCCGTGGTAGCGGTTGCCGCCCCGGTCGAACACCACGGCCTCGATGCCCGCGGCCTTGGCCCGCTCGGCGACGAGCTCGCCGACCTTGCGCGCCTTGGCCGTCTTGTCACCGTCGTGGCCACGCAGGTCCGGCTCCATGGTGGAGGCCGACGCGATCGTGTGGCCGGCGAGGTCGTCGACCACCTGGACGAAGACGTGCCGGGTGGAGCGCGTCACGACCAGGCGCGGACGAGTCGCAGAGCCCTCGACCTTCTTGCGTACGCGTACGTGCCGCCGCTTGCGCCCGATGGCGCGTGCGGTGGTCTTGGTGCCGCTGAGCTTGACACTGACCGCCATGGCCTACTTACCAGCCTTTCCGACCTTGCGGCGGACGACCTCGCCCGCGTAGCGGATGCCCTTGCCCTTGTAGGGCTCAGGCTTGCGCAGCTTGCGGATGTTGGCCGCGACCTCGCCGACCTGCTGCTTGTCGATGCCACTGACCGTGAGCTTGGTCGGACTCTCGACGGTGAAGGAGATGCCCGCGGGGGCGTCGACCTGGATCGAGTGGCTGTAGCCCAGCGCGAACTCCAGGCCAGCACCCTTGGGCTGGACCCGGTAGCCGACGCCGACGATCTCCAAGTTCTTGGAGTAGCCGGCGGTGACCCCCGTGACCATGTTGGCGATCAGGGTGCGGGTCAGTCCGTGCAACGAGCGGTTGGCACGCTCGTCGTTGGGCCGGGTGACGGCCAGCGTGCCGTCGTCGGCCTTCTCGACCAGGATCGGGGACACCACGGTGAGGGCGAGCTCGCCCTTGGGGCCCTTGACCTTGACGTCCTGGCCGGCGATAGCCACATCGACACCCGACGGTACGGGGATCGGCAGTCGTCCGATTCGCGACATGTCTTCCTCCCTTTCCCGCTACCAGACGTAGGCGAGGACTTCCCCACCTACGCCCTTCTTGGCGGCCTGACGGTCGGTCAGCAGGCCGGTGGATGTCGAGATGATTGCCACGCCGAGGCCACCGAGGACCTTGGGCAGCCCGGTCGACTTCGCGTACACACGCAGGCCCGGCTTGGAGACCCGCCGGACGCCCGCGATGGAGCGCTCACGGTTCGGGCCGTACTTCAGGTCGAGCACGAGGGTGCGGCCAACGGCGTTCTCGTTGTCCTCGACGTGCCAGCCGCCGATGTAGCCCTCCTGCTGGAGGATCTCGGCGATGCGCGCCTTCAGCGTGCTCGACGGCATCCGGACCACGTCGTGGTACGCCTGGTTGGCGTTGCGCACACGGGTCAGCATGTCCGCGATGGGGTCGGTCATGGTCATGGTCGGCCAAGGGCCTTTCTCGTCGTGGTTTCCCGCACGGGGACCTTCGTCGCGATGGGGGTTGCGTTCTGCATGGTTACCAGCTGCTCTTGGTGACGCCGGGCAGCTCGCCCCGGTGGGCCATCTCACGAAGGCAGATCCGGCAGAGGCCGAACTTGCGGTAGACCGAGTGCGGGCGACCGCACCGGTTGCACCGCGTGTAGCCGCGGACGGCGAACTTCGGCTTCTTGTTCGCCTTGTTGATCAGCGACTTCTTGGCCACGGTCAGATCTCCTTGAACGGGAAGCCGAGGTGCTTGAGCAGCGAGCGTCCCTCGTCATCGGTCTTCGCAGTCGTCACGACGGTGATGTCCATGCCACGGACCCGGTCGGTCTTGTCCTGGTCGATCTCGTGGAACATCGCCTGCTCGGTCAGACCGAACGTGTAGTTGCCGCGGCCGTCGAACTGGCCAGGGTTGAGGCCGCGGAAGTCGCGGATGCGCGGGAGCGCGATGGCCAGCAGCCGGTCGAGGAACTCCCACATCCGGTTGCCGCGCAGCGTCACGTGGGCGCCGATCGGCATGCCCTCGCGCAGCTTGAACTGGGCGATCGACTTGCGGGCCTTGGTGACCGACGGCTTCTGGCCGGTGATCGCGGTCAGGTCCTTGATCGCACCCTCGATCAGCTTGGCGTCACGGGCTGCCTCGCCGACACCCATGTTGACCACGACCTTGGTCAGGCCGGGCACCTGCATGATGTTGGCGTAGCCGAACTCCTCGCGCAGCCCCGCCACGATCTCCTCGCGGTAGCGCTGCTTCAGGCGCGGGAGCACCTTGGCCTCTTGGGTCGTGCTGCTCATCAGATGTCCTCACCGGTGCGCTTGGCCACGCGGCTGCGCACCGTCTTGGTCTTGCCGTCGCGCTCGATCCGGTCCTCGCGGATACCGACCCGGGTGCCGACCTTCTTGCCGTCGACCTCGACCACGGGCATCACGTTGGACACGTGGATCGGGGCTTCCTGAGTCACGATGCCGCCGGTCTTGGCGCCACGGTTGCTCTGGCCGATCTTGGTGTGCTTCTTGATCCGGTTGACACCCTCGACCAGGACCCGCTGCTTGTCGGGGTAGGACGCGATGACCTTGCCGGTCACGCCCTTGTCCTTGCCGCTGATGACCAGGACGGTGTCGCCCTTCTTGACGTGTGCCGCCATGGCTAGAGCACCTCCGGCGCGAGCGAGATGATCTTCATGAACTTCTTGTCGCGCAGCTCGCGACCGACCGGGCCGAAGATGCGCGTACCGCGGGGGTCGCCATCAGCCTTGAGGATCACGGCCGCGTTCTCGTCGAACCGGATGTACGAGCCGTCCGGACGCCGGCGCTCCTTGACGGTACGCACGATGACGGCCTTGACGACGTCGCCCTTCTTGACGTTGCCGCCAGGGATGGCGTCCTTGACGGTCGCCACGATCACGTCGCCGATACCGGCATAGCGCCTACCTGAGCCACCGAGCACGCGGATGCACAAGATCTCCTTGGCACCGGTGTTGTCGGCGACACGTAGCCGCGACTCCTGCTGGATCACTTCATATCTCCTGGTCGTCTGCTGGATTCTCGGGCCCGGGGCGGGCCTAGAGCTCCTGGCGGCAGAGCTGAACTGGTTACTTGGCTCGCTCGAGGATCTCCACGACGCGCCAGCGCTTGGTGGCGCTGAGCGGGCGGGTCTCCATGAGCAGGACGCGGTCGCCGATGCCGCACTCGTTGGCCTCGTCGTGAGCCTTGAGCTTGTTGGTACGGCGGATGACCTTGCTGTAGACCGCGTGCTTGACGCGGTTCTCGACCGCCACGACCACGGTCTTGTCCATCTTGTCGCTGACGACCAGACCCTCGCGCGTCTTGCGGAAGCCGCGCGGTTCCTGCTCGGTGCTTTCCTGCGTCATGTCTGCCTTCTCGCTCACGCCGCGCCATCCGCAGCTGTGTCGTCTGTGCTCGTCATGCTGGTGATGCTGGTTATTCCAAGCTCACGCTCGCGCATCACCGTGTAGATGCGGGCGATGTCCTTGCGGACCGCGCGCAGGCGCCCGTGGTTCTCCAGCTGACCGGTGGCCGCCTGGAACCGGAGGTTGAACAGCTCCTCCTTGGCCTCCTTGAGCTTGACGACCAGGTCGTCCTCGCCGGAGTCACGCAGCTCGGTGGCAGCGGTACCCGTGGCCATCAGACCTCACCTGCCTCGCGCCGAACGATCCGGCACTTCATCGGGAGCTTGTGGGCCGCGCGCAGCAACGCTTCGCGGGCGACCTTCTCGGTCGGGTACGACAGCTCGAACATCACCCGGCCGGGCTTGACGTTGGCGATCCACCACTCCGGGGAGCCCTTGCCGGAACCCATCCGGGTCTCGGCGGGCTTCTTGGTGATGGGGCGGTCCGGGTAGATGTTGATCCAGACCTTGCCGCCACGCTTGATGTGGCGGGTCATCGCGATACGAGCGGCCTCGATCTGCCGGTTCGTCACGTACGCCGGCTCGAGCGCCATCAGGCCGTACTCGCCGAACGTCACACGCGTACCACCGGTCGCAGCGCCCGAGCGACCCGGGTGGTGCTGCTTGCGGTGCTTGACGCGACGCGGGATCAGCATGGTCAGGCCTCCGATCCGGTGGTCGTTGCCTCGGTCGACGCGACGGCGGCCACATCGGCGGACACCGCGACCTCGGCCGGGGCACCCGGCTCGAGCGCCTCGGCCGGACCAGTGGTGCTGACCGGGCCGGTCGGGCGCCGCGGGGCGCGGGTGGCCGGACGGGCGGTACGCGCCGCACCGCGGCCGGGCAGCTGGACGTCGCGCTCAGCCTTGCCGCTGATGACGTCGCCCTTGTAGATCCAGACCTTGACACCGATCCGGCCGAACGTGGTGCGAGCCTCGTACATGCCGTAGTCGATGTTCGCGCGCAGCGTGTGCAGCGGCACCCGACCCTCGCGGTAGAACTCCGAGCGGCTCATCTCGGCGCCGCCAAGACGACCCGAGCACTGCACCCGGATGCCCTTGGCGCCGGCCTTCATCGCCGACTGCATCGACTTGCGCATCGCGCGCCGGAACGAGACCCGGCTGGCGAGCTGCTCGGCGACACCTTGGGCGACGAGCTGCGCATCGATCTCGGGGTTCTTGACCTCGAGGATGTTGAGCTGGACCTGTTTTCCGGTCAGCTTCTCGAGGTCGCCGCGGATGCGGTCGGCCTCAGCGCCACGACGGCCGATGACGATGCCGGGCCGAGCGGTGTGGATGTCGACGCGGACCCGGTCACGGGTGCGCTCGATCTCCACGCGGGAGATCCCGGCGCGCTCCATGCCCTTGGTCATCATCTTGCGGATCGCCACGTCCTCTTTGACGTACTCCTTGTAGAGCTTGTCCGCGTACCACCGGGTCTTGAAGTCGGTGGTGATGCCCAGCCGAAACCCGTGCGGGTTGACCTTCTGACCCACTAGCGGGTCCTCCCCTTCTTGGACGACGTGGCCTTGGCGGCAGCATCGTTTGAGGCGTGCTTGGTGTCCGCACCGACGACCACGGTGATGTGGCTGGTCCGCTTGCGGATTCGGTAGGCCCGGCCCTGCGCACGGGGACGGAAGCGCTTGAGGGTGGGGCCCTCGTCGACGTACGCCTCGGTGATCACCAGCGCGCTGGGGTCGAGGTCGTGGTTGTGCTCGGCGTTGGCGACGGCGCTGTCAAGCACCTTGCCCACGGTCTCGCTGGCCGACTGCGGCGCGAACCGGAGCAGTGCCTGCGCTTCGCCTGTGGGCATGCCACGGATCAGGTCCACCATTCGGCGGGCCTTCTGTGGCGTGACGCGGACGAACCGCGCACTTGCCCGGGCGGTGGCCCTGGCTTCCATCGCTGTCCCCTTGCTCGTCTGGTTGCTCATGAGATCTGCTGCTGGCCTGCCGACTAGCGGCGGCGGGCCTTGCGGTCGTCCTTCTCGTGGCCGCGGAAGGTTCGCGTGGGAGCGAACTCGCCGAGCTTGTGGCCGACCATCGCGTCGGTCACGAAGACCGGCACGTGCTTGCGCCCGTCGTGCACCGCGATCGTGTGGCCGATCATGGCCGGCACGATCATGGAACGACGGGACCACGTCTTGATGACGTTGTGGGTGCCCTTGTCGTTCTGGACGTCCACCTTCTTGATCAGGTGCCCGTCGACGAACGGACCCTTCTTGAGGCTACGCGGCATCGCGAAGTACTCCCTAGCGCTTCTTGTTGCTCTTGCGGCGGCGGACGATCATGGCGTTGCTGGCCTTGTTGGCCTTGCGGGTACGGCCCTCGGCCTGGCCCCACGGGCTGACCGGGTGCCGGCCGCCGGAGGTCTTGCCCTCGCCGCCACCGTGCGGGTGGTCGACCGGGTTCATGGCGACACCGCGGACGGTCGGGCGCTTGCCCTTCCAGCGCATCCGGCCGGCCTTGCCCCAGTTGATGTTGGACTGCTCGGCGTTGCCCACCTCACCGACGGTGGCGCGGCAGCGCAGGTCCACGTTGCGGATCTCGCCCGACGGCATCCGGAGCTGGGCGTACGGCCCGTCCTTGGCCACGAGCTGGACGCTCACACCGGCGGAGCGGGCGATCTTGGCTCCACCACCCGGTCGCAGCTCGATCGCGTGGATGACCGTACCGACCGGGATGTTGCGCAGCGGGAGGTTGTTGCCGGGCTTGATGTCCGCGCTCGGGCCGTTCTCGATCTGGTCACCCTGGCTGAGCTTGTTCGGGGCGATGATGTAGCGCTTCTCGCCGTCCGCGTAGTGCAGCAGAGCGATGCGGGCGGTGCGGTTGGGGTCGTACTCGATGTGCGCGACCTTGGCCGGTACGCCGTCCTTGTCGTGGCGACGGAAGTCGATCACCCGGTAGGCGCGCTTGTGCCCCCCACCCTGGTGCCGGGTGGTGACCCGGCCGAGGTTGTTGCGGCCACCCTTGGAGATGAGTGGGCGCACCAGAGACTTCTCCGGCGTCGAGCGAGTGATCTCGACGAAGTCGGCGACGCTGGCGCCACGGCGCCCCGGCGTCGTCGGCTTGTACTTGCGGATACCCATGGTCTGAAGTCCTGTCTGCTTCTTAAGTGTCTGCGCTGGCTTTGTGTGCTGGCCCCGGTTAGGAGACCGGCCCGCCGAAGATGTCGATGCGCTGGCCGTCGACCACGCTGACGACCGCACGCTTGGTGTCGGGACGCTTGCCGAACCCGACCCGGGTACGACGGCGCTTGCCCTGACGGTTCAGCGTGTTGACGCCCGTGACCTTGACCCCGAACACCTGCTCGACCGCGATCTTGATCTGGGTCTTGTTGGCGTCCGGGCGGACCAGGAACGTGTACTTGTTCTCGTCGAGGAGCCCGTAGCTCTTCTCGGAGATGACGGGCGCGATCAGGATGTCTCGCGGGTCTGCGATCTTCACTGCTCGGCCCCTTCCTCGGTGCCCTCGGTTGAGACCTCGATCGACTCGTCACCGATCGCTTTGCCAACGGCCTTCACTGCCTTGCCTTTCGCGGGACCAGCTATGAAGGATCGGTAGGCGGCTTCGGTGAAGACGATGTCGTCGGAGACCAGGACGTCGTAGGTGTTCAGCTGGTCGGGGACCAGCAGGTGCACCCGGTCCACGTTGCGCAGGCTGTTCCAGCTGACGGTGTCCGTACGCTCGACGACCACCAGCACGTGCTTGCGGTCCGAGAGGCGGGCCAGGATCGACACGGCCGTCCTGGTCGACGGCGCGTCCCCCTCGACGAGGCTGGTGACGACGTGGATCCGACCCTCGCGGGCCCGGTCGGACAGGGCGCCACGCAGGGCGGCGGCCTTCATCTTCTTGGGCGTGCGCTGGTCGTACGAGCGCGGCTGCGGACCGTGGACGACGCCACCGCCGGCGAACTGCGGGGCGCGGATCGAGCCCTGACGGGCCCGGCCGGTGCCCTTCTGCTTGTACGGCTTACGGCCACCGCCCTGGACCTCGCCACGGGTCTTGGTCGAGTGCGTGCCCTGGCGCGCGGCGGCGAGCTGGGCGACGACGACCTGGTGCAGCAGGGGGACGTTGACCTGGACGTCGAAGATCTCGGCCGGCAGGTCGATGGTGCCGGCCTTGTCCCCGCCCGGCTCGAAGACGTCGATGGTCGAGACGGTCGGCTCGGTGCCAGCGGTGCCTGCTTCGACAACAGTGCTCTTGCCAGCCATGGGGGTCACCGGCCCTTCGTCGCGGTACGGACGAGCACGAGCGCGCCCTTGGGGCCGGGGATGGCGCCCTTGATGAGCAGGAGACCCTGCTCGGCGTCCACGGCGTGCACGAGCAGACTTTGCGTGGTCTGGCGGACGTGGCCCATCCGACCGGCCATCTTCATCCCCTTGAAGACCCGGCCCGGGGTGGCGCAGGCGCCGATCGAGCCGGGCTTGCGGTGGTTGCGGTGGGCGCCATGCGAGGCGCCGACGCCGTGGAAGCCGTGCCGCTTCATGACACCGGCGAAGCCCTTGCCGCGGGTCGTGCCGGTGACGTCGACCAGCTGGCCGGCCTCGAAGACGTCCGCGCCGAGCTCCTGGCCGAGGGTGTAGTCGTCAGCCGCCGCGGTGCGCAGCTCGACGAGGTGGCGGCGGGGGCTGACCCCGGCCTTCTCGAAGTGGCCGGCGAGCGGCTTGTTGACCTTGCGCGGATCGATCGCGCCGAACGCAATCTGGACCGACGCATAGCCGTCGTTGGCGGGGGTACGGACCTGGGTCACGACGCAGGGCCCGGCCTTGACCACGGTGACGGGGACGAGCTTGTTGTTCTCGTCCCACACCTGGGTCATGCCGAGCTTCTCGCCGAGAAGACCTCTCGTGACGCGCGAGGCGCTGGCTACGGTGCTTGTGCTCATCGTGAAGTCGTCCCTCAGAGCTTGATCTCGATATCGACCCCGGCCGGGAGGTCGAGTCGCATCAGCGAGTCGACCGTCTTGGGCGTGGGGTCGAGGATGTCGATGAGCCGCTTGTGCGTGCGCATCTCGAAGTGCTCGCGGCTGTCCTTGTACTTGTGCGGCGAGCGGATCACGCAAAAGATGTTCTTCTCCGTCGGCAGCGGCACCGGGCCGGCAACCTGCGCACCAGTACGCGTCACCGTCTCGACGATCTTGCGCGCCGAGCTGTCGATGACCTCGTGGTCGTAGGCCTTGAGCCTGATGCGGATCTTCTGTCCCGCCATAGTGGCTTCGGTTCCTTCGCTGTCGTCAAGAAGAGTCTGGGCAGTCTGAGCGCCGACCCACGGGGTCGGGTGTGTCGCGGTCCAGCCGTGCGACCGGCACGGAATTCACTGAATCTTGGGGGTGCTGAGGGGTCCTCGCCCGGCCGGGGCGGTCGGGCTCCCGCGAGTGCGGGAGCCCCACCGGCCGAACGGGCAACTTTCCGAGTATGCCGCACGAGGTGCGCCAACCGGAAATCGAGCCTAGGAGCTCTCAGACGAGGATCTTGGTGACCCGGCCGGCGCCAACGGTGCGGCTTCCTTCGCGGATGGCGAAGCGGAGGCCCTCCTCCATGGCGATCGGCTGGATCAGGTCGACCACCATCTCGGTGTTGTCGCCGGGCATGACCATCTCGACGCCCTCGGGCAGCTTGACGACGCCGGTGACGTCCGTTGTGCGGAAGTAGAACTGCGGACGGTAGTTGTCGAAGAACGGCGTGTGCCGGCCACCCTCGTCCTTGGACAAGATGTAGACCTGCGCCTCGAAGCCCGTGTGAGGGGTGATCGAGCCGGGTTTGACGACGACCTGGCCGCGCTCGACGTCCTCGCGCTTGGTGCCACGCAGGAGCAGTCCGACGTTCTCGCCGGCCTGGCCCTCGTCGAGGAGCTTGCGGAACATCTCGACGCCGGTCACCGTGGTCGTCTGCTTGGTCTCCTTGATGCCGACGATGTCGACCGTCTCGTTGACCTTGACGATGCCACGCTCGATCCGGCCGGTCACGACGGTGCCGCGGCCGGTGATCGTGAAGACGTCCTCGATGGGCATCAGGAACGGCTTCTCGGTCTCGCGGATCGGGGTCGGGATCGACTCGTCGACGGCGGCCATGAGCTCCAAGATCGTCGCGCCCCACTTCTCGTCGCCCGAGAGCGCCGGGAAGGCGGCCACCCGGATGACCGGGATGTTGTCGCCGTCGTACTCGTACGCGCTGAGCAGCTCGCGGACCTCAAGCTCGACCAGCTCGAGGATCTCCTCGTCGTCGACCATGTCGCACTTGTTCAGCGCGACGACGATCGACGGGACGCCCACCTGGCGGGCCAGGAGCACATGCTCCTTGGTCTGCGGCATGGGGCCGTCGGTCGCGGCGACGACCAGGATGGCGCCGTCCATCTGCGCCGCACCGGTGATCATGTTCTTGATGTAGTCCGCGTGACCAGGACAGTCGACGTGCGCGTAGTGCCGCGCCTCGGTCTGGTACTCGACGTGCGCGATCGAGATGGTGATACCGCGCTGGCGCTCTTCGGGCGCCTTGTCGATCTGGTCGAACGGTGTGAACGGGTTCACGGTGGGGTACTTGTCGTGCAGCACTTTGGTGATGGCCGCCGTCAGCGTCGTCTTACCGTGGTCGATGTGACCGATGGTGCCGATGTTGACGTGCGGCTTAGTCCGCTCGAACTTCGCCTTCGCCACTGGGGGTCCTCCAAGGTTGTCGTACGCCGTCTGACGGGGAGTACGGGGTCTATAAGGGTCTACGGGGTGGAACAGGACTGGGCCGAACCAGGACTCGTGGGACGGTGTGGCTACTCGCCGCGCGCCTTGGCGATGATCTCCAGGGCTACATTCTGCGGGACCTGAGCATAGGAGTCGAACTGCATCGAGTAGCTGGCCCGACCCTGGGTCTTGCTGCGGAGGTCTCCGACGTAGCCGAACATCTCCGACAGTGGCACGAGAGCCGTGACGATCCGGGTCCCCGCGCGCTCGTCCATGGCCTGGATGTGGCCACGACGGCTGTTGAGGTCGCCGATGACCTCACCCATGAAGTCCTCGGGTGTGGTGACCTCGACGGCCATCACCGGCTCCATGAGCACCGGGCCCGCCTTGCGAGCCCCCTCCTTGAACGCCATCGAACCGGCGATCTTGAAGGCGAGCTCTGAGGAGTCGACGTCGTGGTACTGGCCGTCGAGCAGGGTGACCTTGACGCCCACGAGCGGGTAGCCGGCGATCACGCCGTACTCCATGGCGTCCTGGCAGCCGGCGTCGACCGAGGGGATGTACTCGCGCGGGATGCGGCCGCCGCTGACCTTGTTGACGAACTCGTACGGACCGTCCGCGTCCTCGCTGCTGGGCTCGATCGAGATGATCACCCGGGCGTACTGGCCGGAGCCGCCGGTCTGCTTCTTGTGGGTGTACTCGACTTTGGGGACGGCCTTGGTGATCGTCTCGCGGTAGGCGACCTGCGGCTTGCCGACGTTCGCGTCGACGCTGAACTCGCGCCGCATCCGCTCGACGAGCACCTCGAGGTGCAGCTCACCCATGCCGGCGATGATCGTCTGGCCGGTCTCCTCGTCGGTCCGGACCTGGAAGGTCGGGTCCTCCTCGGCGAGCCGCTGGATCGCGACGCCCAGCCTCTCCTGGTCGCTCTTGGTCTTCGGCTCGATCGCGACGTGGATGACCGGCGCCGGGAAGTCCATCGACTCCAGGATGACCGGGGCCGCGGAGTCGCTGAGGGTGTCACCGGTGGTGGTGTCCTTCAGACCCATGACGGCCACGATGTGGCCGGCACCGATGCGGTCGATCTCCTCACGCTTGTTGGCGTGCATCTTGTAGATCTTGCCGATCCGCTCCTTCTTGCCCTTGGTGCTGTTGAGCACGGCGGTGCCGGTCGACAGCGACCCGGAGTAGAGGCGGATGTAGGTGAGCTTGCCCAGGTGCGGGTCACTCATGATCTTGAAGGCGAGCGCGGAGAACGGCTCGCTCTCGCTGGGCTGACGGGCGATGACCTCGTCGGAGTTGCCTACCGCGTGACCCTCGATCGCGTCGACGTCCAGCGGCGACGGGAGGTAGCGGACGACGGCGTCGAGCATGGGCTGGACGCCCTTGTTCTTGAACGCCGAGCCGCACAGGACCGGGTTGAGCTTGCCGCCGATGGTGGCCCGCCGGATCGCGGCGATGAGGGCTTCCTCGGTGGGCTCGGTGCCCTCGAGGTAGAGCTCCATCATCTCGTCGTCGGCCTCGGAGATCGTCTCAAGCAGGCGGTCGCGCCAGTCGCGGGACGCCTCGAGGTGAGTGGCCGGGATGTCCAGGATGTCGTACATCTCACCCTTGGCCGCCTCGGAGGACCAGATCAGGGCCTTCATCCCGACCAGGTCGATGACACCGGTGAAGTCCCCCTCGGCACCGATCGGGATCTGCAGGACCAGCGGGGTCGCGTTGAGCCGGGTGACGATCATGTCCACGCAGCGGTGGAACTCCGCGCCGACGCGGTCCAGCTTGTTGACGAAGCAGATCCGCGGTACGCCGTAGCGGTCCGCCTGGCGCCAGACCGTCTCGGACTGCGGCTCGACCCCGGCCACCCCATCAAAGACGGCGACGGCGCCGTCGAGGACCCGCAGCGAGCGCTCGACCTCTACGGTGAAGTCGACGTGGCCCGGGGTGTCGATGATGTTGATCGTGTGGCCGTCCCACAAGCACGTGGTGGCCGCGGAGGTGATGGTGATGCCGCGCTCCTGCTCCTGCGGCATCCAGTCCATCGTCGCGGCGCCTTCGTGCACCTCGCCGATCTTGTAGTTGATCCCGGTGTAGAACAGGATCCGCTCGGTCGTGGTGGTCTTGCCCGCGTCGATATGAGCCATGATCCCGATGTTGCGGACCAGGCCCAGGGCGGCGGCGGTGTCGATGGCCACGGAAGCGTCTTCTCTCACGATCTTTGGAGCCGGATGGGGCGAATGCTGATCAGGTCCGGTGCCGGTGGGCTACCAGCGGCACCGGTGGGCTACCAGCGGTAGTGGGCGAAGGCCTTGTTGGACTCGGCCATCTTGTGCATGTCCTCGCGCCGCTTGACGCTGGCCCCCAGGCCGTTCGAGGCGTCCAGGATCTCGTTCATCAGCCGCTCGGTCATCGTCTTCTCTCGACGCGACCGGGAGTACGCGGTGAGCCAGCGCAGCGCCAGCGTGGTGCTTCGGCCGGGCTTGACCTCGATGGGGACCTGGTAGGTCGCACCACCGACGCGGCGGCTCTTGACCTCGAGCGTCGGCTTGACGTTGTCGAGCGCGCGCTTGAGCGTGATGACCGGGTCGGAGCTGGTCTTCTCGCGGCAGCCCTCGAGGGCGCCGTACACGATGCGCTCGGCCGTGGACTTCTTGCCGTCGCGCAGCACCTTGTTGACCAGTGCGGTGACCAGTGGGCTGTTGTAGACCGGGTCGACGACGACCGGGTGCTTGGGGGCCGGGCCCTTGCGGGGCATTAGCTCTTCTCCTTCTTGGCGCCGTAGCGGCTGCGCGCCTGCTTACGGTTCTTGACGCCCTGCGTGTCGAGCGCGCCACGGATGATCTTGTAGCGCACGCCAGGCAGGTCCTTGACCCGGCCACCACGCACGAGCACGATCGAGTGCTCCTGCAGGTTGTGGCCGACGCCGGGGATGTAGGCCGTGACCTCGATGCCGCTGGTGAGCCGGACACGTGCCACCTTGCGAAGCGCCGAGTTCGGCTTCTTCGGGGTGGTCGTGTAGACGCGGGTGCAGACGCCGCGACGCTGGGGGCTCCCCTTGAGTGCGGGAGTCTTGGTCTTGCTGACCTTGTCCTCCCGGCCCTTGCGGACCAGCTGCTGGATCGTGGGCACTACGTCTCCGTAACTTTGTGTCAGATGATCACTGAAGTTCAGTGGCTGGAACTCGTGCCCGCCCCACGGGGTCGGGCGTGTCGCCAAGGGCGCACACAAGAACCCGGGTGATACCCAGGCACAAGGGGAGAGCGTACCTAGGCGCTGCGAGGAGGTCAAAAGCAATGCGGCGCTGCGGCCGTCCGGGCCACCGGAGCGACCCGGACAACTGCAGCGATAGAGCGGGTGGAGCAGGTAGGGCTGGCAGCGCAGGCCCGAGCTAGGCGCGGAAGTCGAAGTCGAAGTCCTCGAGCGGGATCGCGGCACCGGAGCCGGTCCCGCTGAACGGGGTGTAGTCGACATCGTCGTAGGCGGCCATCGAGTACATGGCCGACTTCGCTTCCTCGGTGGGCTCGACCCTGACGTTGCGGTAGCGGGCCAGGCCCGTACCCGCCGGGATGAGCTTGCCGATGATCACGTTCTCCTTCAGGCCGAGCAGCGGGTCCGACTTGGCATGGATCGCCGCGTCGGTGAGCACGCGGGTGGTCTCCTGGAAGGAGGCCGCTGAAAGCCACGACTCGGTCGCGAGCGAGGCCTTGGTGATCCCCATGAGCTCGGGCCGGCCGGAGGCGGGTGCGCCGCCCTCGGACACGATCCGCCGGTTGTCGTCCTCGAACCGGGTCCGCTCGACCAGCTCGCCCGGGAGCATCTCGGAGTCAGCCGACTCGATGATGGTCACCCGCTTAAGCATCTGCCGGACGATGACCTCGATGTGCTTGTCGTGGATCGACACACCCTGCGAGCGGTAGACCTCCTGCACCTGGTCGGTGAGGTAGCGCTGCACCGCGCGCGGGCCGAGGATCCGCAGCACCTGCTTGGGGTCGACCGCGCCGGCCACGAGCTGCTGCCCGACTGCCACGGAGTCACCGTCGGCCACCAGGAGCCGCAGCCGCCGGGAGATCGGGTAGGCGAGCTCCTCGGAGCCATCGTCGGGGACCACGACGAGCTTGCGCAGCTTGTCGGTGTCCTCGATCCGGATCCGTCCGGCCGCCTCGCTGATCGGGGCCACGCCCTTGGGCGTACGGGCCTCGAACAGCTCGACCACCCGGGGCAGACCGTGCGTGATGTCCTCGCCGGCGACTCCGCCGGTGTGGAAGGTACGCATGGTGAGCTGGGTGCCGGGCTCGCCGATCGACTGGGCCGCGATGATGCCGACAGCCTCGCCGACGTCGACGAGCTTGCCGGTGGCCAGCGAGCGGCCGTAGCACAGCGCGCAGGTCCCGACCTTGCTCTCGCAGGTCAGGACGCTACGGACCTTGGCCTCGACGACCCCGGCGGCCACGAGCTGGTCGACGACCAGCATGGTCACGTCGGAGCCAGCCGCGACGACCACCTTGCCGTCGACGACCGCGTCCGAGGCGAGGGTACGGGCGTAGACGCTCGCCTCGACCTAGTCGTGGGCGCGACGGCCACCACCGGTGATCTCCACGGTCACCGGGAAGACCAGGCCGCGGTCGGTGCCGCAGTCGTCCTCGCGGATGATCACGTCCTGCGAGACGTCGACCAGGCGCCGGGTGAGGTAGCCGGAGTCGGCGGTACGCAGGGCCGTATCGGCCAGGCCCTTGCGGGCACCGTGGGTGGAGATGAAGTACTCCAGCACGGACAGGCCTTCACGGAAGTTGGCCTTGATCGGGCGCGGGATGATCTCGCCCTTGGGGTTGGCCACGAGACCACGCATGCCCGCGATCTGGCGGACCTGCATCATGTTCCCGCGTGCGCCGGAGTGCACCATCATCCAGACCGGGTTGGTCTTGGGGAAGTTGGCCTCCATCGCCTCGGCGACCTCGTTGGTGGCCCGGGTCCAGATCTCGATGAGCTCCTGACGGCGCTCGTCGTCGGTGATCAGGCCCTTCTCGTACTGGCCCTGCACCTTCTCGGCCCGCGCCTCGTACGACTCGAGGATCGTGTTCTTGCCGGGAGGCGTGACGACGTCGCTGATCGAGATGGTGACCCCGGACCGGGTGGCCCAGTGGAAACCCTTCTCCTTCAGCGCGTCCAGCGTCGCGGCGACCTGGACCTTGGGGTAGCGCTCGGCGAGGTCGTTGACGATCGCCGACAGCTGCTTCTTGGCCACCTCGTACTCGACGAAGGGGTAGTCCGCGGGCAGCGCCTCGTTGAACAGGGCCCGGCCCAGCGTGGTCTCGAGCAGAACCCGGTCGCCGGTCACCCAGCCCTCCGGGGCGACGAAGTCGGCCGGGGGCACGACGTCGTCGAACCGGATCCGGACCTTAGCCTGCAGGTCCAGCTCACGGGCGTCGAAGGCCAGCACGGCCTCGGAGATGGACGAGAAGACCCGTCCCTCGCCCAGGGCGCCGTCCTGCTGGATCGTGAGGTAGTAGAGCCCGATGACCATGTCCTGGGTCGGCGACGTGATCGGGCGACCGTTCGCCGGCGACAGGATGTTGTTGGTCGAGAGCATCAGGATCCGGGCCTCGGCCTGAGCCTCGGCCGACAGCGGCAGGTGCACCGCCATCTGGTCGCCGTCGAAGTCGGCGTTGAACGCCGTGCAGACGAGCGGGTGGATCTGGATCGCCTTGCCCTCGACCAGCTGCGGCTCGAACGCCTGGATGCCCAGCCGGTGCAGCGTGGGTGCCCGGTTGAGCATCACCGGGTGCTCGGTGATGACCTCCTCGAGCACGTCCCAGACGACCGGACGAGCCCGCTCGACCATCCGCTTGGCG
>JANMWN010000132.1:0-7958 GCA_031394045.1 Sporichthyaceae bacterium
TTCCCGTAGCAGGCACCTCCGACAGAACCATGATCGTTGTCCACAGGCAACACCTGTGGACAAGCTACGCAGCAGCGATAGGTTCTAACCCATGAGCGCCATCGAGCACGTGGTGATCCACCAGCCAGGCGAAGGCCGCCGCATCGACATGGGCTCCTTCCACATGACGGTCAAGGCGGAGCACGGCGACACCGCGGCAAGGCTGTCGGTCCTGGAGGCGGACGAGCCGCCCGGCTTCGGTCCGCCGATGCATATCCACCGCGACGCCGGCGAAGCCTTCTACGTGCTCAGCGGCGAGTACGTGATCTTCGTGGACGACGCCGAGCACGTCTGCGGCGCTGGCTCGTTCATCTACATCCCCGCCGGCGTCAATCACGGCTTCCGGGTCGGGCCCGCGCCCAGCCGCAAGCTGGTCATCTTCGTACCCGCAGCGATGGTCAGCTACTTCGACGAGCTGGCCGCCGCGAACGCCCGCGCCGCGACTCTCGACCCCGTATCCCTCGACTCCGCCACCCTCGGCGACCTGGCGCAGAGGTACGGCATGCAGGTCACCGGCCCGGTCCCCGAGGGGTACGTCTGACGGTCCAGCCACCATAAGCACCGCGGCTAGGCTCCCGAACATGAGCGAGCAACCGGAGCCAGGAGTCACGAAGATCCGGTTCGCCCTGACCGTCGCGGTCGTCTTCGCGTTCATGGCGGTGTTCGGTCACGGCGTCCAGCGCTGGGCCGGCATCGCGGGAGTCCTGATCTGGCTGGCCATAGCCAAGGTCATCGAGCTCAGGTACCGGCTCGCCCGGCGCAGGACGCCGCCCGACTAGAGCTTGTCGACGGGGGCGTAGCGCAGCAGGAGTCGCTTGACGCCGGACGTACCGAAGTCGATGGTCGCCTCGGACTTCTCGGCGATGCCGGCGGTCGAGACCACCGTCCCGAGGCCGAAGGTGTCATGGGTGACGCGGTCCCCCGGCGACAGCGACACGACCGCACGATTGCCGGGCGAGCGAGTCGTCGGCCGCGCCGCCAACGCAGCACCAGCAGGCGGTACGGATACCGACGAGCCCACCCGCTGCCAATCCACCAGCTCCTCAGGTACCTCTTCGAGGAAGCGGGACGGCGGGTTGTACGAGGGCGCCCCCCACGCCGACCGTACGACCGCTCGCGACAGGTACAACCGCTGGCGCGCCCTGGTGATCCCGACGTACGCGAGCCGCCGCTCCTCCTCGAGCTCCTTCGGGTCGGCCAGCGAGCGCATGTGCGGGAAGACGCCGTCCTCGAGCCCGGTGAGGAACACGACCGGGAACTCCAGTCCCTTGGCGGTGTGCAGGGTCATCAGCGTCACCACGCCACCGCTCTCGCCCTCGGCGTCCGGGATCTGGTCGGCGTCCGCGACCAGCGAGACCTGCTCGAGGAAGTCGGCCAAGGTGCCTTCGGGGTTGGCCTCCTCGTACTCGCGGCAGACGGCTTCGAGCTCGCCGATGTTCTCGGCCCGCGTCTCGTCCTGCGGGTCGGTCGAGGCCTGCAGCTCGGCCAGGTAACCGGTCTGCTCCATCGCCGCGACCAGCACGGTCGCCGGCCCGGACCCTGCCTCGACCAGGGTGCCGAGCGTCTCCATCAGCCGGTTGAAAGCCTCGATGGCCACCAACGATCGCGGGTTGATGCCAGGGGCATCGGCCGCCCGTAGCAACGCCTGGTTGAACGGGATCCGCTCGCGCTCGGCCAGCGCCGTCACGCAGGCCTGCGCGCGATCCCCGATACCGCGACGCGGGGTGTTGAGGATGCGCAGCAGCGAGACTGCGTCCGTGGGGTTCGCAAGCACCCGCATGTAAGCGAGCGCGTCACGCACCTCGCGGCGTTCGTAGAACCGAACCCCACCAACGACTTTGTACGGCAGGCCGACCCGGATGAAGACCTCTTCGAAGACCCGGCTCTGCGCGTTGGTGCGGTAGAACACGGCGACGTCGGAGGGCTTCGCCTCGCCGACGTCACCGAGCGCGTCGATCTCCGTGGCGACGAAGGCGGCCTCGTCGTGCTCGTTGTCGGCGACGTACCCCACCACGGCCCGCCCCGCGTCGGAGTCGGTCCACAGGTTCTTGGCCCGGCGCCCGGAGTTGCGGCTGATGACCGAGTTGGCCGCCGACAGGATGGTCTGCGTCGAGCGGTAGTTCTGCTCGAGCAGGATCGTCGTCGCGTCGGGGTAGTCCTCCTCGAACTGCAGGATGTTGCGGATGCTGGCGCCCCGGAACGCGTAGATCGACTGGTCGGCGTCCCCCACCACGCACAGCTCAGCGGGTGGTACCTCGGCGGTGCCGCTCCCGACGAGCTCGCGTACCAGTACGTACTGCGCGTGGTTGGTGTCCTGGTACTCGTCGACGAGCACGTGCCGGAACCGCCGACGGTAGTGCTCGGCCACCGCCGGGAACGCCTGAAGCAGGTTGACCGTCGTCATGATCAGGTCGTCGAAGTCGAAGGCGTTCGCCTCGCGCAGCCGCGCCTGGTAGCGCGCGTACGCCTCGGCGACCGTCTGCTCCATGTGGTTGGCAGCGGTACGCGTGTAGGTCTCGTGGTCGATCAGCTCGTTCTTGAGGTTGCTGACCTGCGCCGAGAACGACCGCGGCGGGTACCGCTTCGGGTCCAGGTCGAGCTCGCGGCACACCAGCGCCATCAGCCGCTGACTGTCCGCGGCGTCGTAGATCGAGAACGTCGAGGTGAACCCCAGGACCTTGTGCTCGGCCCGAAGGATGCGTACACACGCCGAGTGGAACGTGCTCACCCACATGGCACGGGAGCGACCGCCGACCAGCGAGGCGACCCGCTCCTTCATCTCGCCGGCGGCCTTGTTCGTGAACGTGATCGCCAGGATCTCGCCCGGCTGGGCCCCGCGTGCGGCGAGGAGGTACGCGATCCGATGGGCCAGCACCCGGGTCTTGCCCGACCCGGCGCCGGCGACGATCAGCAGCGGCGAGCCTTGGTGGACCACGGCCGCGCGCTGCGGCGGGTTGAGACCCTCGAGCAGCCGCTCGGCCGCCGTGGACAGCGAGGGAGCAGGGGGCTGCTCCTGCCCGAAGAGGGTGCTCATGACCGACTGATCCTAAGGGGATCCCACTGACGCGCCGGTAGTGTGGATCCGCCCACCCAGCTGAAGGAGTACCCGTGCTCGACGACAGCGAGGTGGAGCGCGTCCTAGTGGTCGCGGCCCACCCTGACGACATCGACTTCGGCGCGTCCGGCACCATCGCCGGGTTCACCAAGGCCGGCTTCGAGGTGACGTACGCGATCGTCACCAACGGCGACGCCGGCGGGTTCGACCCGGACGTCCCCCGCTCGGAGATCCCCAGGATCCGCCAGGAGGAGCAGCGGGCCGCGGCGGCCTGCGTCGGCGTCACGGACGTGCGCTTCCTAGGCTACGTCGACGGCGAGCTGACGGTGACGCACGACCTGCGCCGCGACATCTCCCGCGTCATCCGTCAGGTACGCCCCCAGCGGCTGCTCGCCCAGTCGCCCGAGCGAAACTGGGCCCGGCTCGGCGCCTCGCACCCTGACCATCTGGCCACGGGCGAGGCCACGATCCAGGCTGTGTACCCCGACGCTCGCAACCCCTTCGCGCACGTGTCGCTGCTCGGCGACGAGGGACTCGAGGCCTGGACGGTGCACGAGGTCTGGGTGATGGGCGGGCCGGCCCCCACCCACTACGTCGACGTCACGGACACCTTCGACGCCAAGATCGCAGCGTTGCGCGCGCACGAGTCGCAGACGGCCCACATGGACAACCTCGAGGGGCTGCTGCGGGCCTGGGGCGAGCGCAACGCCGAGGCGGGCCAGCTCGGCGAGGGCCGGCTGGCTGAGGCGTTCATGGTCGTCTCGATTCCCTGACGGCTGATCCTTCTTAGCCTTCGTTCAGGGTGACCCGCCACACTGGGCCAGTGCGCGTACTCGTGGTTGAGGATGACCCCGGGGTCCGGGAGTCGCTTCGGCGTTCGCTGACCTTCAACGGGTTCACGGTGGTCACCGCCGACGACGGCGCCGCCGGGCTCGCCGCCGCTACCTCGACCACCGAGCGGCCTGACGCCGTCCTCCTGGACGTCATGCTGCCGCGGATGGACGGGCTCGAGGTCTGCCGTCGCCTCCGCGCCGCCGGCGACGACCTACCGATCCTGATGCTCACCGCGCGCGACGAGGTGGCCGACCGGGTGGCCGGGCTCGACGCCGGCGCCGACGACTACCTGCCCAAACCGTTCGCCCTCGAGGAGCTGCTGGCCCGGCTGCGGGCACTGCTCCGGCGTACCCGTGCGACCGGCGCCGAGGGCGGAGCCGACGGCGCCGAGCTGCACTTCGCCGACCTCGTGCTCGACCCCGAGACCCGGGACGTACGCCGCGGCGAGCGCAGGATCCGGCTGACCCGTACCGAGTTCTCGCTGCTCGAGACCCTGCTGACCCGGCCGCGCCGGGTGCTGACCCGGGGCCAGATCCTCGAAGAGGTCTGGGGCTACGACTTCCCCACCACCGCGAACTCGCTCGAGGTCTACATCGGCTACCTCCGTCGCAAGACCGAGGAGGGCGGCGAGCCCCGGCTGGTGCACACCGTCCGAGGGGTCGGGTACGTCCTGCGCGAGACCCCGCCATGAGAGTGCCCGGACGGACGCTGAGCCTGCGCGGTCGGGTCGCCCTGCTGGTGTCGGCAGCAGTCGCGATCGCAGTCGCCGCGGTGACCGTCGCGGCCCTGATGGTGGTCAGCGCGCAGGTGCACCGCCAGTTCGACCAGGACCTGATCGGCCGCGCGCGCGCTGCCGTGGGGGGCGCGCTCGGCGACCCCGAGCGGCTCAGTCACGTCGACCGCTCGACGTACGGCGACGTCGAGGTCGCCCTGCTGTTCCCGAACGGCGACGTTGCGCTGCCCCCCGGCGGTGAGCGGCCGCCCACCGACGCGACCGAGATGTCCGTGGCCCGCTCGCAGGACCACGGTTCGATCCGTACCGCGGAGCAAGGTGGCCAGAGCCTGCGCGTGGTCGCCGTCCCCGCCGGAGGGCTCGCGCTCGTCCTCGCGCAGTCGACCAGCTCCACCGAGCACACCCTGCGCGTCCTGACACTGGTGCTGGGCGGGGTCGGCCTGGCCGGTGTCCTGCTGTCGGCGCTGGCCGGGCTGCTGGTCGCTCGCGCCGGGCTGCGACCGGTCGAGCGGTTGACCGCAGCGGCCGAGGACATCGCGCGGACCGAGCAGCTCGCCACGATCCCGGTGCACGGCACCGACGAGCTGGCCCGGCTGACCGAGGCGTTCAACGCGATGCTGGTCGCGCTCGACAGCTCGCGGACACGGCAGAAGCAGCTGGTCGCCGATGCGGGGCACGAGCTGCGTACGCCGCTGACCTCGTTGCGTACCAACCTCGATCTGCTCGCCCAGAACGACTCGACCGAGCCGGCGGCCCAGCTGCCCTACGGCGACCGGGTGGCCCTGATCTCCGACGTACGCGCCCAGATCGAGGAGCTCAGCGTCCTCGTCGGGGACCTGGTCGAGCTGTCCCGCGACGACGGCCCCACCACGAGCGGCACCCTCGAGCCGGTCGACGTCGCCGAGGTGGTGGACCGTGCGGTCGAACGCGTACGCCGCCGCGCCCAGGGGCTGACCTTCGACGTCGAGGCCGAGCCGTGGGAGGTCACCGGGCAGCCGGCCGCCCTCGAGCGGGCCGTCACCAACCTGCTCGACAACGCCGCGAAATGGTCGCCTCCCGGCGGCACCGTCACCGTCCGGCTGGCCGACGGCGAGCTGACCGTCGACGACCAGGGCCCGGGGATCGACGAGGCCGACCGGCCGCACGTCTTCGAGCGGTTCTACCGCTCTATCGAGGCACGGGCGATGCCCGGATCGGGGCTGGGCCTGGCCATCGTCGCCCTCACCGTCCGCCGGCACGGGGGCGAGGTCGAGGCCGGGCAGGCTCCGGGCGGCGGCGCCCGCATCACGCTGCGGCTGCCCGCGGCCGTCCCGGTTTCTTAGCCGTCCCTCGGCCTGTTCTCAGCCCTCTCTCAGAACGACCGAGCACAGTCGTTCTCATGAGCGACACGACCCCAGACCCCGTCCAGCCCGGCACCTCGGCGTACGACCACGGCCCCTACGCGGCACCGCCCGCGCTGCCCGTACCGTCTGTACCGCCCGCGCCGCCCGTTCCGGCGGCAGCTGAGCCCGCGACGAACGAGGCCGCCGCCCCCGCACTAGTGGCCCCGTTCGTCGCGTCCCCGGACCCGTTCGCGGGCGGCCCTGCCCCGACCGACCCGGCCGGCACGTACTCGGCCGGCCCGTACCCGACCGACCCCTACGGCAGCTACGCCACCGACCCGTACGGCGCGTACGCGGCGGGCACGCAGCCGACGGTCGAGCTGCCCACATCGGGCCCGATGGACGCGCTGTTCGGCCCACCCGTCGCCGTCGGTACTGCCGGTGAAGCCGGTGCTGCCGGTGCTGTCACACCAGGCGCCGAGGCGCCGGCCAAGGCACGTGGCGGCCGCACGCTCGCCCTCGTCCTGGCCACCGCGCTCGTCGCAAGCGGTGTCGGCGGTGGGGTCGGCGCTCTCGTCGCCTCCAACCACGACAACGGCACCACGAGCTCGAGCCTGTCGACGGACGCGTCCAACAACCAGGCCAGCGTGGTCCTGCCCACCGGCTCGGTCGAGGCCGTAGCCGCCAAGGTGCTGCCCAGCGTCGTATCGATCGTCGAGCGGTCCACCGACGGTAGCGGCGGCGAGGGCTCAGGCATCATCCTCAGCTCCGACGGCCTCATCCTGACCAACAACCACGTCGTCGTCGGTGCCGCCGCGGGCGGCACCCTGCAGGTGACCACCCAGGACGGCAAGACCGTCGACGCCGAGATCATCGGCCGCGACCCCGGCTCCGACCTCGCCGTCATCAAGGCCAAGGGCGTCTCGGGCTGGACCCCGGCCACCCTCGGCAGCTCGGCCAACCTGGTCGTCGGCCAGACCGTCGTCGCAGTCGGCTCTCCGCTGGGGCTGTCCGGCACCGTCACCTCCGGCATCGTCAGCGCCCTCAACCGCCCCGTCACCACGAGCGACAGCTCGGACGGCAGCGGCCAGTCGAGCAGCTCCGGCAGCGGCGCCGTGCTCAACGCCATCCAGACCGACGCGGCGATCAACCCCGGCAACTCCGGCGGACCGCTGGTCGACCTCAACGGTCGCGTCGTCGGCATCAACTCGGCCATCGCCAGCCTCGGCGCGAGTGCCGGCAGCTCGCAGAGCGGCTCGATCGGGCTCGGCTTCTCGATCCCGATCGACCAGGCCAAGCGGATCGCCGACGAGCTGATCTCCACGGGCAAGGCGACCCACCCGCAGCTCGGTGTCTCCGTCAAGGACGGCGCCAACGGTGGCGCCCAGATCCAGCAGGTCACCTCGGGCGGCGCGGCCGACAAGGCCGGCCTGCAGGCCGGCGACGTCATCACGGCTGTCAACGGCAAGGTCGTGGACAGCGCCGACGCCCTGGTCGCCGACGTCCGCTCCTCCGCACCCGGGGCGACGGTGACGATCACCTACACCCGCGGTGGTCAGTCATCAACCGTCTCCGCCACCCTCGGCAAGGCCACGAGCTGAGCGAGGGATCCCCCGCGTCGCTGCAGACATCTTGGGGGCTATAACCCCCAACTTGTCTGCAGCGATGTGTGGGAGAGCTAGATCAGCCGGCGGTCGGTGGCCCAGACGGTGAGCTCGTGCCGGTTGGACAGCTGAAGCTTGCGCAGCACCGCGGACACGTGTGTCTCGACGGTCTTGACCGAGATGAACAGCTCACGGGCCACCTCCTTGTACGCGTACCCGCGGGCGATCAGCCGGAGCACCTCGCGCTCGCGCTGCGAGAGCCGGTCGAGCTCCTCGTCCACCACCGGCACGTCCGGCGAACCCGCGAAGGCGTCCAGCACGAAGCCCGCGAGCCGGGGTGAGAACACCGCGTCCCCACCGGCGACCCGACG
>JANMWN010000002.1:0-11785 GCA_031394045.1 Sporichthyaceae bacterium
CGGTCATGGCGGTCTGGGGCACCCCGGTGGCCTACGAGGACGACGCCGAGCGAGCCGTACGTTCCGCCCTCGACATCGTCGACCGCGTCGCAGCCCTCGGGATCCGGCTCGGCGTCCCCCTGCAGGCGCGGGCCGGGGTCCAGACCGGCGAGGCGGTGGCAGCGCTCGGGGCGGTCGGCCAAGGGCTGGTCGCCGGTGACATGGTCAACACGGCCTCGCGGATCCAGTCGGCCGCGGAGCCCGGCTGGGTGCTGGTCGGCGAGCGCACCTACCGCGCCTCGTCCGAGGCGATCGCGTTCGCGTCGGTCGAGGCCCTGACGGTCAAGGGCAAGCAGGACAAGGTCCCCGCCTGGCGGGCCCTGCGGGTGGTCAGCGAGCTCGGCGGCTCGGGTCGCGGGTCCGCGCCCGAGCCACCGTTCGTCGGTCGCGACGAGGAGCTGCGCTTCGCCAAGGAGCTGCTGCACACCACGGGACGCGAGGGCCGCCCTCGGCTGCTCAACGTCAGCGGTGTCGCCGGCATCGGCAAGTCGCGCGTTCTGTGGGAGCTGCGCAAGTACATCGACGGCCTGACCGAGCCGATCTACTGGCACGAGGGCCGCTGCCCGTCGTACGGCGAGGGCGTCACGTTCTGGGCCTTCGCCGACATGATCCGAGGCCGGGCCGGGATCGCCGAGACCGACGACGAAGCGACCGCGCGCGGCCGGTTGACGGAGGCGCTCGCCGATCTCGTCCCAGACGAAGACGAGCGGGCCTGGATGGAGCCGCGGCTGGGTCACCTGCTCGGTCTCGACCCCGCTCCCCCGGGCGGCCGGGACGAGCTCTTCGGTGCGTGGCGCCGGTTCGTCGAACGGGTCGCCGACCGCGGCACGACGGTGCTGGTCTTCGAGGACCTGCACTGGGCCGACCCGGGGCTGCTCGACCTGATCGAGTCGATCCTTGCGTCATCGCGTACCTCGCCGATCCTGGTGATCACCCTCGCGCGGCCGGAGCTGGTCGAGCGGCGGCCGACCTGGGGGGCAGCAGTGCGTACCTCCTCCGGCCTGCACCTGGACCCGTTGGCCGACCACCAGATCCGTGCCCTCGTCACCGGCTACGTCGACGGCCTGCCCGACAGTGACCTGGACCGCGTCGTCGTGCGTGCCGAAGGGATCCCCCTGTACGCGGTGGAGACGGTACGCATGCTGGCCGACCGCGGGATCCTCGAGCAGGCCGATTCTTCGTACCGCGTCGTCGCAGATGTCGGCCTCGTGCTGTCCATCCCGGAGACCCTGCACGCGTTGGTTGCGGCGCGTCTGGACGGGCTGCCGGAGACCGAGCGCAGCCTGGTCCTCGACGCCGCGGTCACCGGCCACAGCTTCACCCTCGGGGCCGTCTGCGCGGTGTCCGGTCGCTCCCCCGAAGACGTCGAGGCGCGGCTGCAGGCGTTGGTGGGCAAGGAGGTCTTCGACCAGGAGGTCGACCCTCGGTCGGCCGAGCGCGGGCAGTTCCGCTTCGTCCAGTCGGTCATCCAGGAGGTGGCGTACGCGACGCTGAGCAAGGCCGCCCGGAGGACCAAGCACCTCGCCTGCGCACAGTGGTTCGCCGCGCTCGACGAGGAAGAGCTGGCGGGAGTGGTCGCGAGCCACCTGCTGGAGGCCTACCGCGCCGAGCCATCGGCGGCCGACTCCGAGCAGGTCGCCGCGCAGGCCCGGGAGTGGTTGCTCCGGGCCGCTGACCGTGCCTTCACCTTGGGCTCGCCCCAGGCGGCGTACGGGCATGCGGTCCAGGCGTTGTCTCTGGCGGCCACGGCCACCGAGCGCGCCGCTCTGCACGCGATGGCCGCACGGGGTGCATCGCTCGCCGGGAAGACTGAGGAGTCCTTGTCGCACCTGGTCGCCGCCTCGGACGCGTACCAGCTCCTCGGGGACGCCGAGTCAGAGGGGCTGCTGCTGGCCAGGACCGCGGCAGCAGTCGCCGAGGTGACGACCAAGGCCGAGATCACCAGGCGCCTCGAGAAGGTCTGCCAGGCGCTGGAAGGACCCAGCGTGGCCAAGGTGCACGTCCTGGCAGCCCTGGCGGACAGCGCGAACTTCGACGGACGCAGGGACGACGCCATGCGCTGGTCAGACCTTGCGATGGTGCAGGCGCAGACGATCGACGATGACGAGGCCCTGAGCGTGGCGGCCGCCGCTCGCGGCTGGGCCCTGTTCAACGCTGAGCGTCAGTTCGAGGCCGGCGTGCTGTCGGAGGCCGTCGTCGCCCTGTCCAGGCGCAGCGGGAGCGCCCAGACCCAGGTGATGGCGGCTATGCGGCAGGGGGTGCTGCTGGCGACCGGTGACCCCCGCCGGGGGATGGTCTCGTTCCTCGAGGCTGCGGCGATCGCGGCACGCGCGGGGATGCGCCCGGCGCAGGCGATGGGGTTGGCGAACGCAACCGAGACCGCCATCGACCTCGGCGAGCTGGAGGTGGCAGGACGTTCGTTGGCCGAGCTGGAAGAGCTCGGCGTCGATGCCGGCGCTGAAGGCGACGCGCTGACTCTGTCCAAGGCCATGCTGGGCGCGTACCTGGGCGACACCGCGACCGCCACCAGCCACCTGGACCGGTTGGAGGCCGAGCGTCGTCCGGACTGGGGTGCCGTCCAGATGATCACGTGGTTCCTTCGAGCCCGTGGCGCCGTGCGACTGGTCGGCCAGGACTTCGCCGGTGCGTTGGCCGACAGCTGGGAGGCGATCCGGCGCGAGGATTCCGGCGCTAACGCCTCGACCTCGTTCTGGCAGGGTGTGCAGGCGGCGGCTCGGTTGCACGAACCCACCACGATCGAGAGCCTCCTCGAGACGACCGTCGGGCTCCGCGGCGGATGGGTGAACGCCGTACGATCTGCTGCGTCCGCTGCCGTGCTCGCGCTGAACGGAGACGGTGCGGCCGGCGCCGCCGCGTTCCGGCTGGCGCTCGACGGCTGGCTCGACCTGGGCCTCCCGCTCGACCACGCCCTCACCGCGGGGGTCGCCGCCGCGGTCCTGCCGGCCGAGCTGGCCCCTGGGGACGACATCGAGTCGGCGCGCGAGTACCTCACCGGCCTGGGAGCGCACGGCCTGCTCCGGCTGCTCTAGCCGCTCGCGACGAGTCCCCCTAGTCTGCACCGCCGCTGCCATCGTGACTCCCTCGACCTAGAATCAGAGGGTCTACCTGGCCAGCCGGGTCCCGCAAGCACAGACCACCCTGTGCCCGACGAATGGAGAGCACCGTGACAGTGAGCCTGACCAAGGGCGGCAACGTCTCGCTGACCAAGCAGGCCCCGCACATGACCGCGGCCATGGTCGGTCTCGGCTGGGACGCGCGGACGACGGACGGCAAGGCCTTCGACCTGGACGCGTCCGTGATCGGCTGCGACGCCAACGGCAAGGTGATCTCCGACAGCTACTTCGTCTTCTTCAACAACCTCAAGAGCCCGGACGGCTCGATCGAGCACACAGGTGACAACACCACAGGTGAGGGCGACGGTGACGACGAGGCGATCAAGGTCAACCTGGCTGCCGTCCCCGCCGAGATCGACAAGGTCGTCTTCATCGTCTCGATCTACGAGGCCGACACCCGCGGCCAGTCGTTCGGCCAGGTCCGCAACGCCTACATCCGGGTGCTGAACCAGACCGACAATGCCGAGATCGCCCGTTACGACCTCTCCGAGGACGCCTCGTCCGAGACCGCCATGGTCTTCGCCGAGCTCTACCGCAACGCCGGCGAGTGGAAGTTCCGCGCGGTCGGGCAGGGCTACGCCTCCGGACTCGGCGGCATCGCCCGCGACTACGGCGTCAACGTCTGAGGCTGCGGCTTCAGAGGACTCGAGGGCCAGCACATGTTGTTCAAGACGTTCGGCGGCGCGTTCGCGGTCACCGCGATCGGCCTGGTCCTGGCCTACCTGTACGGCGGGGCGACGGGGCTGGCGGTTGCGGCGATCCTCGGCGTGCTGGAGATCTCGGTCTCCTTCGACAACGCCGTCGTCAACGCGACGTACCTGCAGAAGCTGAACGACTTCTGGCAGAAGATGTTCCTCACCGTCGGCGTGCTGATCGCAGTGTTCGGCATGCGGCTGCTCTTCCCGGTGGTCATCGTCTGCGTGACGGCCCAGATCTCGCCGGCCGAGGCCTACCGGCTGGCCCTGGACGGTGGCAGCGTCGACACCCCCGGCACGTACGCGTACCTGCTGAGCCAGGCGCACCCCGCGATCGCGGCGTTCGGCGGGATGTTCCTGCTGATGCTCTTCCTCGACTTCATGTTCGAGGAGCGCGAGATCAGCTGGCTGGCCTGGCTCGAACGGCCGCTGGCTCGCATCGGCAAGCTCGACCAGGTCTCGGTGATCGTCGCTGCGAGCGTGCTGCTGGTCTTCGCCGGCTACCTCACCCCGGCGCAGAGCCGCGAGAAGGTCCTCGTGGCGGGCGTGCTGGGACTGATCGTGTACATCCTGGTCAACGGTCTGGGGGACTTCTTCCAGTCCGAGGAGGAGGCAGAGGAGGCCGAGGAGGCCGAGGCCGCCGCCAGTGGCCGCGGCACCGGCGACATCGTCCGGCTGGCCGGACGGGCCGCGTTCGGGGTGTTCCTCTACCTCGAGGTCCTGGACGCCACCTTCAGCTTCGATGGAGTGATCGGCGCGTTCGCGATCACGTCCGACCCGATCATCATCGCGATCGGTCTCGGCATCGGCGCGATGTACATCCGCTCGTTGACGGTGTTCCTGGTACGCAAGGGCGTCCTCGGCGAGTACGTCTACCTCGAGCACGGCGCGCAGTGGGCGATCGGCTCGCTGGCCCTGCTGCTGCTGTTCACGATCCAGCATGAGGTCCCCGAGGTGGTCACCGGCCTGATCGGTGTCGGGTTCATCGGCGCCTCGTTCCTGTCCTCGGTGGTCCGCAACCGGCGGGCCCAGCAGCTCGAGGAACCAGACGACGAACCGGACCCCGAGCTCTCCGAGCGGGCTGGCGTCTAGTCCCGCTCCACCCACCAGCGCACAGGAAGAGGATCGATGGCGATCGACTACACCAAGCGCCCTGCCGCCGGCGAGCCCACGCCGCCTACCCCGCCTACCCCGCCTACCCAACCCACGGTCTCGCTGAGCAAGGTCACGCTGACCAAGGCGTCGCCCACTGTCTCGTTGACCAAGCAGAGCTCGGGCCTGCTCCGGGTGAACCTGAACTGGAACGCTCGCCCGGAGGGCACCGGTGGCGGCGGTGGGCTCTTCAAGCGCCCGACGGCGGCGATCGACCTCGACCTCGGCTGCCTGTATGAGTTCACCGACGGCAGCAAGGGCGTGGTCCAGGCACTGGGCAACGCGTTCACCGCCAAGCCGCGGGGCAGCTCCGAACGGGTGATCTGGCTCGACGGTGACGACCGCTCCGGAGCGACCTCCGGGGGCGAGAACCTGTTCATCGACCTGGCCTTCGCAGCCCAGATCCGCCGGGTCATGGTCTTCGCGCTGATCTACGAGGGAGTAGCCAACTGGGCCGCCGCCGACGCCGTGGTCACGCTCTTCCCTGCAGCCGGCCCGCAGGTCGAGGTACGCCTCGACGAGCCCCGGCCCAAGGCGCGTATCTGCGGGATCGCGATGCTCGAGCAGGCCGACGGATCGCTGTCCGTACGCCGTGAGGTCAACTACATCGAGGGCACGCAGTCGACCCTCGACCGGGCGTACGGATGGGGTATGAACTGGAGCGCCGGCCGCAAGTGAGCACGTCCGCACGCAGCCCCCAGAACTGACGCGTACGACCAGCAACGAGAGGAAGGCCGGGAGCATGACGGTGAGCCTGAGCAAGGGACAGCAGGTCTCCTTGGAGAAGTCCGGCGGCGGCTCGCTGAGCCGGGTCCGGATGGGCCTTGGCTGGGACGCGATGAAGAAGAAGGGGCTGTTCGGCGGGCTCAAGGACCAGAGCATCGACCTGGACGCCTCTGCGCTGCTCTTTGACGCCGGCGGCAACCTGGTCGACCAGGTCTGGTTCCAGCAGCTGGACAGCAAGGACGGCTCGATCCACCACACCGGCGACAACCGCACGGGTGCGGGCGACGGTGATGACGAGTCGATCCAGGTCGACCTGTCGCGGATCCCCGCCAACGTGACCACCCTGGTCTTCACGGTGAACTCGTTCACCGGGCAGAACTTCTCGCAGATCGAGAACGCGTTCTGCCGGATCGTCGACGAGACCGCAGGGGACGCCGAGATCGCCAAGTACAGCCTGACCGGGTCCGGTGCCCACACGGCCCAGATCATGGCCAAGGTCTCCCGCGACGGGTCCGGCTGGTCGATGACCGCCCTCGGGATCCCGGCCTCGGGCCGCACCTTCCACGACCTGCTGCCGGCGCTCTCCGGGCAGGTCTAGCGCATCTGGCGCGTTGCTGCGGGGGAACCTGCAACAGTTGACCCGCTGGCCTTGCTGGACACACCTTCATCGCTAAGGAGAGACGACCATGTCAGAGCTCGACCTCGGGGGTACTCCCACGGTGCCGACCCCGGCTGCCGCTCCGGCCACGCCGGGCACGTCCCTGGTGCTCGCTCCCCCCGCCCCGGTCGTGGTGGTCGAGCAGGAGCAGGCGGTCGGGGCGATCCCGCTGGACCCCGCCAAGCAGGTCGAGCTGCGCGAGAAGGCCGCCGCCTTCGTCACCGAGCTGGTAACGGTGGACATGAGGTCCCCGGCGTTCGCGCAGAAGGTCGGCGCCATCACCACGATGGGTGACCAGGACATGCGCGCCTCGGCGGCGGTGTCCAACCGGATGCTCGCGCGGCCCGCAGCGGCGATGGGCAAGAACGGCGGCGACGCCCAGACGCGGGTGTCCAACACCCTGGTCGCGCTGCGTACGACCGTGACCGACCTGGACCCCAAGCGGGCCGACCTCACCGGGGTCAAGAAGGCGCTGAAGTGGCTGCCGGGCGGCGACAAGATCGACCGGTACTTCGCGAAGTACCAGTCGGCGCAGTCGCACCTGGACGCCATCATCAAGGCGCTGGACTCCGGTCAGGACGAGCTGCGCAAGGACAACGCGTCGATCGAGACCGAGAAGGCCAACATGTGGACGACGATGGGCAAGCTCAGCGAGTACAACGAGCTGGCCAGTGCCCTCGACGGAGCGGTGGAGAACAAGGTCGCCGAGCTTGAGGGCGCGGGCAACACCGCCGACGCAAACATCCTGCGGTCCGACGCGCTCTTCCCGATCCGCCAGCGCCGCCAGGACATCATGACCCAGATGGCGGTCAACGTTCAGGGCTACATGGCGCTGGACCTGGTGCGCAGGAACAACATCGAGCTGATCAAGGGTGTCGACCGGGCTCAGACCACGACGATCGCGGCGCTGCGTACCGCCGTGATCGTCTCGCAGGCGCTGTCCCGGCAGAAGCTCGTGCTAGACCAGATCAACGCCCTCAACACGGTCACGTCCAACCTGATCGAGTCCACCTCGGAGCAGCTGCGGATCCAGGGCGGGGCGATCAACCAGCAGGCCGCCTCGGCCACGATCGACGTCGCCAAGCTGCAGACGGCCTTCGACAACGTGTTCGCGACGATGGACGCGCTCGACACCTTCCGCGGCCAGGCCGTCGACTCGATGGCGCAGACGGTCACCGCGCTCGAGGGTCAGATCGAGCGGGCGAAGCCGTACCTCGAGCGGACCCGTCAGGGCGAGACCCCCAGCTGAAGTGGTCTGGCATCGGAAGGATCACAGTGCTGCGGCGGTCCCGCCGCCCGGGGCGGAGCCGGACGTCGGAGACACCCCGGAGGGTCTGCGCCGCAGCCTGCGGGACATCGTCAAGCTCGTGAACGCCAACGCCGGACAGCTCCCGGCCGAGGCGGTCGTCGCGGCTCGCCGCGTCACCGACGCCTTGAGCGACATCATCGACACCTCTGCCGTACGCCCCCTGGACGTGTACGCGGTCATCTCCGTCCGAGGCACGCTGACCGACTACCTGCCCACGACCCTGCGCAGCTATCTCGTCGTCGACGAGAACCTGCGGGACACACCGCGGCCCTCAGGGCGCAGCCCCAAGGAGTCCCTGCTGGAGCAGATCGCGGCCCTGGAGACCTCGGCGTCCTCGGTGCTGCTGGCGGCGCGCAACCAGGACGCGGATGCCCTGCTCACCCAGGGCTCGTTCCTGCGTACCAAGTTCTCGGGCTCCGACCTGGACCTGTGATGGCCATCATGAAGCGGGGCGCCAACGTCGCCCTCACGCGCGAGATCAGGCACCTCCGCAGCATCGTGGTCGGTGTCTCGATCAACGCCGGGTCCGAGAAGGTCCTCACCGACAACCTCGTGGTCGCCACGATCCTGTGCGACGCGAACAGCAAGGCGCTGTCCGACCAGCACTTCGTGTTCTTCAACCAGCTGTCGACGCCCGACCTCTCGGTCAGCCAGCTCGAGCAGGCGATGGGCCCCGACCTCGAGCAGGTCGAGATCGACCTCCACGACGTGCCGCCCGAGGTCAGCCGGATCTTCGTCGTGATCTACCTCAATGAGGGAATCGCGGCGAATCGGACCCTGGCCCAGCTGCGCGAGTGCACGATCCGGGTCCTCAACCTTGAGGGCAACGCCGAGCTCGTACGTTCGGAGAACCTTGCGACCGGCCTCGAGCACGAGACAGCCTTGGTCCTCGGCGAGATCTACCGCAACGGGATCGACTGGAAGTTCAAGGTCATCGGCGACGGCTACTCCACGGGCATCGCCGGCATCGCCGCCGACTTCGGCGTGCGGCTCTGACCGTGGTGCCCTCGAACGCTCTCCCGCGTACGGACCTGCCGTACCTGAGGCGACGCGCGCGCCCGGTGGTCGTGGTCGCGCCGGCTGCCGCCCCGTCTCCGACGGCCGTGGCTCCTGCGGCCTTGGCTCCTGCGGCCGTGCCTGTCACGGCCGAACGTGCCTTGCGCCCGTTCGCGCGGACCCGGTTCAGGGCGGTGACCGCCCTGACGCCCAAGACTCCCACCGTGACACTGACCCGGCTCCAGTCGGGCGTGGGCATGCTCCAGATCGAGGCCGCCTGCGGAGACGCTGTCGGCGACCTGCGGATCGGGTGCGCGTACCAGCTGACCTCTGGGGTGACGTCGGTCGTGGCACGAACCAGCGGCGTCAACCTTGGCCCGCCCGGCTCGAGCCGGCCCGTCCTGGTGGCCCGCCGCGCTCAGTTCGAGGAGCTGGTCGTCGACCTGGCCCAGGTGCGCGACCTCGAGCGGCTCGTGGTCTACCTCTACTCGGAGTCCGACGCGGCCCTGCGCTGGGGCGGGACCCTTGTGGTCACCACGTTCGGGCAGGCAGAGATCCGGCTCGCCCTCGACCGCGCGCAGTCCACGGGAGTCATGGTGGCGTTGTCGGTCTACAACCTCGGCGGGGAGCTGGTGCTGCGGCACGAGGACGCCGAGGTCGAGCCTTCGGTACGAGACGCCTGCGTCGCCTTCGGCTTCGACCAGATCAGCTGGCTGGACTCGCGTACGCCGCTCGTGTGAGTCGGCCGGTCAGGATCTGCGCTTACGATGAAAGCCCATGCGGCACTTCGACTACCTCTCCGACCAGGAGCGGGACCGGCTCTTCTTCCGGCACCCGCAACGTTTCGGCGCCGACGACGACCTCACGGTGCAGGCGGTGGGTCTCGGCGCCACGCTCTACAGCCCGGCGACCCGGCCGAACCTCGGCACCGACATCGCCACGTTGGCTGGCCGCGGCGTCCTGAGCCTGGTGGTCTGCCTCGAGGACGCGGTCGCCGACAGCGATGTCGGGTGGGCCGAGCACAACGCCGTCGCCCAGCTCCGTAGCTACGCCGAGGCGCATGCCACCGGCAAGTGGGGCGACCGGGACAGCCGGCCGCAGCTCTTCGTCCGCGTGCGTACCCCCGAGCAGATCCCGCAGATCGCCGACGGTCTCGGCGAGCACATCGACGTGCTGACCGGCTTCGTGCTGCCGAAGTTCGCCGAGGACACCGGCGAGGCGTTCCTGGCCGCCATCGCTCTCGCGGCCCTCGACTCCGCCGTACCCGGGAAGAACCTGCTGGCCATGCCGGTGCTCGAGTCGCCGGAGATGATCTACCAGGAGTCCCGGATCGGCGCGCTGCTCGGCGTCCGCGACCTGCTCGACAAGTACCGCAGCTCGGTGCTGGCGGTTCGGATCGGTGCCACCGACTTCTCGTCCACGTACGGGCTGCGCCGGTCGCAGGACATGTCCGTCTATGACGTGCGCGTGGTCGCCGACGTCATCGCCGACGTGGTCAACGTCTTCGGGCGCGAGGACGGACCGGCGTACGTCGTGACCGGTCCGGTCTGGGAGTACTACTCCGCCACCGAGCGGATGTTCAAGCCACAGCTGCGGTCCTCGCCCTTTATCGCTCACGCCGAGAGACCCCTGCGGGCCGAGATCATGGCCAAGGACCTGGACGGCCTGCTCCGTGAGGTCGCCCTCGACAAGGTCAACGGGCTGACCGGCAAGACGGTGATCCACCCGAGCCACGTGGCGGCGGTCCACGCGCTGTCGACGGTGACGCACGAGGAGTACAGCGACGCGGTCGACGTACTCGGCACCGACGCGCTGGGCGGGGTCCGGGCCTCGGCCTACCGCAACAAGATGAACGAGTCCAAGCCGCACACCGCCTGGGCCCGCCGGATGATGGTGCGCGCCCATGTGTTCGGGGTGGCGCACCGGACGATCTCGTTCGTCGACCTGCTGGGGGCGAGCCTGCACCGGTGAGCCGACCCTCGAGCAGGACGTGGAGCGGTGGTTGGGTGACCGACCACCTGGGTGTCCGGCTGCTCGGGGCCGCCCCGGACCCAGTCGCCGATACGGCTCAGGAGCCATCTGCTGACCTGGTGGCCCCCGAGACCCTGGTCGGGATGGCCGTCCGCCGGAACCCGAGGCGGGCGCACCTGCTCGTCTCCACGGTGCTCGGCAAGCACGTTCCCGCCGATCCTCGACTGGTCCACGGCGCCGGCCTCCTGCTCGGTGCCAGGGTGCGTGCCCTGCTCGGCCCTGTTGGGCTCCCAGCAGGCACCGTCGTTGTCGGTTTCGCCGAGACAGCCACGGGTCTTGGCCACTGCGTAGCCGCCGCGCTCTGCGCCCGGTCTGTGCACTCGACCCGTCGTCGTGTCGACGGCATGGCCTCGGTCGCTGCGTTCGACGAGGAGCACAGCCACGCTGTCGAGCACCGGCTGTTGCCGGAGGACGAGCTGCTGCTCGCCGGCGACGGCCCGGTCGTCCTAGTCGACGACGAGCTGTCGACCGGGCAGACCGCGCTCAACATGATCCGTGCCCTGCGCCGAGCCGGGGGTAGGAGCAGCTGGTACGTGCTCGCGACCCTGGTCGACCTGCGCTCCCCCGACGGTCGCGCGCGGATGGACGAGCTGGCCGCAGAGCTGGGCATCCGGCTGGACGTGGTCGCGCTGTCGCAGGGGCGGGTCGAGCTGCCGCCGGACGTTCTGGTACGCGGAGCCGCCCTGGTGCGGGAGTACACCTCCGCCGAGCCGGCGCCGTCCGAGACCATGGCGCTGCCCGACAGCGCGGTGGCTGAAGACGTGATGGTTGCGGACCTGTGGCCGTCTTCCGTACGTGAGGGTGGCCGGCACGGGTTCGACCCGACCGACGAGGCACCGCTCGAGGCGGCTGCCGCCCGCGTGGCCGACCGGCTCGCCGGCCTGGTCCGTGGCGCGCTGAGCAGCTCCAGCGGCGACGGCCCGGCCCGGGTACTGGTGCTCGGCACCGAGGAGCTGATGTACGCCCCCCTGCGCATCGCGACTGCTCTCGCCGATGAGCTCGCGGGCTTTGCCTGCACCCGTTTCTCGAGCACGACCCGCTCGCC
>JANMWN010000129.1:0-4538 GCA_031394045.1 Sporichthyaceae bacterium
CCCGACTCGTTCCGGCTCGAGCTGGCGCACGCGCTGCTGGCCCGCGAGCTGTTCCCGGAGGCGCCGCTGAAGTGGATGCCGCCGACCAAGCACATGACCGGCGACATCTTCGGCGGCTACCTGCTGGACGGCTTCTTCAACCTGGCCGGGGCGCTGACCGGCCAGGGCATCCTGCTGGTCGGGATGATGACCGAGGCGGTGGTCACCCCCTGGCTCTCCGACCGTGACCTCGCCCTGCAGAACGTCCGCTACGTCTTCAACGCCGCGGGCAAGCTGCACGAGGACTTCCTCCCACGCCACGACGGGTTCATCGTCCAGCGGGCCCACCAGGTGCTGGCCGAGGCCATCGACCTGCTCGAACGGATCGTCGACCCGGCCGAAGGCGGGCTGCTCGCGGCCATCGGCGACGGAACCTTCGGGCTGATGAAGCGCCCCGCCGACCGGGGCAAGGGGCTCGAGGGCGTGGTCAAGCAGGCCTCCGGGTACGTGAACCCGGCTACCGACATCCTCCAGGGGACCGACCGATGAGCACCACCAAGATCGTCCGCCCGTACGGTGACACCACTGGTGACGGGATGGTGCAGCTGTCCTTCACCCTTCCGCTGCCGCACGACAAGCGGGCCGAGGGCGCAGCGGTCCAGCTGGCCAACAAGATGGGCGTGGACCCCGCCATGGTGGTCCACGCCAAGGCGATGGGACCCGACTTCACCTTCTTCGTGGTCTACGGCACGGTCCACCACCTGGTCGACCCCTCCAAGGTCAACATCGTCGAGCGCGAGTACCCGCTGCTGTCCGCCAAGGAGGTCAACAGCGCGGTCAAGCGCGGGCTGCGCCGGCCCCTGGTCATCGTCGGCGCCTGCATCGGCTCCGACGCGCACACCGTGGGCATCGACGCGATCCTCAACATCAAGGGCTTCGCGGGGGAGAAGGGGCTGGAGTACTACAGCGAGATCAAGGTGGTCAACATGGGCGCCCAGGTGCTGGTGCCTGAGCTGGTCACCACGGCACGGGCGCAGAAGGCCGACGCCGTCCTGGTCTCCCAGGTCGTCACCCAGCGCGATGCCCACCTGCACAACACCCGCGAGATGTCGGCGGCGTTCAACGAGGCGTACCCCTCCGGCAGCCGTCCGCTCCTGGTCGTCGGGGGACCGCGCTTCGACGAGACCATGACCCGCCAGCTCGGGGTCGACCGGATCTTCGGCAAGGGAACCACCCCCGGCGAGGTCGCCAGCTACCTCGTGCACGCCCTCCTCCCCGCCTAGCCGACAGGAACGCCGATGACCGAGCAGGACCCGCGCGTCGGGCTGACCGTCACGCACAGCCGGTACGTCCCGTACAGCCACGCGCACTACGGCGGCAACCTCTTGGACGGGGCCTACGTCGTCGGGTTGTTCGGTGACGTCGCCACCGAGGTGGGGATCCGTACCGACGGGGACGAGGCACTGTTCGCGTCGTACGACCAGGTCCAGTTCCTGGCACCGGTTCAGGCCGGCGACATCCTCGAGGTCTCGGCGACGGTGACGCGGGTGGGACGCAGGAGTCGTGCGTTGTCCTTCGAGGCGCGCGTGACGTGCCGGGCCCGCCCCGACCGCTCGCCGTCCGCGGCCGAGGTCCTGGGCGAGCCACTCGTCTGCACTACGGCCAATGGCACAATCGTGGTGCCCGGATGAAGAAAGTTGTTGCGCAGGAAGGGTAAATGCCCCAGCCGGGTTGACACGTCCCGCCCCAGGAGGGGTAAGTTCACCGTCGGTCGACCAACAGCTCGGACGTCGCGCCAGGCCCACCATCGAGGGCGCCCCGAGCTTGGCGGTACTCGACTCGGAGAGGACCCGACCGTCCAGTAGACAACGGCTCGCACGTCGCATCCCGCGGCGTGCGCGTCGGTCCGAAGGGCGGGTCGGGTCCTCTTTCCGTTTCGCTAGTCTGATCAGATGTCCACGACCCCGGCAGCCGGACTGCGGCGTGGGCTCCCGGCGGCTGCGCTCGTCGGGCTGCTGCTGGCCCTGTCGTTCCCGCCGTACGGGTGGTGGCCGCTGGCGCCGCTGTCCGTCGCGCTGGCCACCTGGCTGGCTCGCGGCCAGTCCGTGCGCCGTGCCCTGCTGCTCGGGTTCGTCCTCGGGCTTGCGTTCTTCGGCCTGCTGCTGCGCTGGCTCCTCGTGATCGGCCCGGACGCGCTGGCGCTGCTGGCCGCGCTGGAGGCGGCGTTCTTCGCGCTGATGTTCGCGGGCCTGGCCCTGGTGCAGCGGCTTCGGCTGTGGCCGCTCTGGACCGCGTGCCTCTGGGTCGCCGCGGAGCTGGCCCGCTCCCTCGTCCCCTTCGGTGGCTTCCCGTGGGGGCGGCTGGCGTTCTCGCAGGCCGCGTCGCCCTTCGGCGCCTTCGCCGCCGTCGGGGGCATGCCGCTGGTCAGCTTCGCGGTCGCGCTGTCGGGAGCCCTGCTGCTCGCGGCCTGGTCGGCGGACCGGCTCCGGCTCGCCGCTGCGGCCGGTGCCGTGCTCGTACCGCTGGCCGGCCTGGCCGTGCCCCTGCCCACCGACGGGCACCAGGTGACCGCCGCAATCGTGCAGGGCAACGTCCCGCAGACCGGGCTGGACGCCTTCGGCCAGCGTGCCGCCGTCCTGTCCAACCACGTCGCCGCGACCAAGGCGCTGGCCGCTGACGTGGCCGCGGGCAAGCGACCCAGGCCAGAACTGGTCATCTGGCCGGAGAACTCCAGCGACATCGACCCGTACGCCGACGTCGACGCGGCCGCCGCCATCCAGGGTGCCGTCGATGCCATCGGCGTACCCGTCCTGGTCGGTGCCGTCGTCGCCAACCCGGCTGACCCCAAGACGGTGCTCAACGTCGGCATCGTCTGGGCGCCCGCGACAGCGGGGCGCCCCGGCGGCCCGGGGGACCAGTACGTCAAGCGGCACCCGGTGCCGTTCGGTGAGTACATCCCGTTCCGTTCCCTGCTGACCCGCTACATCACCCGGCTGAGCCGCATCCCCGAAGACTTCGCCCCCGGCCAGGAGCCGGGGCTGCTCGACCTAGGCGGCGTACGCATCGGCACCGTCATCTGCTTCGAGGTCGCCTACGACGGGCTCATCCGGGACATCGTGGCCGGCGACCCGGCGCTGCTCGTGGTGCAGACCAACAACGCGACCTACGGACGTACCGGCCAGCCCGACCAGCAGCTGGCGATGTCCCGGCTGCGCGCGATCGCGTCCGGCCGTACCGTCCTGGTCGCGGCGACCAGCGGGTTCAGCGCGGTGATCGCCCCAAACGGGCAGCTGGTCGCGTCGTCTCAGGAGTTCGAGCGGTGGGTGTACGACGGCCCGGTCACCGTGCGTACGGGACGGCCGCTCGCCACCCGCGTCGGCGCCTGGCCGGAGTGGACCTTGGCTATCCTTGGGGTCGGCGCCGTCGTCCTTGCGATCTCCCGCCGTCGACGCGAGAGGAACCGGTCAGATGCCCGAGAGCTCCAGCCAGCCTGACCCCTCGACCGGGCGGCCACCGCTGGGCCGCGTCCTCGTCGTCATCCCCACGTACGACGAGTCGGAGAACATCGACGAGATCGTCGGGCGGGTACGCACCGCGGTGCCCGAGGCCGAGATCCTGGTCGCCGACGACAACAGCCCCGACGGCACCGGCAAGCTCGCCGACGCGCTGGCCGCGGCCGACGACCAGGTGCACGTGCTGCACCGGCCCGGCAAGGAAGGGCTCGGCGCCGCCTACCTCGCGGGCTTCGCGTGGGCGCTCGAGCGGGACTTCGGCGTCGTGGTCGAGATGGACGCCGACGGCTCGCACCGACCCGAGGACCTGCCCCGGCTGCTGGCGGCGCTCGAGGGCGCCGACCTGGTGCTCGGGTCGCGCTGGGTCCCCGGCGGCTCGGTGGTCAACTGGCCGATGCAGCGGCTGCTGCTGTCGCGCGGCGGCAACCTGTACGCGCGGCTGGCCCTGGGGGTACCCATCAGGGACATCACCGGGGGGTACCGCGCGTTCCGCCGCGGCACCCTGGCCGAGCTCGACCTCGGTTCGGTGTCCTCGCAGGGGTACTGCTTCCAGGTCGACCTCGCCTGGCAGGCGGTCCGGCGCGGGTTCCGGGTCGTCGAGGTGCCCATCACGTTCGTCGAGCGGGTGCACGGCACCAGCAAGATGAGCGGCGGCATCGTCCGCGAGGCTCTGGTCAAGGTCACCGGCTGGGGCATCGCCAGCCGCACCGAGCGGTTCCGCTCGCACCGGGGCTGATCCCCATGCCACTGCTGGTGTTCTTCCTCGTCGTGGTGATCCCCGCGATCGAGATCTTCGTGATCGTGCAGGTCGGCCACGCGATCGGCTTCTGGCTGACGCTGCTCGCGCTGGTCGCCGGCGCGTTCCTCGGCAGCTACGTGATGCGCCGGGCCGGCGCCTCCTGGTGGCGGGCGCTGCGCGGCCGGGTCGAGACCACCGAAGGTGCGGTGGTCTCGGGCCAGCGTCCCGACGGCCGCGCGGCCGCCCATGCGGCACTGCTGTTCCTGGCCGGGCTGCTGCTGTTCCTGCCCGGCTTCATCTCCGACGCG
>JANMWN010000144.1:0-10338 GCA_031394045.1 Sporichthyaceae bacterium
GACGCGGGTGGGGGGCCGGTGAAGCATTCGTACAGGTGTTCGAACATGTGCGACACTGCGTCGATGGCGGCGGGTGGGATGGGCAGGGCGCAGGACGCCTTCCGGCCGCCCCTGTCCCAGCGCGGGCAGCCGTCCTTGGCCCAGCGTGGGCAGCCTCGGCCGGGTCAGCCCCAGCAACCTGAGAGCGTCGGTCGGCCGGACGACGGCAGGCCGTGCTGGGTGGTCATCGGGACCGACCAGCTCGAGGGCGTCGTCCATGCCTGGTACCGCGACGAGAGCACCGGTCAGTGGCACGCGCTGGTGGTCAGCTGGCTCCCGCAGAGCGCTGTCCAGCCGCGTACGCCCTAGCGCTGACGCACAGTGCCGGCAGGCTGGCCCCCCGGTTGGGCCAGATGGGGGAACGGCCACAATCGCCGGGTCTAGAGATCACGGTGCACGCTCGATTGTGACGTTCCGCTTGCACTTGCGCCCCAGGGGGTATGCACTGCACCAACGACGTTCTAGGAGCAGACCCATGCACGGTGCCCACGCCGCCCGACCGACCCGCAAGCGCACCTCCAGCCGCAAGCGGTTGATGGTCGTGATCCTGGCACCCGCCGTCGTGCTGCTGCCGCTCACCGCGCAGGCCACCATCGGCAAGGCGGCCAAGCCGGCGAAGACCTTCGCGGCGACCGCCAAGGTCACCAAGCCGGCGGCCAAGGTCACCAAGTCGGTGGCCACCCTGCCGGGCAGATGGCGTAAGTCGTGGTCCCCCGGGCTTGACCTGACCATCAACGGGACCCAAGCCAACTTCGTGGCTCTGTCGAAGAGCATGGCGTCCCTGGCCACCCAGAAGATCGTCTCGACAGCCACCTTCCGCACCAACTGGGTCGACGTGAGGGCGCTCAACGACGGCCCGAACATCGCCCAACAGGGCCTGTCCGTCCGCCCACCGCAGTTCAAGCTGCAGATCGCCCACGGCCCGAATCCCACCGATCATCGCGGTGACTGCCACATCGACGGCGCGACCGGGCACGTGCTGGCCTACGGGCCCCGCATCGATGTCGCTGACGGCAACTGGCACACGATTACCTGCATCAAGTACCCCGACACAGCCACCGGCACCAAGGTCGTCGTCATCGTCGACGGCGTGGCAGGAACTCCGAAGTGGAGCCACACCCCGATCGGCGACATCCAGCCCGCAGGGGCTGTTCGGCTCGGCGGCCGGTCCTCCCGGGCCAGCACCGACTCTCTCGACGGCTGGATCAGCTCGCTCAGCTTCACCGTCACTTAGCAGGTAGAGCTACTGCTGAGTGACGGTCCAGACCCACTTCTGGTAGCTCGAGTCGTCGGGCAGGTTCGACTGCTTGCCGCCGACGAACTTGTCGATGTCGAAGGTCACGCCGATATGGGCGTCGGAGATGCCGACCGGCCCGAGGATCACGCCGCCGTAGTGACAGGAGCCCACCTTGGACTGCCCGTCCAGGGATGCGGTCACGCTGTTCGGCGTCATGTCGACGCTGCCGCTCTTGGCGGTGAAGACCTCGGGCTCGACCTTGACGGTTGGCTTGATGCCGACGATGGGCACCCTGACTGCCCCGTGGCGCGTCGTACCGTTCTTGATGTCGGTGACGGTGAGCCGGTCGTCTGCCGTCGGCGTCAACGAGAACTCGACGGTGTCAGTGATGTCGGTGCTCTCCGACCCTCCGCAGACCAGCAGTGTCTTCAGCTCCTTGAACGCGCCGGTGACGCGGTAGCCGCCGGTGATCGTCACGTGGGCGAAGATGATCGCCTTCAAGCCGAGGTACGTCGTCTCGACACTGACCGTCACGGTGGACTTGCCGCCGACCGCCCGTGGCTTCTTGGCCGGCGCCGTATAGACAGCCTCGGACGTCGTTCCCTTCACCGTCCCGAGGGTGGGATTGCCCCCGGTCGCGCCGTCCACCTTCCACGTCGATGCGTTGACCGTGAGCAGGTCCGCGAGGTCGTCGTCGCTACCGCTTGCGTTGCAGATGAAGCGCATGTAGACGTACTTGTCCTGGCTCTTGACGCAGATGGTGGCGACGAGCGAGACCTTGGCGTTCAACTTGACCGTCGAATTCGGCGGCCGCAGCTGGACGCCGCCCACCTTGGACCAGTCGCTGAAGTGCGTGGTCTGCACTGTCAGCCGCCGAGCAGACGAGTCCAGCACGGTGTCCCGCTGCCACTCCCAACGGCCTTGGTCGTCCTGGTACGCGATCCCGAGCGCCTCTGCCGCGGTGCCCTCGAGGTCGGCATCGGTGTACGGGAACGAGACCTGCACGGGCTGCGTGAACGTCTGGCCCGTGGGGGTCAGCCGAAAGGCGCCACCGACCGCGCTCGACGTGGTGTTCTCGATCGGCTGGATCCCGATCTGCGTGTCCGTCGCCAGCGACCCAGCCGGGATGTCGACGGTGATGCCGCCGTCAGCCGAGGAGAGGCTCCCGCCGGCGGCGCCGATGGTCTTGGTCACAACCGCACCCGTGGTCTTGCCGACCGGGGACGGCGGCGGCAGGGAGCCGTCGTTCGACGACGAGTGGGTCGGGGTGCTCCCGGACGAGCTGCACGCAACGACAAGGAATGCTGTGGCGAGGGCGGCGACCAGTCGCCAGCCGACCAGCGAGGGTGCGTACGAGGACATGCGGACCCCCAGAGGGAGCGGTCTACCCGAGACGAACCCTAGCCCCGACTCGGGCTGGGTCGTCGGATCCGCGGGCCGGCGACCGAAACCCGGTCCGAAGGGACAGCGTAGCCAGCACGCGGCGGGAGCGGGAGCGCAGCCGAGACGGCTGATCAATCAGGTGCTCCACGCGTTCGATCTCGATGAGCATCGCCAGCAGCAGCGTCTTGCGCGTCGTCCCCTTCGTACTGTCAGGACCATCCCTACCGTCCCGTATCACCACGGCGTCCACGCCAGGACCGAAGGCCTCGACGTGCTGAGCGATCACCCGGCCGGTCGCGCGTTGGGCGAGGTGGTCCGGCAGCCCCATCGAGCCCCCGAACTCCAGCAGCGCCCCGGCATGCTCGTCGAACACGCGGGCCCAACGCTGGCCCCACGACGTTTGATCTGACACAGCAACCTCCGCGACCCCGAATAGCGGCAGATCGGTGACGATCCCAGTCTTGTGCGCTGCCGTCGACCGACCTCGCAGATTTCGCGGTGCTCGGCTACCTGCCGTCACCGATAGGCCCGAAAGGGCTATCGGACGCGAGCGTCAGCGGGGGACGACTGCAGCGACCAGGCCAACGAGCAGGACCATCAGGGCGCAGGTCCCCGTCGCAACGAAGGCGAGCACGAACCATGGGGCTGCGCCGCCGGGGAAGGGCCGCTGGAGGTCCATGGCCTCGACGCTAGACCGAATCCGCGGGTCCTGCCTCCGCGCCGGCCGAGAGTTTGCCGATCAGTGGTCCCTCGTTCACGTTGGCCATCGTTCCGCCGGCACGGCAGCTCCGAACGGCAGGCGCGACCATCACAGCCATCACAGCCATCACAGCCATCACAGCCATCACAGCCATCACAATGGACCTGTGCGGACCGAGCCCACCCATGAGCACGGCATCAGCCTGCGCGAGGCGACCAAGGTGTGGGCGCACATCGGGGTGAACAGCTTCGGTGGCCCGGCCGGCCAGATCGCCGTCATGCACCGCGAGCTCGTCGAGCGCCGTCGGTGGGTGAGCGAGCGCCGCTTCCTGCACGCCCTCAACTACTGCATGGTGCTGCCCGGCCCGGAGGCTCAGCAGCTGGCGACCTATGTCGGGTGGCTCATGCACGGCGTGCCCGGGGGAGTGGTCGCCGGCGCACTGTTCGTGCTGCCCGGATTCCTCGCGATGCTGGTCCTGGCAGCCACGTACGCGGTGTACGGGGCGGTGACCTGGGTGGCCGGACTGCTGTTCGGGATCCAGGCGGCGGTGGTGGCGATCGTGGTGGACGCCGTGCTCCGGATCGGGCGACGGACCTTGCGCAGCAACGCCTTGCGCACCGTTGCTGCGCTCTCGTTCCTTGCCATCTTCTGCTTCGACGTGCCGTTCCCCTTCATCGTCCTTTCGGCTGGCCTGGTGGGTTGGACGCTCGGCCGGCGCCGACCGCAGTGGTTCCCGCTCGGCGGTCACGGTGCCACAGCTGCGGACGACGGACCCTCGGCGCTGCTCCCGGACGACGAGCACATCGACCGGGCCACGGCTCGCCGCGCCCTCCGTGCGGCGGCGGTGTGCGCGGTGCTGTGGCTGGTGCCGGTGGCCGTGCTCGTCCTCGCCCTGGGCACCGACAACATCTTCGCCCAGGAGGGGCTGCTCTTCTCCAAGAGTGCGGTGGTCACCTTCGGCGGCGCGTACGCCGTGCTCGGGTACGTCGCCCAGCAGGCGGTCGGCCGCTACGGCTGGATCCGGCCCCAGGACATGATCGTCGGCCTCGGGCTGGCCGAGACGACGCCGGGGCCGCTGATCATGGTCGTCCAGTTCGTCGGCTTTCTTGCTGCGTACAACCGCCCCGGCAGCCTCCCGCCGTTGCTGGCCGGGACGCTCGGGGCCGTCATCACGGTGTGGGTGACCTTCGTACCCTGCTTCCTGTTCATCTTCGTGGGGGCGCCGTACGTCGAGCGGCTGCGCGACAACGCCTCGCTCCGGCACGCCCTCACCGCGATCGGCGCGTCGGTGGCCGGGGTGGTGCTCAACCTGGCGGTCTGGTTCGCACTGCACACGGCGTTCGCGACGGTCGAGGACCGCGAGTACGGCCCGCTGCACCTGGCGGTGCCCGACCTCTCGTCGGTCAAGGGTGCGTCGCTGCTGATCTCGGCCCTGGCCGCGGTCGCCGTCTTCCGGCTCAAGGCAGGGACGCTGCGGGTGCTCGCCGGTGCCGGTGCGCTCGGGGCGGTGCTCGCGCTGGCTGGGCTCACCTGACCCGTTAGCGCCCCGAGGCGAACACCTCGACGAAGACCGCGCCTCGGCGGAGCAGCTGCTGCGAACCGCCGGGCCCGTTGACCGGGCCGGCGGCGTGCTCCCAGCCTGCAGCCAGCAGGGCGGCGACGGACACTTCGAGCTCGTCGACCTCGAGCACCGGACGGACGCCGGCGCCGGCCACTGCCTCTGCCTCTGCCGTCAGCTCCGCGGTGACGCGGGCCGCCGACGTCTCCGGCCCGGAGACGATGGTCTCCCTCGTCCCGCAGGTGTTCCGACGCAGGTCAGCGGCGGGACTAGCGTGCTTTCTGTGCTTTCTGTGCTTTCTGTGCATGGTGGCGTTCTTCTCGGGTGGCCTTGCGGATCTGCTTGGCCGCGGGGATGACGCCCTTGGCCCGGATCAGCTTGCGGGCCTGCTCGACGCCGACGTACCCGTCGGCCACAGCGGCCAGGATGAACCCCATCGCGCGGTCGAGGTCGTCGATCGACGACTTGGAGTTACCCACGATGCCGGAGTGTGCCAGAAGACGACCAGGCGCCAGAAATCGCGCGGACGGGGCAGCTAGCGGTGCAGCTCGCGTCGGCGCACGGCCGCGCGCACGCCCCAGGCCTCGTCCTCGCGCAGCAGCTCGAGGGTGTCGACAGGGACTCGAGGGTGGACGGCCACGGCGGCACGGACGACCCACGCATGGTGATCGGCCAGCTCGGTCAGCTGTGCGGGGGTCGCGTCCGGATCAGTGGCGCGGCGCGAGACGTCGTCCCATGCGCTGCTCGCCAACCGCTCCTCGAGCGAGAGCAGGTCGGCCGAGTCGTCTCGACGCGTACGCACGGGGATAACGGTGCACCACGCTGCCGGGCCTGGCCCGTCGACACGCCGAAGATCAACCCTCCGCGGACGAGGTCGAGCCGCACAGCCATCGACCACTCCACCGAGCGGACGACCCCGTGCGGCTCAGCCCTCGGAGAGGTTCTGTATCCGTTCGGCTACCCGTGCGGAGATCGCGCCGAGAGCGATGAGCTCGTCCGGCGTGATGGCATCGACGAGCCAGTGCCGGACGCTCGCGACGTGGGCCGGCGCTGCGGCGACCAGGCGCTCCCAGCCGTGGTCGCTGAGGACGGCGTACGCCCCGCGGCGGTCCGTCGGGCACTCCTCGCGGCGGATCAGCCCGTCGTCCTCCATCCGCGAGATCTGGTGCGAGAGACGGCTCTTGGAGGCCTGCGTCGCGGTCGCGAGCTCGCTCATGCGCAGGCGACGGCCCGGCGACTCCGACAGCCGCACCATGACCTCGTACTCCGCGTTGGTCAGCCCGTGGCTGGCCTTGAGGTCACGCTCAAGCTGCACGGGCAGCAGCAGGCTGGCCTGGAGCCAGGCACGCCAAGCGACCTGCTGCTCGGTGTCGAGCCAGACGGTCGCGGTCTCGGTGGTCATGGAGGCATGGTAGTTGAATAGCGAACCAAATTCTAGCGCCCGGCGTCAGCTGTGCACGTCCATCGTCCAGATCTTTAGCCCACCGGTGATGCCGGCGGTGTTCGACACCACTGATGCCTTGGGCGGCAGCGGCCCGACGAGCTTGGCCGAGTTGCCGCCACCGAGATAGACGCGGTCGAAGAACAGGAACTGGTCGTACGCCTCGATCGCCATGAGCACCCGTTGCTCCCATCGCTGGTTGCCGACCGCCTTGCGGGCCGCGTTGCCGAGCTGGTCCTCGATGGTCTGGCCCTTGCGGAACGGTGCATGCCCGAGCTCGAGGTGCGGCAGCAGGATGCCGTTGGAGAACAACGCCGTGCCGACGCCGGTACCCAGCGTCATGACGAACTCGAACCCCTGGCCGGCGACGACAGCGCAACCCTGGACGTCGGCGTCGTTGGCGACCTTGACCGGGACGGAGAAGGCTTCGGACAGCGCATCCGCGAGGTCGAATCCGTGCCAGGTCTCGACCAGGTCGGGGTCGGGCTCTGCGCCGTAGGTCAGCCGCGACAGCGCCGGGATGTTGTAGACGCGCCCGCCGCGTACGAGCCCAGGGACGCCGACCGAGACCCGGTGGTACTTCATCGAGAGCGAAGCCGCCATCTGGGTCAGCAGAGGGATGAGCACCGACGGCGGACAGGGGTACGGCGTGTCCACCTTGGCCCGCTCGGTGACCATGGTGCCGGCTGGGTCGAGCACGGCCGCCTTGAGCCCCGTCCCGCCCACGTCGATCGCGAGCGTGTGCACGTCGGCGGGCCACAGGGTGGCCGTCCGGGCCCTGGCGCGTGGGGTCATGGCCCAAGGCTAAGGCAGGGTGAGGATCTCGTAACCGTTGTCCGTGACAAGCACGGTGTGCTCGAACTGCGCGCTGCGACGGCGGTCGGCCGTCACCACGGTCCAGTCGTCGTCCCAGATCTCGTACTCGTACGTGCCGAGGGTGAGCATCGGCTCGATCGTGAAGGTCATGCCGGGCTGCATCTGCAGCACCGACCCCGGGTCGTCGTAGTGCGGCACGACGAGGCCGGAGTGGAACGAGGTGCCGATCCCGTGGCCGGTGAAGTCGCGTACGACGCCGTAGCCGAACCGCCGGGCGTACGACTCGATGACCCGCCCGATCACGTTGATGGCTCGACCCGGGGCGACTGCCTTGATGCCGCGGATCGTGGCCTCGTGCGTGCGCTCGACCAGCAGCCGTGACTCCTCGTCGACGTCGCCGGCCAAGAAGGTCGCGTTCGTGTCACCGTGAACGCCGCCGATGAAGGCCGTGATGTCAATGTTGACGATGTCGCCGTCCTGCACGACCGTGCTGTCAGGGATGCCGTGGCAGATGACCTCGTTCAGGCTCGTGCACAGCGACTTGGGGAAGCCGCGGTAGCCGAGTGTCGACGGGTACGCGCCATGGTCGACGAGGAACGTGTGGCCGACCCGGTCGAGTGCATCCGTGGTGACACCAGGTCGCACGTGCCGGCCGACCTCGGCGAGCGCCTGCGCGGCGATCCGGCCCGCAACCCGCATGGCTGCCACGATGTCTGGGTCCTTGACCTCTGGTCCGGTGTATCGCTCCGGCCCCTTGCGGCCGACGTACTCCGGGCGCGCGATCTCCGTCGGGACGGTCAGCTGCGGCGAGACGACACCGGGGGCGAGGACGGGCACAGCACCAGTCTACGGAAGGTTGGCCATGAGCCCACGCATCGATCAGCTGGAGACGGTACGGCTGTTGCTGCGTAGGTTCACCGAGGCCGACCGTGCACCGTTCGCGGCCATGAACACCGACCCTGAGGTCACTGAGCACCTGACCGGACCGATGACCCGGGCAGACTCCGACGCCTTGGTCGACCGGATCCTGGCGCACTGGGACACCTGGGGCTACGGGCCGCACGCTGTCCAGCAGCAGGCGGACCCGAACGGCGACATGATCGGCTACATCGGACTCTGGCACCACCGCGCACTGCCCGACGAGGTCGAGATCGGCTGGCGGCTGGCCAGGCCTGCATGGGGCCACGGACTCGCGACCGAGGGCGCGATGGTCGTCCGCGACGCAGCGTTCGACGTGCTCAGGCTCGAGCGGCTGGTCTCGCTGACCACCGACGAGAACATCGCGTCGCGACGGGTCATGGACAAGCTGGGCTTCCGCTACGACCGCCACATGCCGTTCGAGCGATGGAATCTTCGGGTGGCGATTCTCGACGCACCACAGCCGCAACAGCAGCCAGACGCGCAGGAGCCCCTGCCGCACTAGCGGCAGGGGCTCCTGCGTCAGAGCAGAGTTGCGTCAGGCCTTCTTGGCGCCCCGGCGTGCGGGTGCCTTCTTGGCCGCCCGGCGTGCGGGTGCCTTCTTGGCCGCCCGGCGTGCGGGTGCCTTCTTGGCCGGAGCCTTGCGGGCCGGGGCCTTCTTGGCTGGAGCCTTCTTTGCGACGGACGCGCGTACGGGCGCTGCCTTCTTCGCCGCCGCCTTGGCGGGTGCCTTCTTCGCGGGTGCCTTCTTGGCAACAGCGCTGCGTGCCGGTGCAGCCTTCTTGGCAGCAGCCTTGGCCGGTGCCTTCTTCGCGGGTGCCTTCTTGGCCGGTGCCGCCTTCTTGGCAGCAGCGGTGTTGTCGACCACCGTGGCACCGGCCGCATTCTTCTTCACGGAGTTGATCCCGTTGTTGGCCGCGATCTTGGTGTTGTACGCCTCCGAGGAGGCGATCACCTGACCGTTGGTCGCGTGCAGGTTGAAGCGGAACTTGCCGCCACGGTCTTTGGAGAGAACGAACTTGGCCGGCACGCGTGCCTCCTGGGCGAGAGGTCCGGCGCTGTCGCCGGACGATGTCTGGGCAGAGCGTGACAGATGCGCTGCCAGTTTTCATCTTTCTGTGCCCTCGACCGTGTCCGTGTCCCTTGCGGCAGCCCGCGCGCGCACCTCTCGTTCGCGTGCCGCATTCTCGTCGGTACGGTCGTCGTACGTCCACAACGAGGGCAGCGCGGCGGCGAGCACGGCGGCTCCGAGGACGCACGCGATGCCGCCGCTCGTGATGGACGTACGCAGCGAAGTCCATTGCGCCACAAGGCTTGACCGCACCTGCCCGAGCTGCGGGCCGAGGGAGTACGAGAGCAGCTCGGTGCCCGCCATCCGTCCCCGCAGCTCGTCCGGGATGGTCTGGTTCCACATCAGCTGGCGGAAGATCCCGCTGACCATGTCGCCCGCTCCGGCGACTGCGAGAAGGACGAGCGACAGCCAGACGTTCCTGGACAGCCCGAAGGCGGCGATGGCCAGCCCCCACAGTGCCGACGCGTAGACGATGGCCCGGCCGTGGTGGTGGACGTGCCGGCTCCACCCACTCGTGGCCGTGGCGATCGCACCACCGACGAAGCCCGCCGAGTACAGCAGCCCGAGAGCCCAGGGTGCGTGCAACGCATCGGCGACGAACGGGAACAGTGCGTAAGGGAACGCGAAGAACATCGCCGACAGGTCGACGAGGTAGGTCCCCAGCAGGTCCTTGCGCGACCACGCATAGCCGAGCCCTTCGGCGATGCCGCGCAGGCTCGGCCGCTCGGCGCCGACGGGCGGAGGTACGGCACGCATCATCGTCAGCGCCACGAGCGAGGCAGCGAACGTCGCTACGTCGACGGCATAGCCGAGCCCGACGCCGTACGCAGCGATGAGCACCCCGCCGATCGCTGGCCCGGCCATCGTCGAGATTGTCATGCTGAGGCCGTTGATGGCTCCGGCCGCCGCGAGCTCGTCGTGGGCGACGACCCGGGGGAGCATCGCGTCCAGCGACGGGCGCTGCAACCCGTCGAGGGCGGCGCTGACGAAGGCGAACACGTACAACGGCCACAGCCGCGGAGACGGCACCAGCGCGTTGGCGAGCAGGACACCGGACATGAGCATGAAGGCCACCTCGGTGACCAGGACCATGCGTCGTCGGTCGACAGCGTCTGCGAGTGCGCCGCCGTACAGCCCGAAAACGATCAACGGCAGCAGCTCCACGAGCCCGAGC
>JANMWN010000163.1:0-21199 GCA_031394045.1 Sporichthyaceae bacterium
GTAGCGGGGGCAGGATTTGAACCTGCGACCTCTGGGTTATGAGCCCAGCGAGCTACCGAGCTGCTCCACCCCGCGTCGTCCTCCTGAGGGTATGTCACCGGCAGCAAGCCCGGCAAATCGCCCCGAGATACGCGGCTACGAGGTCGAGGCGCTGGGGCTGGCCGTCGCCGATGGGGACGGCGACGCCGATGCTCCCGACTTCTGCGCCGCGATGGCGCGGCCGATGGCATCCTGCAACGCCTTCTGCGCCGTACCGTACGCGGTGAAGTCGCCGGCCTTGAGCGCCTTGTCGGCCGCCGCAAGCGCTGCCTGGGCATCCGCCAGCGCCTGCGTCAGGGCAGGGTTGTCCGTACCACCAGGGGAGGGCGGCGGGTTGTTGGTACCCCCGCCATCCGTTGGCGGACCGCTGGTCCCGGAGTCCCCGTTGAAGACCGCGTCCAGCGCCTGCCCGAGCGTGTCCTCCATCCGGACGGTGTTGCCGAACGACACCAGGACCTTCTGCAGCAACGGGAACGTGGAGCCGGACGTGGCGCGTACGTAGACCGGCTCGACGTAGAGCAGCCCACCGCCGACGGGGAGCGAGAGCAGGTTGCCGAACTCGACGTCGGACCCGCCCTTGCGCAGCAATGACAGCTCGGAGGAGATCGTCGGATCGGCCTCGAAGGTGTTCTGCACCTGACCCGGCCCAGGCACGGTCAGGCTCCGGGGTAACTGCAGGACCCGGAACCTGCCGTAGTCAGGGCCCGGCTGGGCATCGACCGCCATGAACGCCGCGAGGTTGTCCCGCGAGGTCGGCGCGAAGGTCGTGGTGAGCGAGAAGGCCGGGTTGCCCTGCCCCGGCATCTCAAGGGTGAGGTAGTACGGCGGCTGCGGGTCGACGATGCCGGTGCCGCCCTTGGTCGGGTCGTTCGGGACCTTCCAGAAGTCCTGCCCGCCGTAGAACGCCTTGGGGTCGGTCACGTGGTACCTCGCGTACAGGCCGCGCTGCACCTTGAACAGGTCCTGCGGGTAGCGCAGGTGGGTCATCAGCTCGGTCGAGATGTCCGAGTACGGCCGCACGGTGCCGGGGAACGCCTGCTCCCACACCTTGAGGACGGGGTCGCTGCCATCCCACTGGTAAAGGCTCACGGTGCCGTCGTAGGCGTCGACGGTGGCCTTGACGGAGTTGCGGATGTAGTTGACCTGCTCGGACGACTGGTTGGCGATCGCCGAGCTGGTCGCGTTGATGGAGTCGGCGGTGGCGTCGCCGAGCGAGGTGAGCTGGGAGTACGGGTAGCCGTTGGTGGTGGTGTATGCGTCGACGATCCAGACGATGCGGCCACCCACCACGGCCGGGTAGCTGTCGCCGTCCACTGTCAGCCACGGCGCCACCGCCTCGATGCGCTGGCGCGGCGTACGGTTCCACAGGATCTTGGAGTCGCTGTTGACCCGGTCCGAGAGCACCAGGTTGGGCTCGCCGAACTTGGCCGCGAACAGCAGCCGCCCGAAGGTCGAGCCCATCGCGACGCCACCCTTGCCGGTGTACGTGTACGACTGCTGGCCGTTCTGCCCGGTGCTGTCGGTCGGGAAGTCGAACTCGACCGGCGACTTGCCCTCGGGGGCGCCCACGATCGAGTACTCGGGCGAGGTCTCGCCGAAGTAGATCCGCGGCTGCGTCACGTCCAGCAGGCCAAGGGTCGGGATGTTGTACGAGAAGAAGCTCGGCCGGCCGTCCCGGTCACTGGTGTTGCCGTAGGCCGCGACCATGCCGTAGCCGTGGGTGTAGACGGTGTGCTCGTTCGCGAAGTTCTGCTGACCGGCCGAGAGGCCGGCCAGGTCGAGCTCGCGTACGGCGACCACGGCATCGCGTTCGGACTGGACGCCAGCCGCACCCGGCAGGCTGTAGCGATCGACGTCGAGGGTGTCGGCAAAGGCGTAGAAGCCACGGTTCTGCTGCAGGGCCTTGAAGGTCGGCGAGACCACAGCCGGGTCGATGAGCCGGATGTTCGAGACGGTGGCGGCATCGCCGGACAGCAGGCCGGCCCTCGGCTCCGTGGCCGCGTTGTAGGTCTGCTGAGTGACGTCGTCGAGCTGGTAGGCCTTGAGGGTCGCGTTGATGTTGCGCTGGATGTACGGCGCTTCCTTGTCCGGCTCGCTCGGGTGCACCTGGACGGACTGCACGAACGCCGGGTAGATGCCCCCGACGACGACAGCACTGAGCACCAGCAGACCGAACCCGATCGCCGGGGCGAGCCAGTTGCGGGTCACCACGGTCGCGAAGAACAGCAGCGCGCAGACGATGGCGATGACGAACAGGATCTGCTTGGCCGGGATGAGCGCGTTCACGTCGGTGTACGTGGCACCGCTGATGCGCGAGCCGTCCTTGACGACCAGGCCGTACCGGTCGAACCAGTACGCCACCGCCTTGAGTGCGACGAACAGCCCGAGCAGCACCGCGATGTGCGCGCGCGCGGCCGGGGTGGTCTTCTCCCCCGGCGTCTGCAGCCGCAGGCCGCCGTACAGGTAGTGGGTGATCAGGCCGGCGAGGAGCGACACCACGACGATCGCGAAGCCGAAGCCGATCAGGAACTGCCAAAAGGGCAGCCGGAACATGAAGAACGAGATGTCGACACCGAACTGCGCGTCCTTGCTGAAGAACGGCTGCGAGTTGCGGAAGGCCAGCCAGGTGCGCCACTCGGACGCAGCAGATCCACCCGCGATCAGGCCGAGCAGCGTCGACACAGCAAGGGTGATGGGACGGCGGTACGGGTCGATGGCGACGCGGTAGCGGTCAAGACCCTGCTGCTCGGGGGACAGGCCGCGGAAGGCCGGCCTGGTCCGGTAGGCGATCCAGCAGCTGGTCGAGACCCCGGCCCCCATGAGCACGCCGAAGAACGCGAACAGCAGGATCCGGGTCTTCAGCTCGGTGGTGTAGACGCTCGAGAAACCGACCGAGCGGAACCACAGCAGGTCGGTGTAGAAGCCGGCGAAGATCCAGAACCCGATGACCAGAGCGCCCACCACGAGCAGGCTGATCAGCAGCGCGCGGCCCCTCGGCGAGGTGGCGACGGAACGGGCGGGAGGACCGCTCGGTCCGTCCGGGTCGGGGGGAAGGTCGAAGCTCACCCGTACAACCTACCTACCCGGACCGGGGCGGCGGCCCGTAGGCGAGGATGTCGCCCATGACACAGGGGCTCCCCGCGCTGGTACGCGAGATCGAGAAGCACGTCGCCGGAGGCGGTTGGGACCAGGGTGCGCGGCTGTTCGCGCTGGTACCGACCGCCGATCTGCTGGCCCGCGAGCCTGGCCTCGCCGACCTGATCGGGATCGACCCTGCCGCCGGGGCGGTCGACGACCTGACGCCGGTGGAGCAGGAGGAGCTGCCAGACCACGCGACCATCGAGGAGCTGCTCGCGGGGCTGGCCTGGCCGGCCGACGTCGCCGGTGCCGCGCTCGTGGTCGAGCGGGTGTACCTGCCGACCGAGGCCGAGAACGACCTGCCTGATGACGAGGACGCGGCGCTGGCGGTGCTGGCCGGCCATCCGTCGCGCCAGGACGTACGCCTCGCGGTCGCAGCACTGCGTGACGGCACCCGCTGGGCGGCGATGCGCTTTCGCCTGAACGACGACCCGATCGATGTCATGGTCGGGCCGAACCTGATCCCCAGGCTGGCCGAGGCGCTGGCGGCGACCCTGGACGACTGAGCGGGCCAGTTCGGGCGGGTCAGGCCGAGCAGCTGGGTGCGGTCCCCTGGCCGCTGACAGCGGCCGCCAGCCCGCTGAGCGCGTCATTGACGTCGGTGACCTTGACCAGCTGCAGTCCGGCCGGCACCTGCAGCAACGCCTCGTCGCAGTTGCTCGCGGGTACGAGGAAGATCGTCGCGCCGTCGGCCCTGGCCGCCGCCATCTTCTGCCGGATGCCCCCGATGGCGCCGACCTTGCCGTTCTCGTCCATCGTCCCCGTACCGGCGATGTGCTTGCCGCCGGTCTCCTGCACCGCAGTGAGCTTGTCGATGATCCCGAGGGTGAACATCAGCCCGGCGCTGGGCCCGCCCACGTCGTCCAGCTTGATGGTGACGGTGACCGGCGAGGTGTAGCCCACGCCAGGGGTGAACCCCACGACCGCGCGGACCGGGCCGCTGTCGGTGGAGGCCTCGGTCGTCAACGGGACGGTGACCTTGCTGCCCGCACGCTGGACGACGAAGACGACGACCTCGCCGGGCTTGTGCTTGGTGACGGCCGTACGCACCTGCTCGCCGGTCGACACCGCGGTGCCGTCCACCGAGAGGATCCGGTCGTCGCTCTTGAGCTGGCCGTCGGCCGGCGATCCCGGCTCGATCGGCCCGACGGTGACGGTGAGGGTCACGGGCAGGTTGAGGTGGCGCAGCGCGGCGATGGCCGCAGCGTCCTGCGACTGGGCCATCTGCGCGGTGTTGTCGGCGTCGACCTGGGCGGCCGTGGTGCCGTCGGGGTACAGCAGCGCGCGAGGTACGACGGCGTTGGTCGACCGCAGCGTCGCAGCGACCAGCTCGGTGAGCAGCACCCGGTTGCCCGGGCCACCGTTCTGGCTGACGGTCGTGAGGTCGAGCTGCCCGGTGGTGTCGAAGGTCGGCGCCCCCGAGACGCTCACGAGCGGCCCGTCACCAGCGGACCCGAGCACGTTGAAGACGGGGCCGGGGCTCTCGATGACGTACGGCACGGGCAACGACACCGCGATGAACAGGCCGACGGCTACCAGGACGGTGGCGAGCAGACGGGGCGTGGAGCGATCAGGCACGACAGGTGAGCCTACGGTGCCGGGCGGGCGGGGCCGGGCGGGCTCTCCGGCCGGCCGCCGCGCAGGTCGTCAGGGTTGTCGGGCTTGGTGCCGGGCGGGCGTTCCGGCCCGACCTCAGGATCAGCCGCGGGATCAGCCGCGGGATCGGCCGAGCCGACCTGGCGCCCCATCGCCGCACGGAAGCGCTGGTGCTCGGCGACGGAGTCATGCGGGTCGACCGGTGGCCGCGGGCGGTTGGCCACCGACACCCACACGATGGCCGCGACGAAGGCGACCAGCGGGACGGTCCACCAGACGATGGCCTGCATGCCCCCGAGAGTAGGTCACGCCGGAGCGCCGACCCATTCCTCGGTGCCGTCGGCGAACCGCTGGTGCTTCCAGATCGGCACCTCGCCCTTGAGGTCGTCGATGAGCTGGCGGGCGGCGGCGAACGCCTCGGCCCGGTGCGCGCTGGCGGCGGCGACCACGACGGCGAGGTCGCCGACCGCGAGATCACCCACGCGGTGCGTCGCCGCGAGCAGGACCCCCGGGTGGGCCGCAGAGACCCGCTCGGCCACCTGCCGAAGGACTGCCTCGGCGGTGGGATGGGCGGAGTACCCGAGCAGAGTCACGCCCCGGCCCCCGTCGTCGTCGCGTACGGACCCGGTGAACAGGGCCGTACCGCCGACCCCCGGGTCCGTGACCGCCGCGAGCACCTCGTCGACGGACAGCGGGGTCTCGCGCAGGGCCAGCAGGCGTACGGAGTCCATGGCGGCGACCCTAGCCGCCCCTGCGCTGGCGGCGGATCTGGCGGACCACGGCAGCGGTACCGAGCACGGCGACCGTCGCACCGGCGGCGCCGAGGGTGGCATCGCGGCCGAAGTGCCGGCCGGCGCCAGGCTCGCGCCTTGAGTTCTCGTCGACCAGGGCGCGCAGGGCCTGCGCGTTGTCGTGAGCGGGCTCCCAGCCGGCTGCGAACAGCCGCGCGGACGACACCACCCACGGCTCGGCCGTGTACGCCAGCTCGGCCGCCGGAGCAGGGGCCATGCCGAGCCGGTGCAGGCGTTCGGCGGTGCCGTACGCGATCCGGGCCGGCAGCTCGATGCGGCGCATCCCCGCGATCTGCTCAACCTCGGCCTGGGTGAGGAACCCGGCGCTCGCCACAGTCACGACACCCTCGACCTGGCCCAGGGCGGCGTAGGTCAGCGCCGAGACGAGGTCGTCGACATGGCAGAACTGCCAGTGCGGGTGCGAGTCCTTGACGACCAGCAGCCGCGGGGCCTCGAAGTGCCGGGTGAACACGCTGTCGACACCCGGCCCGGCCAGGATCGCGGGCCGGACGACCGTGACCTGGAGCCCCGGGTGCACCGACCTGGAGCGCGCTGCGGTCTCCTCGATCTCCAGCAGGCCGTCCAGCGCCGAGCCGTCGGCCACGGCCCTGCGCGGCGCGTCCTCGTCGAGGGGGACGACGTTGTCCGCGGCGGCGCCGTAGACCATCGCGCTCGTGACCAGGACCGCCCTAGCGACGCCGGCGGCGGCTGCGGCGGTGAGCACCGTACGCGCGCCGTCGACGAGCCTGGCCTGGGCGAGCGAGCGGCTCTCGGCGGTGGCTTCGACCCCTGCGCCGGGTACGTCGGGCAGCACGGCGTGGACGACCACGTCGCACCCGGCCAGCCGCTGGACGAGGGCGGGCTCACGGATGTCGAGCACCCGCCACGTCGCGTCAGGCACGCCGTTGCGGTGATCGTCGAAGGCGACCACCTTGCGCACCTCGGGATGGGCAGCCAGCGCGGTCGCGAGGGCATGGCCCACCCCCGTCGCGGCGCCCGTGACCGCGACAACCAGTCCCCCCGCGACCGGCTGGGCCGAGGTGCGCCGTGAGCGAACCCGCCCGAGCGCGCTCCCTTGCCGCTGGTCCGCGAGGTTACGGTGGTCGTCTGGAGTGGCTGCTGCGCCGCTGTTGGCGTCGTCGTCTTTCCCCATGACGCCCCCATCCTGCCCGAGGTGCCCTGTGAACGACCTTCCCTTCGGATTCGGCAACTCCTCCTCCGACGACCCGGACAACCCCGGGGGTCCGGAGAACCCGTTCGCCGCGCTGTTCGGCGGCGACCCCCAGGACCTCGGCGCCGCCTTCCAGCGGATCGGCCAGCTGCTCTCGTACGAGGGCGGGCCGGTCAACTGGGACCTCGCGCACGACGTCGCCCGGCAGGCCGTCGCGCAGGGCGGGGACCCGGTGCCATCGGCGACCGACCGTCGCGCGGTCGAGGACGCCGTACGGCTGGCCGAGGTCTGGCTGGACGCCGCGACGGCGCTGCCCGCAGGCACCAGCGGAGCGCTGGCCTGGAGCCGCGCCGAGTGGGTCGAGGGCACCCGCGACGCCTGGCGCTCGCTGGTCGACCCGGTCGCCGAGAAGGTCGTCGCTGCCACTGCGGGCTCGGTGCCCGAGGAGATGGCGGCGATGGCCGGCCCGATGATCGCGATGATGCGCCAGCTCGGCGGGGCCATGTTCGGCGCCCAGGTCGGTCAGGGCCTCGGCGCGCTCGCCTGCGAGGTCGTGGGGTCCGCCGACGTCGGGCTGCCCCTGGGTCCGCCAGGGCGCGCGGTGCTGATCCCCGCGGGGGTGGCTCGCTTCGGCGAGGGGCTGTCGGTCCCCGAGGACGAGGTACGCCTCTACCTCGCGCTGCGCGAGTGCGCCCACCAGCGGCTGTTCGCGCACGTCCCTTGGCTCCGGTCGCGCCTGTTCGGCGCGGTGGAGGACTACGCCCGGGGCATCGTCGTCGACGCGAGCATGCTCGAGGAGGCCATGCGTTCGGTCGACCCGAGCAACCCCGAGGCGCTCCAGGACGCCCTGACCTCCGGGATGTTCGAGCCCGAGGACAGCCCTGAGCAGAAGGCCGCCCTGGCCCGGCTCGAGACGCTGCTCGCGCTCGTCGAGGGCTGGGTCGACTCGGTGGTCACGGCCGCGGCGGTGGCACTCCCGTCGGCCTCGGCACTGCGCGAGACGGTCCGCCGGGCCCGCGCCACCGGCGGCCCCGCCGAGCAGACTTTCGCCACCCTCGTGGGCCTCGAGCTGCGGCCGCGCCGGCTGCGCGAGGCGGCGGCCCTGTGGACCGAGCTGCTCACCACCCAGGGCATCGACGGCCGGGACGCGATCTGGGAGCACGCCGAGCTGCTGCCGACCGCCGAGGACCTCGACGACCCGAGCGGGTTCGCGGCAAGGTCGACCCTCGACCTGTCCGAGCTCGAACAGGCGCCCGCACCGCCCGCCGACCCCGAGGCGCCGGGGTCCGGCGCGTGACGCTGCGCACGGACGCGATGCGCGAGCTGTCGGCCTGGGCGGCGCCCACGCCCGACCAGGTCGCGCTGCGGGGTTCGTACCTGGACTACCTCGCCGAGCACGACGACGCGATGTGGCGGGCCTGCGTGCCTGGGCACCTGACCGCCAGCGCCCTGGTCTACGACCCCGACGGCGGACGCGTGCTGCTGACGCTGCACCCCAAGGTCGGCCGCTGGCTGCAGACCGGCGGACACTGCGAGCCGGGCGACCGTACGCTCGCGGCCGCCGCCCTGCGCGAGGCCACTGAGGAGTCGGGCATCGCGGGCCTGGAGATGCGCGACCAGCCGGTGCGGCTGGACCGGCACCGGGTGCGGTGCCGGCCGGACGCAGACGCGGAGCACCTGGACGTGCAGTACGTCGCCCTCGCGCCACGAGCGGCAGCCCTGGCCCTGGAGGCGATCAGCGAGGAGTCGCTGGACCTGCGGTGGTGGCCGGTGCGCGACCTGCCCGCCGGCGACGCAGGGGTGGATGGATCAGTCCGCGCCCTGGTCTCCCGCGCAGTCGTCCTCGTCGGCTGACGGCTCCCTCGGCAGCTGCGCCGAGCCCGGAGCACTGGACCAGCCCTCCAGAAAGCCCTTGGCCCGCTCGGTGAGCGGGTAGCCCTCCAGCTCGGCCCAGAAGGCGGGACCGTGCGCGGGGACCAGCAGGTGGACGAGCTCGTGCAGCAGGACGTAGTCGACGACGAAACCGGGCATCCCCTTGAGCCGGTGCGAGAGCCGGATCGAACGGTCGTCGATCGAGCAGGAACCCCAGCGCCCGTTCTGGTTGGTCACCCAACGCACGCTGGCCGGGACCGCTCGGCCGGCGAGGTATCGCTCGGACAGGCCCTGCGCACGGGCCAGCAGCTGGGTGTCGGAGGGCCGCCGGCGCTTGTCCCGGGTCTCGAGCCGCTTGGTCATCACCTCGACCCAGTGCGACTCCTCGGCCCGGGACATGCGGGCGGGCAGCAGCAGCACCATCCGGTTGCCGTCGCGGTAGGCGCTGACGGTGCGGGTGCGCCGCTTGCTACGACGTACTTCGACCGCATCGATCGCTTCTGCCGCCGCTGGCCGGTCGGCGCCCGTGTCGGGAAGTTCCATGCCCGGGACGCTACCGGGCTCGTCCGACGGACGTTTTCTTGTGTCCACAGCCCAGCTCTGTCGTCTCCGCAGGTCCAGACCGTGAGGGGCGGTGAATCCCGCGGCTGTCCACAGCGGCGGCACGCTCCGTCCACAGGGGCTCGCCACGGTTTCCCCAGGTCTTCCCCAGGTCTGTCCACAATCTGGGGACCCGCCACGTTGACTCCGGTCCTCCTCCGGTCTTAGCCTCACCGCCGAACGAGGCTCCTGGGATAACTCGGTCGGGGCGTCCGCAAGGGGAAGGCGGACGGACCGGTCGTGCGACCCGGGGGCCTCGTCCTTGGTCGGTACGGCAGCAGAGCGAAATGATTACTGTGAGTAGTCGGCGCCACACGCCGGGCGCCCGCGTCCAACGTTCTGGCGCTGGACTGACATACAGTGCTCGATCGGTCCCCGTCTCGTAAGGACGGAAGACCGCAGGACCGACTCAGGACCACTCAGGACCAACGATGAGGGAGGACCCGCGATGGCCGAGAGCTACACGGGCGAGGCCTACTGCGTGAAGTGCAAGGAGAAGAGGGATTTCACCGGTGAGGTCGTCGTCAGCGCCTCAGGACGCCGGATGGCCCAGGGCATCTGCCCGGTCTGTGGCACCAAGCTGAACCGGATCCTCGGCAAGGCCTGACGCCAGTCCCAGCTCTGAGCTCACCAGCACGCACCCAGAGGGGGCAGCTGCCGCACCATGCGGCCGCTGCCCCTTCTGGCGTCCGGCGCTGTGTCCCCGAGGTGCCGAGACGGGCCCGCACCTACCAGATCGGGGCTGTGGAACGTGAAAACGCTCCACAGGGCCAGTGCGGCACGCTGGCTGGCGCAGTCCCGGACCAGCCGGGCGCCGGGACCAGAAGCGGAGACGAAGACGCGTGCGCCCCCTGCTCAACCCCGCTCTCACGACGATCTGGCGCGACGAGCAGACCTTGCAGCTCGGCCTCGATCCTGAGCTGGCCTTGGTCTTCAGCGGCGTCGACCAAGCCAGGGCGGGCTTCCTGACCCTGCTGGACGGCACCCGCTCGCGCGCTCAGACCATCAGCGCCGCGAGCGCCTACGGGCTGGGACCGGCCGAGGCCGGTGAGCTGCTGGACCTGCTCGCCAGCGGCGGCGCGCTCGTCGACGCGGGGGCCGATCGCCGGCCGATGGCCAACCTCTCGGCAGCGGAGCGTGACCGGCTGGCGCCCGACCTGGCCGCCTGGTCGCTCGGCGCGGGCGGCACTGGCGGTCCGGACGCCTCCTCACGAACCCTCGGACGTCGGCGTCGAGCCGTCATCACGGTCGACGGGGCCGGCAGGGTCGGAGCCACGCTCGTGGGCCTGCTGGCAGCTGCCGGCATCGGGACCCTGGCCGTGACCGACGACCGGCCGATGCGCAGCTTCGACATCGCGCCCGGCGGCGCGGGCACCGAGTCGATCAGCGAGCCACGCGGGGAGGCCGCGATGCTGGCGGCCCGCCAGACCGCGCCGGCGACACGCTCGGGGCTGCCCAAGGGACGCCCGCCCGACCTGTACGTCCTGTGCCCCGACGGCGCGTACGTCGACCCGAGCACCCGGGACCGGCTCCTCGTCGAGGGCACGGCGCACCTGCTCGCGCACACGTACGAGCGGGTCGGCGTCGTGGGACCCCTCGTCCTTCCGGGGCGTACGCCCTGCCTGCACTGCCTCGATCTGCACCGCGTAGACCGGGACCGGGACTGGCCCGTGGTCAGCGCCCAGCTGGCCAACCCGGCGCGCCGGCTGGCCGGTGTCGCCGCCGCGGCTGCCTGCGACGTGGTGCTGGCCACAGCGGTCGCCGCCCATGCCGCCCTCGCCGTGCTGGCGCGCGTTGACGACCCAGACGACCCGCCCGAGCTGGCAGGCGCGCTCCTGGAGCTCCGGCCCCCGGCCGGCCGGCTCCGTAGACGGGTCTGGGGACCGCACCCCTCCTGCGGTTGCCAGTGGCCCGGTGGGGCCTCGGCTCCGCCGTGAACGGCCGCAGATGCCGTACCCGGCCAGCGGAAGAGACAATGGGCAGGTGACTGACCTCCCGCGCAAGGCTGTGACCCGCACAGCCAAGCTGGCTGCGCTCCCGCTGGGCTTCGCCGGGCGCACCGCGCTGGGCTTCGGCAAGCGGGTCGGGGGGCGTCCGGCCGAGGCGGTCGCGGCCGAGATCCAGGCGCGTACGGCCGAGCAGGTGTTCCGGGTCCTTGGCGAGCTCAAGGGCGGGGCGATGAAGTTCGGGCAGGCGATGTCGATCTTCGAGGCAGCCCTGCCCGAGAACCTGGCCGGCCCCTACCGCGCGACGCTCACCAAGCTGCAGGACGCGGCGCCGCCGATGCCGGCTGCGACCGTGCACAAGGTCATGGCAGCGAGCCTGGGCCGGCAGTGGCGGCGCAAGTTCAGCTCGTTCGAGGAGACCCCGGCCGCCTCGGCCTCGATCGGTCAGGTGCACCGCGCGGTCTGGGTCGACGGGCGGGCGGTGGCGGTCAAGGTGCAGTACCCGGGCGCCGGGCCGGCCCTGATCGCCGACCTCGACCAGATCTCCAGGCTGGGCCGGCTGTTCGGGGCGATCATCCCCGGCATGGACATGAAGCCGCTGCTGGCCGAGCTGCGCGAGCGCGTCGTCGAGGAGCTCGACTACCGGCTCGAGGCCGAGTCGCAGCACGCGTTCGCGCAGGCGTACGCGGACGACGTCGACTTCGTGATCCCGGACGTCGTGGCCCAGGCCGAGACTGTGCTGGTCACCGAGTGGATCGAGGGCGAGCCGCTGTCGCGGTTCATCGTCGACGGCAGCACGCAGGAGCGCGATGCGCTGGGGACCAAGTACCTCCGCTTCCTGTTCTCCGGACCCGCGAGGGCGGGGATGCTGCACGCCGACCCGCACCCGGGCAACTACCGCGTGATGCCGGACGGACGACTCGGGGTGCTCGACTTCGGCGCGGTCGCCCGGGTGCCGGACGGACTGCCGCCCTCGATCGGCCGGCTGCTGCGCAACGCGCTGGACGGCGACGCGGACGTCGTCATGGCGGGTCTGCGCGACGAGGGATTCGTCCGCCAGGGCAGCAAGCTCGACCCGCAGGTGCTCATCGACTATCTGAGCCCGTTCATCGAGCCGGCGGAGGACGACACTTTCCGCTTCAGCCGCGACTGGATGCGTGGCCAGTTCACGCGCATCAACGACCCTCGGCAGGAGAACTGGTCGGTGGGGCTGAAGCTCAACCTGCCGCCAGAGTACCTGCTCGTCCACCGGGTCTGGCTCGGCGGGCTCGGCGTGCTGTGCCAGCTCGGCGCCGAGGTCCCGATGCGCTCCGAGCTCGAGCGCTGGCTGCCCGGCTACGCCAGGGACTGACGCGACGAGGTCCCCGCTCCCGGGCTGGGAGCAGGGACATCGTCGTACCGGAACGAGAGGCGTACCGGAACGAGAGTGGAGCGGGCTAGAGGGAGGCGAGCACGAGCTGAGCACGCTGTGCCGCCTTCTCCGCCTTGTTGGCCCTGCGCTGCCACCGGCGGTGGGAGACGAGGGCGTGGGACCGTCGTTCTTGCTGGGCTTCGAAATGGCGTTGGGCTTGATGGGCCCTCGCCAGATCCTGATTGAGCAGATACATGGCTGAACTCCTGGTTCGGTTCGATGAAGTCATGACTTCGCGGGCGGCCGCGACCTGAGTGGTGAGGGACATCAGGCTGCGACCTCTTCCTTGCGCGGGCGTCCACGCGGCCGCTTGCGGGCCACGACGACACCGTGGATGAAAAGCTCTCCGCCCCAGACGCCCCAAGGCTCGCGGCGCTCGAGAGCCCCGGCGATGCACACCCGTCGGACGGGGCAGTCGACGCACAGCGACTTGGCCCGCTCGACGTCCTCGGGACGTTCGGCGAAGAACAGCTCAGGGTCCGAAGCACGGCACGGGATTGCTGTGCCGCGCTGCTCGAACTCCTCGATCAGGTCGAGCAACATGAGATCGCACCTCCACTGGGTGGTTGGAGCACTGCTGGAACACGGTGTTGCTGGAACACGGTGTTGATGAGACAAAACAAAGAGCCGCGGATCCCGGGTCTCGGGTTCCGCGGCTCGGAGTGCAGCCGGTCAGGTGGTGCTAGACCGGAGGGCTCCAAGCAAAGGTGCCCAAGAGAGGGGTCGGGGTGTTCGGGGTGGACAGATCCGTGCCGTGGTTCGGCGTCTTCCCGAAGCGGGGCGGAGCGATAGCGCTGCCGCTCCACGGACGCACGACGGCGACCACACCGGTGGTCGCCTGCTCGGTCTGCATCTTGATCACTGGGGTCACCTCCTTCGTGCCTCGTGCGCGGAAAACGTGTCTGGGGACACATTTCTTGTCTCGCGGGAGGTTAGCAGCGGCATACGCCCAGGGCGCAACTGATTTTCTCGGCGAGTCCCCAGCCGTGACCAGATCCTGCCGTCACGCCGGCGGTCATGACGCGGGCACGTCACCGGTACGCAGCAGCGCGAGGACCTCGGTGCCGTAGCGCTCCAGCTTGACCGCCCCCACGCCGTTGATCATCGACAGCTCGCCGAGCGAGGATGGCGCGTGCTCTGCGATCGCCTCGAGGGTGGCGTCGGTGAACACGACGTACGCCGGCACCGAGTCGGTCTTGGAGCGCTCGAGCCGCCAGGCCCGCAGCAGCTCGAACACCGCCTCGTCGTACGCCGGTGGGCAGTCGGCGCAACGCCCTCGCATCCGGTCGGCTGCAGCGACCAGCGGCCGACCGCACCCTGCGCAGACGGTGGGCAGGGGGCCACGGACCCGCTTCCCCTTGGGGCCACGAGCAGCACGCGCCCCGACGCCGGCTGCCTCGTCGGCCGGTCTGAGCCCGTCGAGGAAACGGGACGGCTTGCGCGAGCCGCGCCCACCCGGGGACCGGGCCGCGGCCCACGACAGGTGCAGGTGCTCGCGGGCGCGGGTCGCCCCGACGTAGAGCAGGCGGCGCTCCTCCTCGACAGCAGCGGGAGTGTCGGCGTACGTGATCGGCAGGGTGCCCTCGACCAGGCCGATCAGGAAGACCGCGTCCCACTCCAGACCCTTGGCCGAGTGCAGCGACGCCAGCGTGACGCCCTCGACGGTGGGGGCGTGCTGGGCAGCGATCCGTTCGTCGAGCTCGGTGACCAGGTCGGCCAGGGTGGCCGGCTGATCGAGCGCCGAGCGGGCCGCGGCCAGCTCCTCCGCCAGCGCCACCAGCGCGGCCAGCGACTCCCAGGCATCCCGTGCCGCGCCGGAGCCGGACGGTGGCGTTGGCCCCCAGCCGGACGATGCCAGCACCGCGCGTACGTCGTCGCCCAGCCCGGCGGGCACTGTCGAGTCGGCGCCACCGCGGGCCGCCCCGCGAAGGAGGATCACCGCCTTGCGGACCTCAGGCCGCTCGAAGAACCGTTCGGCACCGCGCAGCAGGTACGGGAGGCCGGCGTCGGCCAGCGCCTCCTCGAACGACTCGGACTGGGCGTTGATGCGGAAGAGCACCGCGATCTCGCTCGCAGGTATGCCCGCGGCCAGCAGGCCGCGGATCCGGGTGGCCACACCCGTGGCCTCCGCCGGCTCGTCGGGGTACGGCGTGAACGTCGGCGCCGGGCCGCTCGGTCGCTGGGCCACCAGCTCGATCCTGGCGTCCGCGGCGACACCGCGGGCGTGCCGCAGCAGTCCGTTCGCCAGCGCCACGACCTGAGGGGTCGAGCGGTAGTCGCGGACCAGCCGGATGACCTGCGCCTCCGGGTAGCGGAGCCGGAAGCCGAGCAGGTAGTCGGGCGTCGCGCCGGTGAAGCTGTAGATGGTCTGGCTGGCGTCCCCGACCACGCACAGCTCCTGGCTGCCGCCGAGCCAGAGGTCGAGCAGGGCCTGCTGCAGCGGGTTGACGTCCTGGTACTCGTCGACGACCAGGTGGCGGTACTGGGCCCGTACCTGCTCGGCGACGTCGGCCCGGTCCTCGAGGATGCCCACCGTGAGCAGCAGCACATCCTCGAAGTCGATGCTCCCGCGCGCGCGCTTGACCTCCTCGTACGCCGCGTAGAGCCTGGCCAGCTCGGCGGGTGCGAGGTCGGCGGCCGGCGTACGACCCGACCGCGCCGCCGCGGCAACGTAGTCATCGGGGGCGGTACGCGTGGACTTGGCCCACTCGATCTCGGCCGCCGCGTCGCGGATCGACGGACCGGGCAGCGACAGGCGGGACCGGCCGGCCGCCTCGGCCAGCAACCCGGCCTTGCTGGCCACCAGCTTGGGCAGCTCGCCCCCGACCACCCTGGGCCAGAAGAAGCCGAGCTGGCGCAGCGCGGCGCCGTGGAACGTCCGCGCCTGGACCCCGCCGACGCCTAGCTGCCGGAGCCGCCCGCGCATCTCGCCGGCCGCGCGTGCCGTGAACGTCACCGCGAGCACCTGCTGAGGGGCGTAGATCCCGGCGCTGACCGCGTACGCGATCCGGTGGGTGATCGCGCGGGTCTTGCCGGTGCCAGCGCCGGCCAGCACGCAGACCGGCCCACGCAGCGCGGTGGCCACGGCGCGCTGCTCCGGGTCGAGCGCCGCGAGCAGGGCGTCAGGGGTCGCCGGCGAGGCGGGCGCGGCGGCTGAGGTCATGACCGGGCCATCCTCGCAGGCCCCGCCGACCACCTCGGTGCGGCGTCCACAGGCCCTCGCTTGCGGGGTCCCGGGAACAACCTCAGGATGGTTGACAGTTGTACGGTCTGCCCATCCGTACGAGAAAGGTTCCGACCGTGTCGAGCGACGCAGCGATCACCATGTACAGCACCCCCTGGTGCGGCTACTGCCACCGGCTGAAGAGCCAGCTCGACCGCGAGGGGATCGCCTACACGGTGGTCGACATCGCGCAGGACCCGGCCGCCGCCGACATCGTGATGGCGGTCAACGACGGCCTGCAGACCGTGCCCACGCTCGTCTTCGGCGACGGGTCCGCGCTGACCAACCCCAGCGTCGCGCAGATCAAGGCCAAGCTCGCCGCCTGACCGACCCTGACACGGGCGGGCGGCGGCTCAGATCAGCGCGGCCGCGAAGTCGGGCACATAGGTCTGCGAGTCGCGCGGCGGCCGGACGTAGCCCTTGGACCTCGGCCGGTGTGGCAGCTCAAGGGGGACCCTGGTGACCTCCTGATACGGGACGGACTCGAGCAGGTGGTGGATCATGTTCAGCCGCGCCCGGCGCTTGTCGTTGCTCTCGACGACCCACCAGCGCGCCTCTGGGATGTCGGTGTGCACCAGCATCTGGTCCTTTGCGCGCGAGTAGTCCTCCCACCGGGTGATCGACTGCAGGTCCATCGCGGACAGCTTCCAGCGGCGCATCGGGTCCTCGAGGCGGGACCGGAAGCGCGTCTCCTGCTCGGCGTCGCTCACCGAGAACCAGTACTTGCGCAGCAGGATGCCCTCCTCGACCAGCAGTCGCTCGAAGATCGGGCAGGTGTGCAGGAACCGCTGGTACTCCTCGTTGCTGCAGAAGCCCATCACTCGCTCAACGCCGGCCCGGTTGTACCAGGACCGGTCGAACAAGACGATCTCGCCGGCCGCGGGTAGCTGGGCCACGTAGCGCTGGAAGTACCACTGGGTCCGCTCGCGGTCGCTCGGCGCGGGCAGGGCAGCGATCCGGGCGACCCGGGGATTGAGGTACTCGGTGACCCGCTTGATCGTGCTGCCCTTGCCCGCGGCGTCCCGACCCTCGAAGACGATGACCAGGCGCTTGCCCTCGGCTCGCACCCATTCCTGCATCGTCACCAGGTCGGCCTGGAGCCGGAACAGCTCGCGCTCGTAGATCTCCTTCGGTACGCGGGCCCTCACGGACTGCTCGTCGCGCTTGCTCATGCGCGGCAGCGTACGGCCTCGGCGCGGAACCGCCGAGCTACCAGGCGAGCGGGGGATCGGGCAGCTCCGAGCCGTACCAGTGCTCGATCAGCCGCCTGGCGATCGAGACCTGGGGCGGCAGGCCCAGCGAACCGTCCGCGATGCCCTCGTCGATCTCGGCCCTGGTGAACCAGCGCGTCTCGAGCAGCTCGACGCCGTCGGCCACCGGCACCGCGTCCGCAGCCAGCGCCCGGGCCGTGAAGCCGAGCATCAGCGACGACGGGAACGGCCACGGCTGGCTGCCCAGGTAGTCGACCTCTCCCACCACCACCCCCGACTCCTCACCCACCTCGCGCACCACCGCGGCCTCTGCCGACTCCCCCGGCTCCACGAACCCGGCGAGCGTGGAGAACCGGCGCCCCGCCCAGCGTGCGGAGCTGCCGAGCAGGCAGCGCTGGCCGCCCGAGTCCGTGACGAGCACGATGATCGCCGGGTCGGTACGCGGGTAGTGCTCCGACTCGTCCGCGGGGCAGACCCGCGTGAAGCCGGCCGACGCCACCACCGTCGGCGTACCGCAGCGCGGGCAGTGGGTGTGGGTGGAGTGCCAGTTCGCGAGTCCCACAGCCAGCACCAGCAGCCCGGCGTCGCGGTCGTCGAGGAGGGAGCCCACCTCGCGCAGCCCCGCCAGGACCGCGGCCGAGCCGATCGGTACGTGCAGGGGACCGTCCTCGGCGACGGCGAAGTACGCGGTGCCGTCCGGCCCGACCCCGAGCAGGTAGCGCTCCCCCGCACCCGCCTCGGCCGGCGCGCAGTAGACGATGCGGTCGTCCTCGACCAGGGTCTGGCCGGCCGCGATCCGCAGCACCCTGGTCATCGGGTCGGCCCAGCGCGCGGCCAGCCAGACCTCGTCCGTACGCCGCTCGCCGACACGATCGGTGGCCGAGCGCGCGAGGGCCAGCCGGCCTTCCAGCGGACGGCTGGTCGCAGCCGTCACTGCTTGTGGCCGATTCCGGCCGCGAGCTCGGCCCAGAGGTAGGCGATGGCCTCGGCGCCCTTGCGCAGCAACGGGATCTCGACCTTCTCGTTCGGCGCGTGGATGCGGTCGTCCGGGACGCCCACCCCGAGGAAGACCACCGGGGCGGCGAGCACGTCGGCCAGGTCCGCCTCAGGCCCGGAGCCGCCCTCTCGGGTGTACAACGCCTCGATGCCGAAGGCTCGGGACATGGACCGCTGAACGGCCTGGAGGGCGGGATGGTCGAGCGGCGTCAGGCAGGGGCGTACGCCGGGGCCGTAGTACTCGACCGACCAAGTGATGCCCGCGGGGACCTGCTCGGCGAGCCAGGCGGTGAAGAGCTCCTGGATCCGCAACGGCTCCTGGCCGGCGACGAGCCGGAACGACACCTTGGCGTGCGCGGCGGAGGCCACGATCGTCTTGTGGCCGGGGCCGGTGTAGCCGCCCCACATCCCGTTGACCTCCGCGGTCGGCCGGGCCCAGATGCGCTCCAGGGTGGAGTAGCCCGCCTCACCCCAGGTCGCCCGCGACTGGGCGTCCTCGAGGAAGGCCGCCTCGTCGAAGGGGAGGCGGGCGAGCAGCTCCCGTTCGCGGTCGGTCAGCGGGACGATGTCGTCGTAGAACCCGGGGATGCTCACGTGCCCGTCGGCGTCGTGCAGGCGGCCCAGGACGCGCGCGAGCTCGGTGACCGGGTTGGGGACGGCGCCGCCGAACGAGCCCGAGTGCAGGTCGCCGTCAGGGCCGTGGAAGTCGACCTGCCCGTCGGTCATCCCACGCATGCCGGTGCAGATGGACGGGACGTCGGCCGCCCACATCCCGGTGTCGCTGACCACGACGACATCGCAGTCGAGCGGGTCCCGGCGCTCGTGCAGGAGGGCGGCGAAGTGCGGCGAACCGGACTCCTCCTCGCCCTCGACCAGGATCTTCAGGCTGACAGCGGGGGAGGTGCGTCCGGTTGCGGCCAGGTGAGCCTGCAGGCCGAGCAGGTGCATCAGGACCTGGCCCTTGTCGTCAGCCGTCCCCCGCCCGCGCAGCCGGTCGCCGTCGCGGGTCGGCTCGAACGGCGCCGTGGTCCACAGCTCGATCGGGTCGACCGGCTGCACGTCGTGGTGCCCGTACACAAGGACGGTCGGTGCGCCCGGGTCTGCGGACGGCCACTGCGCGTACACCGCGGGCAGGCCTCCGGTCGGCCAGACCTCGACCGTCGGGAAGCCGTGCGCCGTCAGCTCCGCAGCCAGCCAGTCAGCGGACCGGGCGACGTCGGCGGCGTTCGCGGGGTCGCCACTGATCGAGGGGATGCGCAGCCACTCGACCAGCCGGGCGAGGAACTCCTCCTCCCGCTCGGCGATGTGCGTACGGACGAGGGGGTCGGGCTCGGTCATGCGCCGACTGTACGACCACCGGCCGGTCGCCTAGCGTCGTGGCATGGCCCTGATCCGAGCAGCGACGTTCAACATCCTGCATGGCATGAGCCCGAGCGACGGCGGCACCGACCCGGAGCGGTTGCGGTCGGCAGTGACCGAGCTCGACGCGGACGTGCTGGCGCTGCAGGAGGTCGACCGGAGCCAGCCCCGGTCCGGCGAGGTCGACCAGACGGCGCTGGTCGCTGACGCCCTGGACGCGCGGTGGTCCCGCTTCGTCCCATCGGTCCACGGCACACCGAGCGAAGTGCGTACCTGGGCCCCCGCCTCTGCTGTCGACGGGGCCGAGACGGTGGGGCCGACGTACGGGATCGGGCTGGTGTCGCGGCTGCCCGTACGGTCGTGGTGGGTCAAGCGGTTCCCTGCGGCGCCGTTCAAGCTGCCGCTGGTGGTCCCTGGCGAGGCGCGGCCCCGGCTGCTGCTGATCCCGGACGAGCCACGGCTGGCGCTGGCCGCCGTGGTGACCGGGCCGAACGGTCCGTTCACCGTCGTGACGGCGCACCTGTCGTTCGTCCCCGGTTACAACGCGCGGCAGCTACGCGCGATTGCGCGCTGGGTGGCGCGGATGCCGGCGCCGGTGCTGTTCACGGGTGACTTCAACCTGCCGGGCGGGCTGCCGTCGCGGCTGACCGGCTGGGCGGCGCTGGCGTCTTCGCCGACCTACCCCGCGGTGTCGCCCAAGGTGCAGCTCGACCACGTGCTCGCCCTCGGGCTGGTGGCTGCCGACGTACGCGACTCGCGGGCATGGGAGCTGCCGGTCAGCGACCACCGGGCGCTGTCGGTCGACGTACGCATCTAGGACGCGTCTCCGCCGGGTCGGTGGTCGGTGGGGGGTTGGTGGTACTGGCGGCCGTGGGGGTTGGTCCAGGTGATGGTGCCGTCGGGGTTTCGGTGGGTGGTCCAGCCGCCGTGGGTCTTGAGCTGGTGGTGTCTTCGGCAGTAGGGGTCGTTGTTGGTGGCGCTGGTGGTGCCTCCGTGTTCGGGGTGTTGGTGGTTGAAGGGCTGGATGTGGTCGATGTCGCAGGCTGCCGCTGGGGTGTGGCAGGTGGGGAACCGGCATTGGGGTGAGCGGGCCAGGATGTAGTCGGCCAATTCCTGGCTGGGCCGGTAGCGGGTGGTGCCGGCGTCCAGGAGGTGCCCGGTGACGGGTTCGACGACCAGGCGTTGCCAGGCCCCGCTCGCGGCGAGCTTCCGGGCCACGGACGCGGGGATCGGTCCGTAGCCGTGCAGGTGACCGGGGTGCTCTGCGAGGCCGAGCAGGGTGGGTAGGTCGATCACGACCTGGACCGCGGGTGGGTGTGCGTGCCGTTTCGGGAGCGAGGGATCACCGAGGGCGGCGGCGCACAGGGTGTACAGGGCGTCGGCTCGGCGCTGGTCCATCGTGCACCGCCCAGGATCGGCGTCCGCGTTCTTCGCTGCTAGGGCGATCGCGTTCAACGCTTCCATGATCGTGACGGCTTGGTGCGCGGGCTGCACCGTGGTGAGGGTGGCCATCGCATCCGGCTCGGGATACATCTCGACCGTCCGGGTCTGCGCTGCCAGGGCGTGCTGCTCTTCAGCCGTGTGGGGGTCGACCACGAGGATGGCCTTCTTGACCGCCCGCCCGAACTCGCCGACCGTCTGGGTCGGGGCCTTGGGAAGTGTCCGGTCCTGGACTTCGACCGCCACCGCGGGGTCCAGGTAGCGGACTTCTTCGACCAGCCGCCGGACCTGCCCGGGACTCGCGGCACCGCCGGCCAACGCCAGGTGAGTGTCGGTGAGGATGGTGGCAAGGAGGCGGGCCGTGTCGATCCGGTCCTGCGCGGCCGGCCTCGACAGCCGCAACGCC
>JANMWN010000183.1:0-1739 GCA_031394045.1 Sporichthyaceae bacterium
CGTAGGTGTTGCTGCCCTCGAGACGTTCGATAAGGCCGTTGAGCCGGAGCCGGCCCAGGTCGTAGCTCATCTGGCTGCGGGTGTAGCTCGCGCCGAGCAATTGGCTCACCTGGGCACGAAGGCTCCGGTTGGTGAAGCCGATCACGGTGTTCAGGCTCAGACACAGGGCGCCGAGCAGGGCCATGACCCGAGGGTCACCGAACCGCAGGGCCGGGGCCCTCCTGCCCTCGGCGGTCACCGAGGACAGCGCGACCCGCTCAAAGGCTGGGCTCGCAAGGACACAACCCTGCCCGACGCGTTCAGTATCGAGCAACCGACCGTTGGCGGCGCGCGCCTTGGCCTGGAGCTCGACGAGGTTGGGCAGCCGACGCTGACAGCCCAGGTCGGTCGGGGAGTTCACGACGGTCTCGATCCGCAGCGCCCGACCATCCTTCAGGTACTGCTTGATCCGGGAGTGCTTGAAGTAGGCGTTCACGCTGACCTGGGTGCCGCGGGTGACCACGCTGGTCCGGCACGGCTGGTCGTGCTTGATCGGCCGCCCCGGCCTGCCGGGCCGCCGGCCGGTGAAGATCAGATCCACGCTGTCCGGGCGGCCGAGGTCGAGGTTGTCCGCGACCAGCGCTTCGACGAACGCCCGGGCCCGCCGCGGAGCGTCAAAGACCAGGGTGCGGGAGGTCTCGATCTGACGCATCGACAGTTCCCACCAGTACCCGGCATCCTGATCTGCCACCGTCAACGGCAGCGGTAACCGTTCCAGCCAGCCGTCGACGAAGGTCTGGATGTCGGCCGGGCCAAGCCGATCGCAGATCTCCTGCAGGCGCTGCGGGTCCTGGCAGCTGGCGAAGCCGTTGGACAGCGCGGTGAACTCGACGCCGGCCTTCACGCACTGCCGCTTGGCCCACTCATGACCGTTCACCCAGACCTTCAGCGGATACGGGAAGTAGCTGCCGACCTTGACGAACGCCGGACCGAAGTCGGCATCCCACAAGTAGAAGTAGAAGCAGGTCACCCGCCGGTCCGCCTTGTAGAAGGAGAACCACGGCGAGCTCCCGGGCCGCTCGCGCACGGTCGAGGCGAAGACGTTCTGGAACTCCTGGGCCACCCCGATCGCGGCGACGCCACTACGACCGGTCCGGGCCTGCGCCGCAACGTACCGGCGCATCACGTCAATCTTCCGGTCGTGCTTGGCGAAGCGCACCACCGGCACGTGCTCATCCGCAGCGAACGCGGCCACCGCCCGCCGGAACGAGGTGCCGATCTTCTCCATGATCGCCGGCGACGGGATCGGATAGCCCAAGTGATCCCGAATGAACCTCACCACCTGACCGCCCACCTGAAGGTTTGGGACGTAGCCGTTCAGGTAGATCCGGTCCAGGCACTGCACGTCCAGAACCACATGACCATCGAGTAGATCGGTTACCTTCGCGTCACCAGCAGCCATGCCCGCAGCCTGGCCGCACCTGACAGCGCGCGCCAGCCCCCGGCTCGGCGGTCAGAGGCGAAGCCTCATTGGGAGCGTAGGTCCTGAAAGCAGGACTGAGTCTTGCTGCGAATCTCTGCCCTACTACCGGCAGTCTGAGCCAAGGTAGACGTCCTTCGCCGCCCGTGAGGCACCACCCGTCGGGCTCCGGACCAACACCCGATACGAGAGCCACGCGCTCCTGTCGCTGCTCCAGGTGCAAGAGGAGTACCCCGAGTTCACGCCCCAGATGTGGCGGCTTCACGCGCGGCTGCTCGCG
>JANMWN010000184.1:0-3685 GCA_031394045.1 Sporichthyaceae bacterium
AGGGGTGCCGGCAGCTCGTGTACTTCATCGAGACGGCCAGGCCCACGCCCTCGTAGGGAACGGGATGAGCGCGACGCTCCTTCCACCCGATCGCCTCGGCGCTCTTCTGCACGCACTCATACACCGAGGTGCTGTCGATGATCTGCCCCATCGGAGTGCGGTACGGGAAGGTCTCCGGCCGCACTACATTCTTGGCGCGGATCTCGAGCGGGTCCATCCCCAGCTCCTCGGCCGCCAGGTCGACAAGCTGCTCCTTGGCCCAGATGGTCTGTGGGATGCCGAAACCCCGTAGCGGTCCTCCGGGCGCGGTGTTGGTGTGCACGATGTCGGCGTCCACGTGCACGTTCGGGATCGGGTAGGGAAGCATCCCCACGTTCGTCCCGATGTGGATGACCTGATTACCCCACAGCGAGGTGGCTCCGCAGTTGTGCACCACGTAATCCTTGTAGCCGATGATCGTGCCGTCACGCTTGACGTACAGCTCGGCATAGCGGACCTGCCCGTTGCGGGCCGTTCCCACCCGGAAGATCTCGGCCCTGCTGAGCACCAGGTGCACCGGTCGCCCTAGTCGCATCGAGAGCACCGAAGCGATCACCTCGTGCGCGAACATCTGCGCCTTGGAACCGAAGCCGGCCCCCACCTCGGGGATGATCACCCGCACCCGGTTGCGCGGGATCTGCAGGGTGTCCGCAAGCGCGTCGCGCACCATGAAGATCGACTGCGTCGAGGAGTAGATGGTCAGGATCCCGGTGAACGAGTCGTAGCTGGCCACGCAGCCGTGCGGGTCCAGCGCCGCGCCGGCCTGACGGTTGGTGGTGAAGCGTTGCCGCACCACCACGGCGGCCTCGCGCTCGGCCTCTGCGATGTCGCCAACCCGGACGCGGTACCGGTCGAAGATGTTGCCCTCGCCGAACTCGTAGCTGATGCCCTCCTGGATCAGGGGGCTGTCAGACTTGACCGCCTCCTCGGGGTCGACGATGACTGGCAGTTCCTCAAGCTCGTAGCGCACGTGCTCAAGAGCGTCGAGAGCCTGGTACTTGGTGTCAGCGACGACGGCGGCGAGCTCCTGGCCCTCGTACATCACCTTGTCGACGGCGAAAGGGAAGTGATCGCCCACCAGGAGGTCCTGCATCATGTCTCCCCACGGCTTCACCTTGCCGACGATGTCGGCGCCGGTGAGCACGGCATGCACGCCAGGCTGCCCGAGCGCGGCCGACGCGTCGACGGAGAGCAGCCGGGCGTGCGCCACCGGGCTGCGCAGGATCTTGGCGTAGAGCATGCCGGGCAGCTTGATGTCGTCGATGAAGCGCGCGGTACCCGTGAGCAGCGCCAGGTCCTCGCGTCGCGGGACGGACTGCCCGACCAGCTGGGTCTTGGCCCCGGCTGGGGGCCGCGGATGCGGTCGCTCGGGTGCCCCGGTCATCTCGCTCCTCGGCGGGTCGTCATGGGAGAGGTCACCAGGTCAGGTACGAGATCGCGGCGAGCAACCTGCGCCGCTCGACCTCGTTGCCGCGGATCTTGATGCGACCGGCGATCGACTCGATGGCCGCAGTTGTCTCGTCGTAGTAGATCCGTTGCATCGTGTCTGCGAGCATGATGGCCAGGATCCGCGGTCGCTCCGGTACACCCTCAGCGACCCGCTGGACCACGCCATCATCGATCATCACGGTGAAATCGTGCTTGACGTCAGGCATCCGCACCACCAGCGGCCAGTCCTGCCACTTCTTGACGGCAGCCACCGTCTCCTTGTTGGTATTCCACTTGATCATGTAGTAACCCTCCAGGATGTCGCGCAGATACTCCGGCGTGAGATCCGCGGGCCGCGGTATGTAGTCCCGGTCGGCCTGGCCTGGGACGTGGGTCTGTGACATCAGCGTCTTCCTCGATTCGACCGGTAGAACTCGTTGGTACCCATCGTCCGGGCATCGCGCGACTTTCCAGTGTGTCTTCCGTCTTGGGTCTTCAGCCGTGCACCCGCGTTCACGTCGAGCCCACGGGGAGATGTCGCGCCGCGCGCCCGAGCTGCCTGTCCACCCACGGCACCTTGTTGGCCAGCTCCAGGACGCGGCTCCGCTGGCGCGAGTACCGCTCAGGCCAGGCGCTGGCGACGCGTCCGTAGAGGTCGGTCCAGCGCTGGACATGGTCGGTCAGCGGGCGTTCCTTGCGCTCCCACTCGGCGAGGCCGCCAGACACGTCCGATGCGCGATCCAGGTACGTCGCCAGAGACAACGAGTTCTGGAACGTGAGGTTGGCGCCCTGCCCCAGGTTCGGAGGCTGGGCGTGAGCCGCGTCGCCGACCAGGACGACGTTGCCGCGCGACCAAGAGCGGCAGGTGACCCGCAGCGCACGATCCCACCGCCCCACCTCGCCGATCCGGTCGATGATCCCCTCGAGAGCCGGGAAGGAGCGCCGCCAGGTGTCTTTGTCGACCGGGATCTGGCGCCCGGCCTCGTCGTCGACGTTGCAGCACAGGCACACGTAGTTGAGGTCGTCGGTGCAGGGGTCGTAGAGCAGCCGCCGCGACCCGCTCCAGTACTCGATGATCTCGGTGGGCGGGTCGCTGTCGATCCGCGGGATCAGCAGCCGGGTGTAGCCCTCGTCCAGATAGTCCACCCGACGGGTGAGCAGCATCGACTCGCGGACCCGGGAGAAGGCGCCGTCGGCGACCACGACCAGGTCGGCTGGGTACGTCGACCCGTCCTCGCCCTCGAGCTCGCCCTCCGCACGGGCCGCGGCCATCGGGGAGCTCGTGACGATCTCGACGCCCAGCGCCTCGGCGCGCTCGATCAGTGCGTCGTACAGGTCGGCGCGAGGCGGGAGGACAAGACGGTCTCGGACGTCGAACTCGCGCCGCATCAAGATCTTGTCGTCCTGGTCCTTGGCGACCAACGACTTGATCGTGCGAGCCCGCTTGGTGGCCTGCTGCTCGACGCCAAGGGCGGCGAGTGAACGAAGGCCGTTCTCCCACAGCCAGATGCCGGCCCCGAACATGCGCAGCTCGGGTGAGCGTTCGTGGATCCGTACGGTCCACCCCCGCTGGCCGAGGGCGATCCCCGACGCAAGGCCACCGAGCCCTGCGCCGGCGATCTCCGCGTGTCTTGTCCTAGCCATCCTGGCGATCCCTTCTACCCGTCCCCGGTCAGAGCCGGGCTGCGCTGGTCCGCCGACGCAGCACCTGCGCGCGGTAGAACTTGCCGCGGCTGGTCCTCGGGACGACGAGCCAGTCATAGAGGACCACGGCTGCAACGATCGCGAACCAGACGAAGAACGCCTTCCGGTTGCTCTGCTCGATCGAGAACGCGATGAGCCCGGTGAAGAGGAGCAGGAACACGGCGAGCGGGGTGCCGAACTTAGCCACCAACGGCCGATCCAGGTCGCTGCGCCGGCTCATCAGCAGGTAGAGCAGCGCGACGACGAAGTACAGCGTCACCGACCACGTCGAAAGGACATTGGCCACGAACGCGAAGTTGTGCCAGTAGGCGCCGATCAGCGCGAATCCGGCGAGAAGCAGGATCGCCACCCAAGGCACCGACCGGGATGAGTAGCGACCCACCACCCGCGGCAGCGCACCCTGCTGGGCGTAGAGCGCCACGATCCGGCCCATGCCCATGAAATAGACGCTCAGCGTGGTGTACGTCGCGATGATCATCGTGAATATCGCCAGGTAGAAGAGCGGGTTGTGCCC
>JANMWN010000200.1:0-10852 GCA_031394045.1 Sporichthyaceae bacterium
GGAGTGTTGCACGATCCAATCGCCAGCGATAGATACCTGCCAAACTTTTGTTTGCTAAATATCCCAGGAGGCGATTAGATCGCTCACGATGGTTCCGAGCGCAGCCTAGACCGGCGCGAGCGTGCCCGCCGAAGGCATGCCAAACCGTGACTTTCTGGAGGTAGGGATGACCGCATTTCCGGGTCTGAGCGGTGGGACAGCAGTGGTGACAGGGGCCACCACCGGCATCGGACGGGCGATCGCGAACGGCCTGGCCGACTCGGGAGTCAGCCGGATCGTCGCCGTCAGCCGCTCGGTCACCGACGACAGCGACGTCGCGGCCGACATCCGCGCCAAAGGGGTCGAGTTCGTGGCCCTGCAGTGCGACTTCGCCGACCGGGCCAGCAATCTTGCCCTCGCGCAGCGCATCTTCGATGCCGTCGGCGACGTGGACATCCTCGTCAACAACGCTGGAACCGCCGCCTACGCGCCGGCCGAGGACTACCCCATGGAGATGTGGGACGAGGTGATGGAGGTCAACCTGCACTCGCAGTGGATCCTCAGCCGCGACATCGGGCGCTCCATGATCGCCCGCGGCGGCGGCAAGATCGTCTTCAACTGCAGCCTCGCGGCCTTCCAGGGCAACGTCGGGGTCCCCTCGTACACCGCCAGCAAGTCGGCCATCGCCGGCGTCATCCGTGCGCTCGGCTGCGAGTGGGCCGGCAAAGGGGTCAACGTCAACGGCATCGCACCCGGCTACACGATCACCGACATCACGGCTCCGGTGCACCAGGACCCAGTGGAGTACGACCGCGTGCTCGAGCGCACGCCCGCCGGCCGTTGGATGAACCCCGAGGATCTCGTGGGAACCATCCTGTTCCTGGCGTCCACGGCGTCCAGCTCCATCCACGGGCAGATCATCATCATCGACGGCGGCTGGATGGTCCGGTAGGAGATGAGCCGATCAGGACGCTGCAGGAGCGGGCTCGATCAACTCGAGCAGGAACCCGTCCGGGTCGCGCAGGTAGACCACCCGGGCTCCTTCGTACCGGCCGCCGGGCACCGTCACAGGGGCGACCGCGATCGTCACCCCGCCCAGCTCACGTGCACGGGAGACGACCTCGTCCAGGTCGGCCACCCACAGGCACAGGTGGCCGGCACCGTGGTCGGACGGTGTCCAGTCCAGGTCGCGGCCGGTCACCCCTTCGTACTCCAGGATCTCCAGCGCGCCTCCGCCCGGCAGGGCGAGGAACGCGCACCGCAGCCGGCTGAACGGGACCCCCACCAGCTCGCGCGTGCTGTCGCGGTCGATCACCTGGTCCCAGTCCACCTCCAGGCCGAGCGCCCCTCGGTAGAAAGCGAGGGAGCGGTCGAGGTCGCGCACCGTGATCCCTACGTGGAACAGCCCTGTCGTACCGCACACGGGCGCACCGCCTTTCGTCAGCTGGCACCAGCGGGCTGGCCACCCGCGCCCCCAGCGTGCCACCTCCATGCCTTCCCCACCAACCATTCGTTTGTTACGCTGCTCCATCATCCGGCCTGGAGGTCCCGTGCCCGAGATCTATCTCGTTGACGGCGTACGTACGCCCGTCGGCCGATACGGCGGAGCGCTGGCATCAGTACGCCCCGACGACCTGGCTGCCCTGGTGGTGGGCGAGGTGGCGGCACGGTCGGGGATCGACCCCGCGACCGTGGATGACGTCGTGCTCGGGGCCGCCAACCAGTCCGGCGAGGACAACCGCAACGTCGCCCGCATGTCCGTGCTGCTGGCCGGGCTGCCGCACAGCGTCGCCGGCCAGACCGTCAACCGGCTGTGCGCCAGCGGGCTGCAGGCCGTGGCCAGCGCGGCTCAGGCCATCCGCGCCGGCGACGCCGACCTGATGATCGCCGGCGGCGTGGAGTCGATGACCCGCGCTCCCTGGGTCATGAGCAAGCCGTCCGCCGCATGGGGCAAGCCTGGCGAGGTGGTCGACACCGCACTGGGCTGGCGGCTCGTGAACCCGCTGATGCGCCCTCTCGACGACGGCGACGCGACGATGTCGCTCGGCGAGTGCACCGAGAAGCTGGCGCTGGCGCACGGCATCTTGCGCGAGGAGGCCGACGCGTACGCGGCACGGTCGCAGCGGCGTGCCGCCGAGGCGTGGGAGGCGGGCGCCTTCAAGGACGAGATCGTCGAGGTACCCCGTGCCAAGGCTGACCCCCTCGCTCGCGACGAGACGGTGCGACCGGACACCACGCCCGAGGGGCTGGCGGGGCTGCGACCGTCGTTCCGCGAGGGTGGCGTGGTCACCGCCGGGAACGCGTCCCCACTGTCCGACGGCGCCTCCGCCATCGTGGTCGCGTCCGAGGCGGCCGTCGCCGCGCAGGGCCTGACTCCCCGGGCTCGCGTGCTCGGGTACGCCGTGGCCGGCGTGGCGCCGAGCCTGTTCGGCGCTGGCCCGGTCCCGGCCATCCAGAAGCTCCTGGCTCGGACCGGGATCGATCTCGACGACGTCGACGTCGTCGAGATCAACGAAGCGTTCGCGGCGCAGGTACTCGTGTGCCAGCGCGCGCTCGGCGTCCGCGACGAGGTCCTCAACCCGCAGGGCGGCGCCATCGCCCTCGGGCACCCGCTCGGGGCGAGCGGCGCACGGATCCTGGTGTCGCTCCTGGGCCGTCTCGAACGGACTGGCGGGCGGTACGGCATAGCGTCGCTGTGCATCGGGGTCGGCCAAGGCGCGGCGATGCTCGTGGAAAGAACCTGACCCAGCCCACACTCCGCGGTCGCTCCTTGGGGCCGCCGGACCGGTAAGGAGTAGCCAATGACCGACACCGTAATCCCGAAGTCCCCGTTCAGCCTGCCCGAGATCATCGAGACCGCCAACAGCGATGACGAGCGCGAGTGGGTCCCCTCCGTGATGCCGGGGGTGTGGATGCGCCCGCTGCTGTTCGACACCCTGCACGGGTTCTGGGTGAACATCACCCGGATGCGGACGGAGGGGTTCGTCAGCCGTCACCAGCACCCGTCACCGGTGCACGGATACGTGATCAAGGGCTCGTGGCGCTACCTCGAGCGCGACTGGGTCGCGAGCGAGGGCAGCTACCTGTTCGAGCCCGCGGGGGACACCCACACTCTCTGGGCCGACCCGGGCGAGTCGCTCACGATGTTCCACATCAGCGGCTGCCTCATCGAGGTGGACGAGGCCGGCAAACCCATCAGCGCGGCCGACGTGTTCACCCGGATCGACCAGGCGGCGCGCCACTACGAGTCGGTGGGCCTCGGCGCCGACTACGTCACGCGTTACGTGCGCTGACCCCTGCGATGGCCGCCCTTGACGGCACGACGGTTGCCGGCATCCTGCGGCTGGCCGAGGCGAGCGCGCCCGACACGGTAGCCGTGGGTCGCCCAGGCGGGCCAGGGCTCACCTACCGGCAGCTGCTCGACTCGTCGACGCGGCTGGGCCAGGCGTTCCTCCAGCTCGGGCTCGCTCCGGGCGACCGGGTGGCCGCCTGGATGGAGGACGTCATCGAGTACGTGCAGGTCTATGCCGCCTGCGCGCTGGCCGGCCTGGTCGTCGTACCCGTCAACGCCCGCCTCACCGTGCACGAGGCGGCGTTCCCCCTCGAGGACTCAGGCGCCCGGATCCTGGTCTACACCGGTGGCCTGGCCGAGCGCGTCGCCGCGCTGCCGCCGCACGCCCTGGCGCTGGTACCGGTCGGTGCCGGGCCCAGCGGCGGCATGAGCCTGCAGCAGCTGTTGGAGAGCGGATCGGGCGACGAGCTGCCACCTGTCCAGCCGGACGACCTGTACATGATCGCCTACACCAGCGGCACGACCGGCCGTCCGAAGGGCGCGATGCTCACGCAGCGGTCGGTCGCGACGCTGGCCCGGATGAACGCCCTGTCCTACCGCCTCCCGAAGGCGAGCGTCGCCGCGCTCACCGGGTCGATGTCCTTCGTCGCCGTCGTCCCCTCGCACATCATCAGCCACTTCTACGTCGCGGGCACGGTCCTGCTGCTCGGCAAGTGGGACCCCGACTCGCTGATCGACACCATCGAACGCGAGCACGTGACGTTCACCTACATCCCCTCACCACTGCTGAGCGACTTCGCGGTCGCCGCGGCGGTCGAGCCGGCGCGGTGGCACAGCCTGACCACGTTGCTCCACTCGGGTTCCAAGGCCTCGCCGGCCAAGCTCCGGCAGGTCGCTGAGGTCGTCGGCGGGATCCTGGTCGAGGGGCTCGGCATGACCGAGAACTCGGGCGGCCTGGTCACAGCCACGGTGCCGGCCGACGCAGGTCCGGTGAGCGACCCGGCCCACGACCGCCTCTCGACCGTAGGCCGCGCCGTGGCCGAGGTGCTCATCCGCGTGCTGGATGCCAACGGGGTCCCGGTGCCACCCGACGGCGAGACGCTCGGCGAGATCACGTTCCGCTCACCGGCCCAGCTGGTTGGCTACTGGAACAACCCCGAGGCCACGGGCAAGGCGTTGCGCGACGGGTGGTACCACACCGGCGACCTCGGCACGATCGACGCCGAGGGGTACGTACGTGTCAGCGAGCGGCGGGCGGACCTCATCGTGTCCGGCGGGATGAACGTCTATCCCTCGGAGGTCGAGGACGTCATCCTCACCGTGCCCGGAGTCCTCGCGTGTGCCGTCGTCGGCCTCCCGCACGACCGTTGGGGCCAGACCGTCGCCGCCGCGATCGTGCTCGCTCCCGGCTCCGTCGTGACTGCCGACGAGGTCCTCGAGCGTTGCCGGGAACGGCTGGCCAGCTACAAGAAGCCGACGCGGATCGACTTCGTCGACGAACTACCGGTCACGGCCGGGCTCAAGGTGTCGCGCGCCAAGGTGCGCGACCGCATGAGCAGCTGAGGCCGGAGGTAGGTCGGGTGAGCGTGCTCCCAGGATGGTACGAGGCGCAGCGACCTGGCGATGCCGACCAGGCGCTGCGCGACCGTGCCCGCACGGTGCTGCCCGGCGGGATGTACGGCCACAAGAACGTCGCGCGGCTGCCCAAGGGCTACCCGCAGTTCTTCGCCCGCGCGGCGGGCGCACTGCTCTGGGACGTCGACGGCAAGGAGTACGTGGACCTGATGTGCTCGTGGGGCCCGGTGCTGCTCGGGCACCACCACGCCGAGGTGGATGCCGCGGTCGCCCGACAGGTCGCACTCGGCGACTGCCTGAACGGTCCCGCAGCCGTGATCGTCGAGCTGGCGGAGCTGCTCACCAGCACGGTGGCGCATGCCGACTGGGCCATGTTCGCCAAGAACGGCACGGACGCGATGACCCTCGCGGTCACGGTGGCACGGGCCGAGACCGGCCGCCCGAGAGTGCTCATGGCCGAAGGCGCGTACCACGGCGTCGCCCCCTGGGCGGCGACAGCGGACGCCAAGGGCGTGCTCCCCCAGGAGCGCGAGGCGACGGGGCGCTTCGCGTACAACGACATCGCATCGCTGGAGCACGAGGTCGACCAGTGTGGCGCCGACCTGGCTGCGATCGTCCTGACGCCGATGCGTCACGACGTGAGGCGAGACCTGGAGGACGTGCAGCCGGCGTTCGCGCGACGCGCCCGAGAGCTCTGCGACCGGGCCGGCGCCGTTCTGGTCCTCGACGAGGTCCGCTGCGGGCTCCGGACCGACCCGCGCGGGTCGTGGGAGCACCTGGGCGTTCGTCCCGAGCTGAGTGCATGGAGCAAGGCCATCGGGAACGGGCACCCGATCGCCGCCCTTCTGGGGACCGGTGGGCTCGAGGCCGCCGCCAGCTCGGTGAGCGCGACCGGCTCGTTCTGGCTGTCGGCCGCGCCGATGGCAGCCGCCCTCGTCACGGTCTCGCTGGCGCAGGACCCGGACCTGCGTGCGGGGATGGCCGAGGCGGGCGCGGCGTTGCAGAACGGCCTGCGCGAAGCCGCCGCCTCGCACGATCTGACGGTCACGGTCAGCGGACCGCCCACGATGCCGTTCATGACGTTCCAGGGCGACGCCGACTTCGACGTGGCACGGCTATGGGCGGCGGCCTGCGTGCAGCGGGGGTTGTACGTCCACCCGACGCACAACTGGTTCATCGGCGCGGCGCACACGCCCGAGCTGATCAACCGCGCCCTGGATGCCGCTGACGGTGCCTTCCGCGCGGTCCGCGCCGGGCTCTCCTGAACCGTCAGCCGCGTACGAGCTCGGTCAGATGAAGCGCTCGGCCGTCATCAGCGCTGTCTCGGTGCCGACACCCGTGGCCAGCAGCCGGGCCAGGCCGTCCGGGCGCACCGCCGTCGCCCGCTCGAAGGCGGTCAGCGTGGGCCACCACACCTCACGCACCGTCGCGAAGGCAGGGGTGTCGGTCGGGTCCGCCGTGACGCCCGTGCAGATCACCGCCCGCAGTGCACCCGCCTCGACCGCAGCGGCCGCGAATTCCTCCCGGCTCATCGGGTCTGCGCCGGTGAAGTACTGCTCCAGCTTGATTGCCGTGTGCGCCACCTTGTGGTCCCAGAGCAGGTCGCCGGGGTGCCCGTCGTGGCCGCCATCCGGCTCCCCGACGACAACGTCCTCGGTCGTGGTGAGCCACTTGAGCCGGGGCAGGTCGACGAAGTTGAGCTCGTCGTCCTTGATGTACTTCACGTACTGCGGGTGAGTCGCGAGCCCTCCCGCGTCCTCCATGTTGTCGAACCACACCTCTGCGAAGCCCTCGAACTGGCTCGTCGCGTCGCCCAGGGCGGGGTGGTCGAACTGGTGGCCCTGCACGTAGCCGCGGTAGGTCTCGATGGGCAGCGCCAGCGTCCCGTGCGGGTGCCGCCAGTGGTCGTGGAACTCCTGCGGCGGCTGCTCGGGGATGCGCGGGATGAGGCCAAAGAACTTGATCACCAAGGCTCCTTCTGTACGCCGTGCTCGGTGGGACGCGTGGCAGCGGGCAAGCCGCAACAGCGTCAGATCATCGTCTGCCCGCCGGTCGTGCTGATCGCCGTACCTGTGAGGTAGCTGCCGCGGTCGGAGGCAAGGAACGCCACCGTGTTGCCGACATCCTCGGGGGTCTGCAACCGGCCCAGCGCGATCTGAGCAAGGGTCGAGGCCATGACCTCGTCCTCGGTGATCCCGTAGTAGCGCGCGTACATGGTCCAGACGCCGTCGTTCGACCGCGATAGCGGGGTCTCGACGGTGCCAGGGCAGACCGAGTTGACGGTGATGCCCTGAGCGCCGAGCTCCTTGGCGGCAACCTGGGTCAGGCCCACGATGGCGAACTTGGAGGCGCTGTACGCCGAGAGGAGCGGCCACGCCACCTTGCCGGCCTGGCTCGCGATGTTGATGATGCGGCCGCCACCGCCTTGCGCGATCATCTGCCGCGCGGCGGACTGCACGCCGAAGAAGGTTCCCTTGAGGTTGACGTCCAGCGTCAGCGAGAGCGCCCGCTCGGTGACGTGGATCATCTCCACGCTCTCCGTCGCCACTCCCGCGTTGTTGACGAAGATGTCGAGCCGGCCGAAGTGGGAGACGGCAGCGGCGACGAGCGCGTCGACGTCGGACGGCTGGGTCACGTCGCACGGCACGCCGATCGCGTCGACCCCGAGAGCCCGAAGCACCTCGACGGCGTCGCTCAGCTCGGCGGTGCCGGCGACGTTGTAGTCGGGGTCGGCGTCCAGCTGGTGGCCGATGTCGGAGACGACCACCTTCGCACCATCGAGACCGAGCACGCGACAGATGCCGCGGCCGATCCCGCCGTCGCGGGCCGAACCTGTGACGACGGCAACCCGGCCGTCGAGCGGCTTGCCTGACATGGAAGCCCTTTCGTCTCAGACACTCTTCGAAGCGGTGGGCCTAGCGGGCAAAGTCTGGAACGCGGTGCAGGGAGACGCGGCCGAGGCCTCGTCTCCCTGCACTCACATCAACCGATCGTCAGGATCACCACTGCGGCGTGAAGGTGCCGACCGTGTCCTTCGTGATCATGCCGGTCGTGATGGCGTCCGGGTTTCCGTCGCCACCGATGAACTTCGGCGGCTGCGTGCCCTTGAGCGCCGCGACCATGGTCGACACGCCCTCGTAGCCCAGGCTGTACGGGTACACCGGCAGGCTGCCGGCCTGCTGCCCGCTCTGGAGGAACTGGACGGACACCTTGCTGCCGCCACCGTTGTCGAAGACCTTGATCTTGCCGGCCAGGTTCTGGGCGCCTACGGCCTTGACGACGCCTGCAGTGACGTCAACGTACAGGCTGTAGATAACGGAGACGTTCGGGTTGCCCTGCAGCGAGTTCTGCACTGCAGCGAAGGAACCCGGGGTGGTGAAGTCCGTGAAGGTCTCGTTCGCGAGCTTCCAGTCGGCGTGCGTCTCCTGGAACTTCTTGAACGCGACCTCCCATGCGACGACGCTCGGGTGTCCCTTGATGCCCATGGCGAGCATGACGTTCTGCGGGCCCGTGAGCGTCTTGGCCGAGGCCTCCAGCAGGCTGGTGATGCCGTCGACGCCGTTCTGGCCGCCCATGTACCCGATAGTGCCGGGCGACCAGAGCGCCTCGCCGGTCATCGTCGCCTGGTCACAGAGCGGGTTGCCCACGACGTAGACGAGGATCTGGTTCTTGACCGACCCGTCGGCGATGGTCTTGCACAGCTGCTGGTTGACCGACTGGATGATCAAGCCGCCGTACTTGCCGGTGGCGAAGATTTGGTTGAAGTTCGACAGCTCCGCGGCGGGGTCGAGGTTGGAGTAGTAGACGTCGACAGTGACGCCAAGCTTCTTGCCTGCGTCGAGCGCGCCCTGTGCCTGCGCAGCGGTGTAGGAGAAGGTCTTGCCGGCCTGCACCATGTACGCGATGTGGTCGGTGCGCACCGGAGTGATCTTCCCGGTGCCTACGTCGATGCTCGCAGTGCTGCCCCCCGACGCTGCCGACGGGCTCCCCCCGCTGCTGGTGCTTCCGCAGGCGGCAAGTGTCGCCACCGCGACCGTGCCCGCGAGCACCGTCCACCTCAGACGCTTCTTCTGCACGTTCATAGGTCTCCTTGACGGCTGACGACCGGAGCCCGGCCGTACCAGATGTGACGACGAGAACCCGACATGTTCGGGAACCCCGGGGCTGTTGAAGTTGACTGTTTCCGTGTCTCGTGCCAAACGATCGTTCGGTTGGATAGTGACACCAGTCGCAGCCCCGCGCAAGGATCCTCGTTAACGATCCGGCAACGAACGCGAAACGAAGTCAAGGCGCTCCAATGGTCACGAACGCGCGGCAAGCCCGTTGCCACGGAAAGGTATTCCGCCCTGACTCCACAGGGCGGAGGGCTTGCGATCAGGTCAGCCGGAGACGGCTAGGGCCGGGTGGTCGGACAGTGCGAGGTTCGGGATCACCTTGGCCGAGAGGTACTCGAGCCGCTCGTTGACCTGGTCGATGGGCTCCCCTGGCATCAGCGTCACGAGGTTGATGTCGATGCACCCGGCCCCGATCATCTTGTTGAACTCGGCGAGGGCGGTGGGCGCGTCGGCCAGCATCACGAGCCCGTCGGCGAGCGCCGTCTTGGCGTCGGTGTACGGCTCGCGCAACGGCGGCGTGCGCCCGACATAGGCGTCGCGCATGATGTATTGGTTGAGCAGGTGCAGCCAGTGGTCGCCGGCGAGCGCGAAGGCGCGCTCGGGGTCCTCCGCGATGATGGCCCAGTAGGTGCAGTTGAACTTCTGCTCCACCAGTGGCTTGCCGAGCGCACGGCAGGCCTCAAGGTAGACCTCGGCCGTCGAGATGTCGAAGGCGAGGAATCCGTCCGCGAGGCGGGCCGCCCGCTCGACCGCCTTCGGGGCGAAGGCGCCCAACCAGATCTCGGGCCCACCCGGACGGATCGGCTCCGGCGTCACCCGCAGCTCGGGCAGGTTGAACCGCTTGCCCTCGTACGAAAATGGCTCGCCCGAGAAGGCGTGCCGCAAGATCGCCAGGCCCTCCTCGGTGCGGCTCGGCCGCTCTTCGAGCCGGATGCCGAGGCCCTGGAACTCCTGCCAGTAGTAGCCCTGGCCCAGGCCGAGGCGCAAGCGCCCGCCGGAGAGCGCGTCGACCATCAACGACTCCTCCGCCAGCCGCACCGGGTGGTGCAGCGGCAGCTGGATGATGTTGGTGCCGAGGCTAACTCGCGTCGTGCGAGCCGCGATCGCGGCCAGCATCACCATCGGAGACGGGCAGTAGCCGTCGTCGTAGAAGTGGTGCTCGCTCACGTGGATGCCATCGATCGGCAGCTCGCGGTCGATCCACTCGATCTGCTCGAGGGTCTGCGCGTACCGGGTCGGCCAGGGAGTCTTCCACTCCTTGGGGTTGCCGAACGTGTAGTCCAGGCCGAACGTGACCGGATTGGGCATGGCAGGCTCCTCGGCTCGTCACTCTGGACTAGCTGGCCTCGCTGGCCTCGCTGGCTCGCGAGCCTGGCCGCGGCTAGCTGGGCTTTGGTCCGGTGCGGTTGTCCCAGGCCGCCTGAGCGGCCGCCTGCGCCTTCTCGACCTGCTCGCTCCAGTCCTGCCGGAGGCGCTGCACGTGCTCGAAGTTCCCCAGCAGCCGTGACGTGCTGTCCTGGAAGTGCGGCGCGACGTCACGCATGACGAGCTCGTGCGACCGCCTGGTCTGCTCGTTGTCGGCCATCTCGGTACCGAACCCCAGGAAGGCGCCGTATCCGCCGGTCTGCGCCTCGAAGCCGTGCAGGTGCTCGATGAGGCGTTCGGCCGAGCCGATCACCATCAGACCGCTCTTGTTGAGCTCGTCGATGCACAGGTCGATGTCCGTGATGTCGGTCAGACCCTTCGCGAGCGGGGTCGTCGTGTTGAGGTACCGCAACAGGTGACCGAGCCCGTACTGCACGTCCTTGCGCGCCTGCTCCTCCGTCTCAGCGATGTGGTAGAAGCTCACCAGGCGCCAGTTCTCGCGAGACACCGTCTTGCCGTTGGCGGC
>JANMWN010000248.1:0-49535 GCA_031394045.1 Sporichthyaceae bacterium
ATCAGGCATGACACCGCAGCGCTGGCCCGCACCGCGGCGGCTTCGGCCACGTCCGGCGTACGCGAGCTCGGGCAGCGGACGGCCGCCCTGCCGCTGACTCGCTGGCGCTATGTCGTCGAGTCCGACGGACCCGGCCCGACCGCCGACGAACGGCGGGTGAGCGTCCGGCTGGCCTACCGGCTGGACAGCGACCAGGTCGACATCGCCGCTCGGCGGGTCCTCCTGGTCACCCGGGCCACCTCTGCCACGACCGCCGCAGGAGCGTCACCGGCAGCGTCCGGCTGGGTCGTGCTCTCGGACGACCCCATGGGCGCCGGTCTGCCGTGGGACCTGGGCACGCTCAGCTACGCCCGCGGCAGTCATGGCTCCGTAGTCGCCGTCGCAGCCGCTGCGGGCGTCGCGGCGCTCGTCGTCGCCGCCGACGCCGCCGAGGCGGCCGTGACCCGGGTCTGGGGTACGGGCTGGAGCCGGCAGCCGGTCGTCGTGGCGGTCAGCGGCCCGAAAGACCTGGCCATGCTCACCGGCCGCACCGCGGCTGACGTCTCGGGCCTGGTGGCGATCTCGACCACGGACCGGGTCTTCCTCGACCTGACCGCGTACGCCACCCTCAGCACCGCCGGCCGCCAGGTCCTGCTCACGCACGAGGTGACGCACGTTGCGACAGCGGCCGGGTCCGACCCGCGGGTGCCGCAATGGCTCAAGGAAGGCTTCGCCGACTACGTCGGGTTCCAGCACTCCGGGATCCCTGTGGCCACCGTGGCTGCGTCGTTGCTGGACCTGGTCCGCCGGTCTGGTCCGCCAGCCGGGCTGCCCGCGGACGCCGACTTCGACGGCGCGGCTGCGGGTGGCGGGAACACGCTCGGGGACGCCTACAGCGGCAGCTGGCTGGCCTGCTCGCTGCTGGCCGACACGATGGGGACCAAGGCTCTGGTGGCGGTCTACCGGGCGACATCGGCCGGCAGCGCGGACCCGGTCACCAACGTCGACCGGGCCCTTCGTACCGTGACCGGACGGTCGTTGTCCCAATGGACCAGCGCCTGGCGCGCGGACCTGACACGGTTGACCCGATGAGACCCTGGGCACGATGAGACCCTGGGCACGATGAGACGCACCCTGGTCGTCACCAACGACTTCCCACCCCGGCACGGCGGGATCCAGACCTTCGTCGAGCAGCTGGTCCGGCGCCGGCCTCCGGACTCGGTCGTGGTCTACACCTCCAGCTGGGGCGACACCGAGGCCTACGATGCCGCAGCCCCGTTCCCCGTTGTCCGGTACGGCCGGTCGGTGCTGCTGCCCTCGCCGGACGTCGCCCGGCGCTCGGTACAGCTGCTGCGCGCGTACGAGTGCGACTCGGTCCTGTTCGGTGCCGCGATCCCGCTGGCGGTGATGGGCCAGCGGCTGCGCGCGGCCGGGGCCGAGCGCATCATCACGCTGACCCACGGTCACGAGGCCGGCTGGGCGGGCGTCCCCGGTGGGCGGGCGCTCCTGCGCCGGATCGGTGCGGGGGTCGACGTCGTGACCTACCTCGGCGCCTACACCCACGACCGGATCGCAGGGGCGCTGTCACCAGCCGCTGCCCGGCGGATGGCCCAGCTGACACCCGGGGTCGACGACACCTTGTTCCGGCCGGACGTGGACGGGACGGCCATGCGCGAGCGGTACGGCCTGACCGGGCGCAAGGTGGTCGTGTGCATCTCGCGGCTGATGCCCCGCAAGGGCCAGGACGTGCTCATCGAGGCGCTACCCGCGATCAGGAGCCGGGTGCCGGACGCGGCCCTGCTGATCGTCGGTGGGGGCCCCTACCGCGATCACCTCGAACGCCTCGTCGACCGAACCGGGGTACGCCAGCACGTGGTGCTCACCGGTGCGGTTCCGTGGGCCGACCTGCCTGAGCTCTACGCGGCCGGCGACGTCTTCGCGATGCCGTGCCGGACCCGGAACAGGGGCTTCGACGTCGAGGGGCTCGGCATCGTATACCTCGAGGCGTCAGCCGCCGGCCTGCCGGTGGTGGCCGGCGACTCAGGGGGCGCGCCGGACGCGGTGCTGCCGGGGGAGACGGGCTACGTCGTGCCCGGCCGTGACCTGGCGTCGGTGGCCGAGCGGATCAGCGGGCTGCTGACGGATGAGGAGACCGCGGCTCGGCTGGGTAGTCGGGGCCGGGAGTGGGTCGAGCAGCAGTGGCGCTGGGAGCAGGTGGCGGCGCGGTTCGAGGCGCTCCTGGAGGCCGATCAATAGCAGCGGGTCGCCGGCTTCAGGTCAGCGAAGGTGCTCAGCGCGCGGTGGACCCGTCGCACGAGACGGTGCTGTCGGCCGGCTTGACGCCGCCGTTGGCCAGCGAGTCGCAGCTGGTCTGGAAGGCGCCGCGCACGTAGCTGCCCAGGGCGAAGACCAGCGCGACGATGACGGCGGCGATGGCAGCGACCAGCAAGCCGTACTCGACCGCCGAGGCTCCCTCGTCGGTGCTGTGCAGCGCACTCCTGCGAACAGCGCTGCGGCGCAGGACACCCACCATCTCGGTGCTCCTTCCTCGGGCCTCGTCGCCCCGCTCCGGCCCGTACGACCCTGCTGGGTTGCTGGCGGCACGCCAGAATCCTCCCTGCGGGGATGCCCAACACTCCCTCTCCGGGACGGCTGTCGTCATCAGCCGCGTGGTCAGTCCCATTAGGCCGAACGGATGATAGGCGAGCGGGCTACCCGCAGCCCGCCGGGGCCGAGGCGATGCCGCCCCGGCCGACCTTGTCGCAGGCGGAGTCGTAGGCCGAGGTGGCCACCCGGACGAACGCCACGATCACCAGGATCGACCCCAGAGCGATCCCGGCGACGATCAGGGCGTACTCGACGGCGCTGGCTCCGGCGTCGCCGCGCGAGCGCGAGGCGGGGCGCAGGTTCACCCGCCCATCATCACCGATCAGACGGTCGGCTGGGGGCCGTCCTGCCGGATCAGGCCGAGGCGCAAGGCGGACATGATCGCCTGGGCCCGGTTGGCCGCACCGAGCTTCTCGTACAACTTGGAGATGTGCGTCTTGGCGGTCGACTCGCTGATGTAGAGCCGGCGGGAGATCGCAGCGACACCGAGGCCGTCGGCGAGCAGGCCGAGGACCTCCTTCTCCCGTGGCGAGAGCTGCGGGCCGGTAGGCGTCATCCGGCGCTTCATCGCCTCGGCGAGGTCGCGTGCGGTGAACGCCCCGGGCGAGGCCGCGGCGTGCCGGGCGGCTGAGAGCACGTCGTCGGTCGGCGCATCCTTGGGGACGAACGCCGACGCGCCTGCGTCCAGGGCACCGAACAGCTGCTCGTCGCCCGCGTACATGGTCAGGACGACGATGCCCAGGTCGGCCCGACGCCGCCGGGCCTCCTTGACGATCTCGAGCCCGCTGCCGTCCGGCAGGCGCATGTCGACCACGACGACGTCGGGGGTCAGGGCCTCGAGCTTGCGGAAACCGTCGGCGATGCTGCCGGCCTCACCCACCACCTCGAAGTCGGCGGAACGTTCGAAGGCACGGCGCAGGCCCTGCCGGATCAGCTCGTGGTCGTCAACGAGCAGCACCGTCGTGGACACGGGCACCTCCTTCGCTGGGTCGCGGCTTGGTCGCACCTGAACCGAGGGTTCCCAGCGCCACCTCGACGACGGTACCCCCGCCTTCGCGCGGGCTCACAGTCAGCGCCGCCCCGAGGCGGTCGGCGCGTTCGCGCATGATGTCCATTCCATAACTGTCGGCACGTCCGGTCCCCAACCCGAGCCCGTCGTCCTCGATACGTAGCAGCGCGCTCGGGGGGGCGGTGCGCACGGTCACCCAAAGGTTCTTCGCGCCGGCGTGCTTGCGCACGTTGGTCACGGCCTCCTGGGCGATCCGCAGCAGCTCGGCCTCGGCCTCCGTACGCAGCCGCTGGGGGGACTCGTCCAGCTCGAGGTGGACCGTGAGGTCCGACGTGGCGCCCACCGTGCGCACGTGGTCGCTGAGCGCGGCCCCGAGGCCGGTGGTGGCCAGCACCTCGCTGCGCAGGTCGAAGATCGACAGCCTCAGCTCGGAGATCATCCGGGTCAGCTCGCCGCGCAGGAACTGCATCGACTCACGCTGCTCGTCGTCCTTGGCGCGGTAGGACATGTCGTCCATGACGTAGCCCAGCGACGCCAGCTCCTGCGCGATGCCGTCGTGGATCTCACGGGCCAGCCGGCGGCGCTCCTCGGCGGTGGCGATCTGACGTACGTCCGAGAAGAGCAGAGCGGTCTCGATCCGCAGTGCGGCCTCGTCGACCAGCTCCGCGGCCAGCGTGAGCTGTTCCTGGGGGAACGCCGTCTCGAGCCGCTCGATCCCCACGAGGCCGACGATCCGCATGCCGACGCGCAACGGGAGCACGGCGGCGTACCCGCCCTGGCCGTCCGAGAACGTGCCGTTCTGCCGGCGGGGCGACCCTGAGGTCCACGCCTCGGCCCACGCGGAGTCGTCGTCCAGCGAGGGGATCCAGTCGACCCGGCTGACACCGGAGTACGCCAGCGGCACCAGCCGGCCGCCCTCGGAGCGGACGTAGACCGCGGCGCGGGTGTAGGGGACCGAACCGCGGAGTGCCTCGAGCATCGCCTGGCCGAGGCTGTAGGCGTCCAGCCCGCCGGAGAGCTGGCGCGAGACGACCCGCAGCTGGGACAGCAGGCGGTAGGCCGCGGCGTAGGACGCGGTCGCCGCATCCGGAGCCTCGGCGTTGATCCGTACCCGGCGAACCCAGGCGGCGACCAGCCCGGTGCCGAGCGCGAGCACGATCCACTGCGCGACCAGCGAGCCGTACGTACGTGCGTTGATGTCCTCTGGCGCCAAGATCGGCCCGACGGTGAGCACGACACCGGCCAGCGCCACCGTCGTCACCACGGAGCCGACGCCCCACAGCAAGCCGGCCTCGAGCGCCGGTGCCAGCAGGTACGGCAGGCCCACCGGGTCCATCGGGGTGCCGTACGCGACGACAGCCGCTGCGGCCGCAGACTCGAAGTAAGGCGCCCACGGCATCGCCCGCCGGGACGAGACCAGTGAACCGGTCAGCGCGATGGCCAGCAGCGCCCCGAGCACGGACAGATGGGTGCCGACACTGCCGCGGATCACCGTCAGGCCGACACACAGCCCGAAGGCCGCGGCGCGCGCCACGATGACGGCGCCGCGGGGGTTACCGACCACCGTTCTCAGCTGCACCTCACGACGGTCGCACACCGGGGGCGCGTTGACCACGCGGCTCGGCCGTACGGGCGACGCTTCTTGGCGTCGGATCGGGCGCTGCTGCTGGTCCAGACCGAACAGTTACTGGTCCAGACCGAACAGTTACTGGTCCAGACCGAACAGGGCTTTGCTGATGCTGATCACCGCCGGGCCCAAGATGAACAGGAACAGGGTGGGCAGGATGCAGAAGATCAGCGGGAACAGGATCTTGACAGGGACCTTCTGAGCCTGCTCCTCGGCGCGCTGCGAGCGCTTGATCCGCATCTCACGGGACTGGACGCGCAGGACCGCCGCGATCGGGATCCCGAGCGTGTCGGCCTGGACCATGGCGGTGGAGAACTGCCGGAGCTCCAGCAGGTCGGTGCGGTCGCCCATCGAGCGGATCGCGGCCCCGCGGCCCACCCCGATCTGCATCTCCTGCAGCACGCGGAAGAACTCGCCGGCCAGCGGACCCGTGGTGTTCCGGGCGACCTCGGCCAGGGCGGCGTCGAACGACAGGCCCGCCTCGACCGAGATGGTCAGCAGGTCGAGCGAGTCGGGCAGGTCCGCCCGCAGACTCTCGGTGCGGTTGTACGCGAGCTGGTAGAGCGCGACGTTGGGGAGCAGGAACCCGGCCACCCCGCCGACGATCGCGCAGCCGACGGTGACCAGCTCGCCCTGGTCGAGCAGGAGCGGCAGGGCGATCCCGGTGACGACGCCGAGGAGCAGCCCGAGCATCTTGTACGCCAGCACGTGGTCGACGTCCATGCCTGTGGGGTTGCCGGCGAGGTCGAGCTGGCGCCGGATCCGCGCGGTGTGCGACTCGGGGGCCAGCAGCCGGCCACTGCGGGCGAACCAGGACAGCACGTCCGCACCGATCCGCTGCCGCGAGGGCACCGCGCTCTCGCGCCGCACCCGGTCGGGAGTCGTCCGCGCGCCCATGGCCGCCAGCGAGCGCGCGACGGCGGCGCGGTCGCCGCCGATCGCACCGGTCGCGACCAGCAGCACGACGATTGCTGCGGCGAGCAGGGCCATCCCCAGCACCAGCACCGCGGCCGGCCCCATGTCAGACCACGACTCGCACGACGCGGCGCAGCCAGAAGACACCGATCACGAACAGCACAGCGGCGATCACGAGCATCAGCCAGCCCAGCGTCGTGGTCCAGAGCGGGCGCAGGTAATCGGGGCGCGCAAGCAGCAGGTATCCGCCGAACACCACCGGCAGCAGCCCGAGGATCCACGCGGACAGCCGGCCCTCGGCCGACAGGACGCGGACCTGCCGGCGCAGCCGCTCGCGCTCCCGCAGGGTGGCCGCGACGTTGGTGAGGATCTCGGCGAGATTGCCACCCACATCGCGCTGGATGCGCATGGCCGTCGCGACCCAGCGAAAGTCCACGCTGCGCATCCGTTCGCCCACGGCCTCGAGGGCGTCCTCGAGCGGGACACCGAGGCGGGCCTCGATCAGCGCACGGCCGAACTCGGTCGTCATCGGCTCCTCGCCCTCGCGGACGATCGCGTCGATCGCCTGGGGGACCGAGTACCCCGCCCGCAGGCTGCCGGCGAGGAGCTGGAGGGAGTCCGCGAGCTGGCCGTCGAAGGCGTCCTTGCGCCGGCTGGCACGTACGCGCAGGAAGGCGAACGGCAGGGCCGCGCCGACCAGCAGGCCGAGCACCACCGCGGCCGGCTGTCCGCCCCCGAGCAGACCGAGCAGCAGCCCGAGGCCGAGCGCGCAACCGACGTGCGCCAGGAGCCACTCGGCCGGATCCATTTGGACGGCCGCCTGGTCGAGCCGGTGACCCAGCGAGGCCTCGACCGGACGTCCGTGCAGGCCTCGCTCGACGACGGAGACCACGTTACGGACCGGAGCCGGCCGGCTCCGGTCGATGGCCGGCGGGCGTACGGCTGTCCTGGCCGGTGCGTCGCCCAGGGTGTAGATAGCCAGCCGGTCCTGGACCGACCCGCCGCCACGACGGTCACTCGGCCGGCCGTTGTCGCTGCGGCCACCCGACCCGTTCAAGCCACTGAAGGCGTCCAGCGAGAACAGGACGACAGCCGCGAGCCCGACGAACAGCAGCAGGCCGCCGGCCCACAACAGCAGGGAGCTGCCCATGTCAGCGGCGGAACGCGTCGGAGCCGAAGACGGCCGGGTCGACGCGCACGCCGGCCACGACCATCTTGTCGAGGAAGTGCGGTCGCAGCCCCGTCGGTCGTAGGCCCGGCCCGCCTTGGGTACGGCTGTCGGCGGCGTCAGCCGGATCGTCGCTGCCGTGCTCGTACACGAACAGGTCCTGCAGCACGATGATGTCGCCCTCCATGCCGAGGACCTCGGTGACGTGGGTGACGTGCCGGCTGCCGTCGTTGAAGCGGGCCATGTGCACCACCAGGTCGACGGCGCTGGAGACCTGCTCGCGGATCGCCTTGACCGGCAGGTCGATCCCGGCGAACAGCACCATGGTCTCGATCCGGGCGAGCGTGTCGCGCGGTGCATTCGCGTGCACCGTGCAGATCGACCCGTCGTGCCCGGTGTTCATCGCCTGCAGCATGTCCAGGGCGGTGGCGTCCCGGACCTCGCCGACGATGATCCGGTCCGGTCGCATCCGCAGGGCGTTGCGTACGAGGTCACGGACCCGGACCTCGCCGCGGCCCTCGATGTTCGGCGGCCGCGCCTCCAGTCGGACCACGTGCTCCTGCCGCAGCTGGAGCTCCGCGGCGTCCTCGACGGTGATGATCCGCTCGTTGTCGGGGATGAACGAGGACAGCACGTTCAGCGTCGTGGTTTTGCCCGCACCGGTGCCGCCGGACACGAGGATGTTGAGCTTGCCCCGTACGCAGTCGGCCAGGAAGTCCGCGACCGCCCTCGACATGGTGCCGAAGCCGACCAGGTCGTCCTGGGTGTACGGGTCGGGCGAGAACTTGCGCACCGTCAGTACCGACCCGTCGACCGCGAGCGGGGGGATGACGGCGTTGACGCGGCTGCCGTCCGGCAACCGGGCATCGACCATCGGGCTCGCCTCGTCGACGCGGCGACCAACCTGACCGACGATCTTGTCGATGGTCCGGCGCAGGTGCGCCTCGTCGGTGAAGTGGCCGTCGACGGGATATATCCGGCCGGCCCGCTCGACATACAGCTGGTCGTACCCGTTGACCATGACCTCGGTGATGTCGGGGTCGCGCAGATAGGGCTCGATCGGGCCGTAGCCGAGGATGTCGTCCGCGATCTCCTGCGCCACGCGGGCCCGGTCCGACACCGTCAGCGGCGTCTCGTCCAGGGCGAGCACCTCCTGCAGCGCCAGCCGGACCTTCTGCTCCAGCTCGGTCTGCGTCGTCCTCGAGTCGTACAGCTGCGGGCCGAGGTTCTGCAGCAGTGCGGCGTGGACGCTGCGCTTGAGGCCTTCGAACGGGTCGGTCGCCCGCCGGACCCGCGTGGGAGCCGGGGACCCGAAGCCTTCGGCGTCGCGTACCGACGAGTCGACCCCTCGCGCCCGGCGCGCCTCCGCCAGCCGGTCGGACAGGCTCATGACTCGCGGACCCAGCGACGGAACAGGCCGCGGCGGTCGTGCCGCAGCGATGCGGGGATCGCCTCGACCGAGCCGGGTGTGAGGACGTACTCCTCGGCGAACCTGCGGATGGCCAGGCTGACCGGGTGGCGCGGCTGGTCCAGGACGATGGGCACGCCCCGGTTGGTCGCGGCCGGTACGTCGCGGGACGAGGGGATCTGCACGGCGATGGTGGCCCCGAGCGACTTCTCCACCTCGTGCACCGACAGGCCGACCTTGGAGTCCGCGCGGTTGAGCAGGATCTGCCAGCGGTCCCTGGGGAAGTTCAGCAGGTCGAGGGTCTCCAGGGTGAGCTTCAGGTTCTTGATGGCCGGGACATCGAGCGTGGCCAGGTTGGCGATGATGTCGCTCTGGTCGAACGCGGCCAGCACCTGGTCGTCGAACGCCGGTGGGGTGTCGATCACGACGTAGTCGAAGGACTCGCGCAGGATCGTGAGGATCTTGGTGATCAGCTCCGCCGGGATCGACGACGCGGTCCCTGGCTCGACGGGGGCGACGAGGGTGGTCAGCCCGGGGGAGTGCGGCGTCAGCAGGCTGCGTACGCCCTCGGCGTCGAGCGTCTCGCCGAGCGGGATGGCGTCCGCGATGGTGTGTACGGGGAACAGCTGCAGGGCGATCGCGACGTCGCCGAACGCGAGGTCGAGGTCGAGCAGGCAGACCTGGCGGCGGCCACGGTCGGCAAGGACGGCGGCCAGGTTGGTGGCCAGCGTGGTCTTGCCGCAGCCGCCCTTCGCCGAGAAGACCGTGACCACTCGGCCGTGCGGCGAGGACTCCTCGGCGGCAGCGGCGCTCGAGCTGCGGCGCAAGCTCCGGCTGAGCTGGTGGGTCCGACGGACGGCGACGCCGAGGGCGGGCAGGTCGCGTTCCTCCACGACCTCGCGTACGCCCGCCCGGAGCGCCTCGGCCAGGATCGAGGTGTCTATCCGCCGGCGTACCAGGACCACCCCGAGGCTCGGCCGGCTCAGGCGCATGTTCTCGGCGATGCCGAGGGCGGTGTGCAGGTCGACCGTGGAACCGAGGACGACGACGTCCTCGGACGGGTTTGCGTCCAGGTGGTGGCGCAGGGCGTCGACGGAGGCCAGTACGTGCGCGTCGTCTCCTAGCGCAGTGCGTAGGGTCTCGGCCGCCGTCGGGTCGAGGTCGACGATGACCGTCATGGCAGCAGGTTCGAGGAGTCGATGCGACCGCCTGGCGACACCTTGGACGTCGGGGTCAGGAGGGCGAAGTACAGCGCGCCCTTCTGGGCGGCATGGATCAGCCGGGTCGCCTGGTCCTGGGTCACGGCGAGGGTCAGGATCGTCTTCGGGATCTGCTCGGTGTTCTGCTGCCCGGTGGTGTCGGTGCTGGTCTGGGTCACCACGGAGGTGTTCCCCACACCGATGACGGTGACCCGCGTGAGCAGCACCTCGGTGGCGTCGGGGAGCCTGGCCTGCGTGGTCGGGTCGGTGTTGGCGACGGTGACGAAGACCGCGACCTCGGAGCCGTTGGTGACGAACCCGGCCACCCGCTCGGGGTCCCCGAGCTGGACGCTGACCGCCATCTTCCCCTCGGGGATCGGCAGGGACGCCGACCCGGCCGAGCTGCCGAACTGCTGCTGGAGCAGCTGCTCGCCGGGGAAGATCGGAGCCAGTGCCACCAGGGCGCTCACGGAGGTCAGGTCGGTCAGCGCCCCAGGCACGACCGAGTTGCTCGTGAGCTGCCGAATCTCGATGAGGCTGCCGCCCGACAGGGAGGCCCCCGTGGTTCCCGCCGGGATCTGCGACTTGGCCACCAGGACCGAGCGAAGGGACTGCCCCTGGGCCGCGCGCTCGTCGGCGCCGTGCGCGTAGAGGAGCACCAGGGTCGCCCCGAGACCTGCAAGGACGACCGCGGCGATCAACAGCAGAGTTCGGCGTCCCATCGTCCCTCTCAGGTGGCTAACCCTCTGAGGTTACAGATCAGTTGGCCGCTGGGGGACCGGACCGGGATGAGCGTAAGCGCCCGACGACGGGCGTGCGGCTACGCGTAAAGCCGCTCCAGGTCGGCCGCGAAGTCCACGTGGACCACGCCGCGACGCAGCTTCATCGTCGGGGTCAGCTGCCCGCCCTCCTCGGTGAAGTCGACAGTGAGCACGACGAATCGCTTGACCGCCTCGGCCTTGGAGACCGCGAGGTTGGCCTCGTCGACCGCGGCCTGCACCGCGGCGAGAAGTGCGGGGTCGTCCACGAGCAAGCTGACCGAGGTGTCGGCCGGCCGGCCAAGTGCGGTCAGCCAGGCTGGCAGCGCCTCGGCGTCGAGCGTCACGAGGCAGGCGATGTACGGCTTGTTGTCGCCGACCACCATGCACTGGGACACCAGCGGGTGGGCCCGGATGCGGTCCTCGAGCACGGCCGGAGCGACGTTCTTGCCCGCAGCGGTGACGATGATCTCCTTCTTGCGTCCGGTGATGCGCAGGTAGCCCTCGGCGTCGAGCTCGCCGATGTCGCCGCTGCGGAACCACCCTTCGGCGTCGAACGCCTCGGCGGTCGCCTCGGGGTTGTTCCAGTACCCGACGAAGACGTGCGAGCCGCGCAGCAGGACCTCGCCGTCGTCCCCGATCCGTACGCCCGCACCGGGGATCGGTCGCCCGACGCTGCCGACGCTGATCGCCTCGGGCAGGTTCAGGGTCGAGGCGGCCGAGGTCTCGGTCAGCCCGTACCCCTCGAGGATGGTGATCCCGATGCCGCGGAAGAAGTGGCCGAGGCGAGCGCCAAGCGGCGCGCCACCGGAGACCGCGTACTTGACCTTGCCGCCCATCCGCGCGCGCAGCTTGCTGTAGACCAGCCGGTCGAAGACCGCGTGCTGGGCCCGCAGCGCCAGGCCGGCACCGCCGTGGTCGAGCGCCTCGCTGTAAGCGATGGCCACGGCTGCGGACCGGTCGAAGATCCGGCCCTTGCCCTCGGCCGTGGCCTTGGCCTGGGCGCCGTTGTAGATCTTCTCGAACACTCGGGGCACCGAGAGCAGGAACGTCGGCTGGAAGACGACCAGGTCGTCGAGCAGGTCCTTGACGTCGGCGGTGTGCCCCATCGTGACGCCGCCGATGACACAGCCGATCTCGATGGCTCGGGCGAAGACGTGCGCCAGCGGGAGGAAGAGCAGGGTCGAGTTCCCCGGCACGAACAGCTCGCCGAGGCCCGCGACGACGTTCTCGATACCGGACTGGAAGTTGGCGTGGGTGAGCTCGCAGCCCTTGGGCTGACCGGTCGTCCCCGAGGTGTAGATCAGCGTCGCCAGGCTGTCCGAGCGCAGGGTTCGGCGGCGGGCCTCGATCTCGGCGTCGGTGACCTGGCGGCCGCTGTCGACGAGCTGCTCGAGGTCCGTGCCGAACGACCACACGTGCGCGAGAACCGGCAGCGAGCCGCGTACGCCGGCCACCACGGCCGCGTGGGCGTCGAGCTCGACGAAGCACCCCAGGGCACCCGCGTCGCCCAGGATCCACTCGACCTGCTCGGCGGACGAGGTCTCGTAGATGGGTACGGGCACGGCCCCGGCGCTCCAGAGCGCGAAGTCGGCCAGCGTCCACTCGTAGCAGGTACGGGACATGATCCCGACGCGGTCGCCGGGGCCGATGCCGGCGGCCACCAGCCCCTTGGCCAGGGCCGTGACCTCGGACAGGAAGTCACGGCAGGTGACGTCCTCCCAGCGGCCCTCGGACTGGCGCCGGAACTGGACCCGGTGCGGTGACCGCACGGCGTTGTCCACGGCGAGGTCGGACAGGTTGGCCTCGGGCGGGACCACCCGCATGGGTGGAACAGTCAGCTCACGCACGCTGCACTCCTTCGCTCACTCGTGGACGAGCATGGCATCCTCGTCCGGTGCCGACGGTAGACCTCATCGACGAGACATACATCGTCGCCGCTGCCGAGGCCGTCTCGGCGGCGGTGCACGACCCGGCCCGGTGGCGGAAGTGGTGGCCGGACCTTGCCCTGACGGTGTTCATGGACCGGGGCCTGGACGGCATCCGATGGTCGGTCACCGGCGCGCTCAACGGCAGTGCCGAGCTCTGGCTCGAGCCGGTCGGGGACGGCGTGCTCGTCCACCACTACCTGCGGGTCGACGCCCCGAGCCCGGTCCGCTCGCCCGACCGGCTCCGTCGGCGCCATGCCCTGGCCTGGAAGCGCAGCGTGAACGCGCTCAAGGACGAGCTGGAGCAGGGCCGCCAGCCGGGGCTGCCGCGCCCCGCCTGACGGGTCAAGACCGCACCTGTTGCTGCCGAGGAAGGGAAGGTGACCACCACTTCGCTCCGCTGCCCCGAGTGCAGCTCCCTGGTACGCGCGGGCAGCCCCTGGTGCTCGCTCTGTCACGCCGACGTCCGCTCCGACGAGGAGAAGGAAGCGGCCCGGGCCGAGGCCGCGCTGCTCGAGGCGGCCGTGGACTCGCCGGCGCGCGAACCCGTCCCGACCACCGTGGAGGCTGCTGGCGCCGGGGCCGAGGCTCCGCGCGGCCGACATGCGCGGCCGTCGACCCTCCCGCTCATGGTGGACAGCCTCGCCGCAGCCGGGACCACCGCGCTCGCCACGGCTCCTGACAGCAGCTCCGCGCCGGCAGCCGAGTCTGATGGCGCCGCGATGTCGAACGAGACCGAGGACAAGATCGCTGAGCTGAAGCAAGCCGGGGTCGACGTCGACGGCATGCTCCAGATGCTCGCGTCGACCAGCGGCACCGACCCGCTGAACGGACTGGCGGAGCGGCTGTCGTTGAAGGGCTCCCGCGCCGTCGCGGTGCTCGTCGCCGCGGCCACGCTGACCGCGATCGGCCTCGGCCTGATGTTCCTGCTGGGTACGTTGTTCGGTTGAGCAAGCAGAGCGGTTGGAAAAGCAGAGTAGGGAGCGGCCGACTACCCTCGCGAGGGTGCGACTGCACGTCGTCAGCGACGTCCACCGACGCGTCGACGCCCTGGCTCATGCGGCCGACGGGGCCGACGCGCTCGTCTGCCTGGGTGACCTGCTGCTCTTCGTCGACTACGCCGACCACAGCCAGGGCATCTTCGCCGACCTGTTCGGCCAGGACAACGCCACGCGCTACGTCGCGCTGCGTACCGCCGGCGCCTTCGACGAGGCTCGCGAGCTGTCCGGCCGGCTCTGGGCCGAGCGTGGGGGCGACCGCGCCGATCACGTGCAGGCGGCGGTACGCGAGCAGTACGCCAGCATCTTCGCGGCGATGCCCACACCTGCGTACCTGACGTACGGGAACGTCGACGTGCCCGAGCTCTGGGCCGACCACCTGCGGCCGGGGCACCAGGTGCTCGACGGGCAGACCGCCGAGATCGACGGCCGGACCTTCGGCTTCGTGGGCGGCGGCCTGCGGACCCGCTACCGCACGCCGAACGAGGTCTCCGACGAGGAGTACGCCGCAAAGGTCGAGGCCGTGGGCGAGGTCGACGTGCTCTGCTGCCACATCCCCCCGGCCCTGCCTGAGCTGACCTACGACGTCGCGGCCCGCCGGTTCGAGCGGGGGAGCGCGGCGACGCTGGCGGCGATCCGGCGTACGCAGCCCAGGCTCGTGCTGTTCGGGCACGTGCACTCGCCGCTGGTGGCGCGGGCCAGGGTCGGGCGGACCGAGTGCGTCAACGTCGGGCACTTCCGCGGCGGAGGGACGCCCTACGTGCTCTCGTGGTGACGGCTAGGCTGACGCGTACCTGCTAGCCGAAGGGCCCCACCAGATGGCCGACCAGACCGAGTCGAGCATCACTATCGCCGCGCCGGTCGCCGATGTTATGGCCGTCATCGCCGACTTCGAGGCCTACCCGGACTGGAACAACGAGGTCAAGCTCGTCGAGATCCTCAGCGTGTACGAGGACACCGAGCAGCCTGCCGAGGTCCGTTTCGTCCTGGACGCGGGCGCCATCAAGGACGACTACGTGCTGGAGTACGAGTGGGTCAGTGCCGCCGAGTTGCGGTGGCACCTGGTCAAGGGCGAGATGCTCAAGGCGATGGATGGCGTCTACCTGCTGGCGAGCGCGGGGCCAGGTCAGACCGAGGTGTCCTACCGGCTCGCGGTCGATGTCAAGATCCCGATGATCGGGATGATCAAGCGCAAGGCGGAGAAGGTCATCATCGACCGGGCCCTGAAGGGCCTGAAGGTGCGAGTCGAAGGCTGAGCGGTCTCAAGCCGGCCCGCGCCGACCAGTCGGTCACGAACGGGTAACCTCTGGGTCCATGCGCGTCTTGCTCTTCACCGGCAAGGGTGGGGTCGGAAAGACGACCGCCGCCGCTGGTACCGCCGCGCTCGCAGCGCGCACCGGCCTCAAGACCCTGGTTCTGTCCACCGACGCCGCGCACTCGCTCGGTGACGCCTTCGCCGTGACCGCAGGCTCCGACCCGGTGGAGGTCGAGGGCGGGCTGCACGTCCAGCAGCTCGATGCGCAGCGCCGGTTCGAGCGGTCCTGGCACGAGATCCGGGACTACCTGCTGACGGTGATGGACAGCGTGGGCATCGACGCGGTCGCAGCCGAGGAGCTGACCGTGCTGCCCGGTGCCGCCGAGGTGCTTGCCCTGCTCGAGGTGCGCGACCAGGTCAGGTCCGGGCGCTGGGACGTCGTCGTCGTCGACTGCGCGCCGACCGCCGAGACGCTGCGGCTGCTCGCGCTGCCCGAGGCGCTGGGCTGGTACCTGGCCCGCGTGTTCCCACCGGAGCGGCGGGTGGCCCGATCGCTGCGCCCGGTCCTCGGCCGCGTCGCGGGTCTGCCCCTGCCGAGGGACGGGGTCTTCGACGCGGTCAGCCGGCTGAACGAAGAGCTCAGCGAGGTGCGCGCGGTGCTCACCGACCCCGGGACGAGCGTCCGCCTCGTACTCACGCCCGAGGCGGTCGTCGTCGCGGAGGCCCGCCGCACGATGACGTCGCTGTCGCTGTTCGGCTACCGGGTGGACTCCGTCGTGGCCAACCGGGTCTTCCCCAGCGACGGGGCCGACGGCTGGCGGGCCGGCTGGGTCGCTGCGCAGGCCGCCCAGCTCGACGAGGTCGAGGCTTCGTTCGGGCCGCTCCCGGTGTATCGCGCGGCCTACCAGCCGGCCGAGCCGGTCGGGTACGAGCAGCTCGCCGACTTCGCGCAGGAGCTGTACGCCGGCGCGGACCCGTTCGGACCGGCGCCCGGGCTCGATGCGCTCAAGCCGCTGACGGTCGAGCGTTCCGGTGACGAGTTCGTGCTGTCCATCGCGCTGCCGTTCGCCGACCGCGAGGGCATGGAGCTGGTTCGTACCGGCGACGAGCTGGTCGTGACCGTCGGCTCGTATCGGCGGGTGCTCGCGCTGCCCAGCGCGCTGCGGCGCTGCACGGTGGCTGGCGCGGTGCTGCGCGAGGGCCGGCTGCGGATCCGGTTCGAGCCGGACCCCGCCCTGTGGATGGGCCTGTGAGCGCCACGGGTGCGGCGGGGGAGTCCCGCACCGGGTCGGCGGCCGAGGAGGCCTCCCGGTTGTTCGAGGCCGTCCAGGAGTGGGCCCGTCGGACCAAGACCGGGTCGGGCGACCCGCTGGGCGAGCACATCGCCACGGGGTCGCCGGAGTGCCAGCTCTGCCCGGTCTGCCAGCTGATCGGGGTACTGCGGACCAGCCGCCCGGAGATCGTCCTGCATCTGGCCGACGCCGCCGGCTCGCTCCTGGCCGCCGTACGAGCCGTGATCGACGCCCACGAGCGTGAGTGGTCCACCCGGCGCCCTCCCGGCGTCGAGCGGATCGACATCACCTGAGATGGCTGGGTCCGGGCGAGGCTTGCGATGGCGCTGACCGTGGGGGTCGACGTCGGCGGCACGAAGGTGGCTGCGGGCGTGGTCGACGAGAGCGGTCAGGTGGTGGCCCAGCTGCGCCGCGCCACCTCGGCCCAGGTCGAGGGTGCGGCCGAGCAGACCATCGCCGAGCTGGTGCTGGAGCTCGCGGCCACGCACCCGGTCGAGGCAGTCGGTGTCGGGGCAGCCGGGCTGGTCGACGAGACCCGCTCGGTGGTGCGGTTCGCCCCCAACCTCGGCTGGCGCGAGCAACCCCTGCGTGAGCTGCTCGAGTCGGCGACCAACCTGCCCGTGGTGGTCGAGAACGACGCCAATGCGGCCGCCTGGGCCGAGTACCGCTTCGGCGCGGCCAGGGGCCGCGACGACGTGGTCATGGTCACCGTCGGCACCGGCATCGGGGGCGCGCTGATCCTCGGCGGGTCCCTGTACCGCGGCGGGTTCGGGCTGGCCGGCGAGATCGGCCACCTCGTGCTCGACCCGGACGGTCCGGCCTGCGGCTGCGGACGCCGCGGCTGCTGGGAGCAGTTCGCGAGCGGGAACGCGCTGCTGCGCGACGCACGGGCGCGGGCCGCTGACGACCGCGAGAGCGCCAGGCTGCTGCTCTCGCTCGGTGACGGGACCCCCGAGGGGGTGGCCGGCGCGCACATCACCATGGCCGCCCGCCAGGGCGACGCGGTGGCCCTGGCCGTGTTCGCCCACGCCGGCTACTGGCTCGGGCGCGGCATGGCCGAGCTGGCCGCCGTGCTCGACCCGCACTGCTACGTGGTCGGTGGCGGGGTGTCCGAGGCCGGCGACCTGCTGCTCGGCCCCGCGAGGACGGCCTTCGCCGAGCACCTGATGGGCGCCGACGTCCGCCCGGGCGCCGACATCGTGATTGCCGAGCTCGGCAACCTGGCCGGCCTGGTGGGCGCGGCAGAGCTGGCCCGAGTCCGGCACTGACCCCCTTTTCGTGGGCTGCCGCGGCGTACCCTGCGGAAGGGAGGGTGAATGGTCCGCTGCGCCGGCGACGACCGATCCGCGCGGCCTGAGAGCGGCGCGGTCGCGGTCGAGGCGGCCCTGATCACCCCAGTGCTCCTGCTGATGGTGTTCGGCATCGTGGAGCTGTCGTTGCTGCTCAAGGACGACCTCGCCGTGTCGTCGGCCGTGCGTGCGGGCGCGCGCACCGGCTCCTCGCTCCCGCGGTTCGACGACGGCACGACGGACTTCGCCCAGCTGGCCGCCGACCAGGTGGCCCGGTCCGCTGGCGCAATCGACCTGCCGGACGTCTCGCTCACCGTCTACGCCGCCGGACCGGATGGCAGTCCTGAGGGCGGAGGTACGCCGGAGACCTGCAGCAACCGCTGCGTGCACTTCCGCTACGACGCGGACTCCGCCAGGTTCGTACGCTCCGGCGGCACCTGGGCTGCCTCGTCGATCAACGCGTGCCCTGGTGACCCCGGCCAGGACGCCATCGGGGTCTACATCAGCTACCCGCACCACCTGGCGGCGCTCGGCGGGACGTTCACCCTCACCGACCGCGCCGTGATGGCGTTCGAGCCCGTGGCGCCGTCGCTGGGGTGCAAATGACACCGGGTCGCAAGTGACCGGCCCCGACGTTCCTCGCCGAGACGGTGGTCGGGACGACGCCGGCTACGTGGCGATCCTGGTCGCGATCGCGCTGCCGCTGTTCGTGGTGCTGGCGGCGCTGGCCGTCGACGTCGCCAACTGGTACGCCCAGGCCCAGCGGGTGCAGCAGGCGGCGGACGCGGCGGCCCTGGCCGGGTCGGTCTACCTCCCGCTCGACCCCGGTCAGGCTCGGACCAGCGCCCTCGACTACGCCCGGCGCAACGGCTACGACGCGGCGTCCGGCCGGGTGACTGTCACCCCGGCTCAGCTCGTGGACCAGCCGAGCCGGCTGCGGGTGACGATCTCGGCCCAGGTGAGCAACGTCTTCGGGGCGATCTTCGGGCGGCCCACGACGACCATCACGCGTACGGCCGTGGCCGACTACTCCGGGCCGATCCCGCTGGGGAGCCCCTGCAATGTCTTCGGGAACGAGCCGGTCGGGATCGGCGACGTGAAGCTGGGCTCGCGCGCGTGCGCCGGTGCCGGCGACTACTGGCTGAACATCGCGGGGCCGCAGTCGATCAAGACCAACGGCGACGCCTACCAGGCCCACCAGTGCCGGCCGGGCAACGACGGCTGTCCCGGCGGGCAGAACATCGACTACGTCGACGGCGGCTACCTCTACCTGGTCCGGTCGAAGGTGAGCCAGCCACTGACGATCTCGGTGTTCGACCCGGCGTTCGTACCGGTCGGGGACCGCTGCGCAGGTGCCGCCCTCGATGGTGCGGCGGCAGTGGTGGCACCGGTGGTGGCGGACGCCCCCGAGCGGTACGCCAAGGGGACCCGGGGCGGTGGCCCGCACGACTTCTGCACCGGCGACGCGCTCTTCACGCCCGGGGCGGGCGGGCAGTGGCCGGCCCAGGGGTCGGGCGACGGCAAGCCGGTCACGACCTCGTTCGACGTACGCGGACCGTTCAACGGGGTGGACCTGGCCGCCGCCCCGGTGGTGCCCGGTTGTTCGAGGCAGTTCAAGGGGTACGGCGGAGTCGGGGTCGACCTGAACCTGGCGGCCATGCTCGACCAGGCCAGCCCAGCCTTCGACGCGGAGCTCGCATCGGAGTTCCGGCGCTGGGTGTCGCTGTGCACGGTCGACGCGAACGCGGGGGACACCTTCGTCGTGCAGATCCGTACCAACGTCGCCCTCGGGGACAACCCGGCGACGGCCTCTGGCGACCCGGGTCTCCCGGGCGGCGGTCACAACCGGATGGCGCTGCGTGCCTCCGGCGGTCTGGACACCAGCGTCTCCGCCTTCCAGCGGATGGCGATCTTCGCCAACACGACGGCCGCGCGCACGTCGTTCTACCTGGCCCGGATCGGCTCCGGCTCGGCCGGCCACCTGCTCAAGCTGAGCTTCTTCGACATCGGCGACGCGCGCGACGGCTCGTCGGGGACGCTCCAGGTGCTCGCACCGCCCGACGCCGTCGACGCGGCGACCGGTCAGCCGCTGACCTTCGCCAGCACCGATGCGCAGGGCCGGGCGCTGTGCCGGGGCCAGGGCGTCGTGGTGGGTGACCTGCCGACGTGCGGGGTGCAGTCGAACGCCACCGGTGGGGGCAGCGAGTTCGAGGGACGCACCGAGATCATCACGGTGAACCTGCCGTCGACCTACCGGTGCGACGACGCAGACCCGCTGGGGTGCTGGGTCAAGGTTTCCTACACGTTCAACGGTCCGGTCTCGGACACGACGTCATGGTCGGCCGCGCTGGACGGTGATCCCCTCCGTCTCGTCGAGTAGTGGTCTAGACCGCGCGGTAGCCGGTGAGCTCCTGGGCGAGCTGTTCGAGGAAGAGTCCGATGTCGGTGACGACACCGGTCGCCTGGGCGCTGCCGCGGTCGGAGAGCTTGGTGACCGTCGCCGGGTTGATGTCGACGCAGACCAGGGGGACCGACGCGGGCAGGATGTTGCCGGTCGCGATGGCGTGCAGCATCGTCGCGACCATGATGGCGAAGCCGACGCCGTCGAGCTCGGCCCGCATCGCCCGCTGACCCTCGATCACGTCGGTGTAGACGTCGGGCAACGGGCCATCGTCGCGGACCGAGCCGACGAGCACGAAGGCCTTCTGGTGAACCACCATGTCGTGCATCACGCCCGAGGTCAGGACGCCCTGCTCGACGGCCGCGGCGATCGAGCCGGCGCCCCTGATCCGGTTGATGGCCCGGATGTGGTGCTCGTGGCCGTGTTCGACGCCGGAGCCCTTGGACAGGTCGACGCCGAGCGAGGTGCCGAACAGCGAGGACTCGATGTCGTGGGTCGCCAGCGCGTTGCCCGCGAACAGGACGTCGACGAAGCCGGCCGCGATGAGCGAGCAGAACGCGGGGGCCGCTCCGGTGTGGACCACGGCCGGACCGCCGACCCACAGGACCTTCTTGCCCTCGGCCTTGACCGCCCGCATCTGCGCGGCGATCTGGCGGACCTGCAGGAACTGCGGCTTCTCGCTCGAGACCACCGAGTTCATGAACTCGAAGACACTCTCGGACTGCTGCGGCTTGGGCGGTATGAGGACCTTGACACCGTGCGACCCGCAGACCAGCCGGTCGCCGGCCTTGATGTCGCTGACGGGGACCGTGGTCACGCCGAGCGTGGACCCCTCGCCCGTCACGACCAGCCCGCAGTCCATCTCCGGGTGGGTCACCTGCACCCAGTGCCCGTGGATGCGTACCTCGGTGTCCAGGTTGGTCGTGGAGTAGAAGTCCTCGGGGAAGACGCCGTCCTTCTCGACCATGCGTACGAGCGCCTCGCCAGGGTCGACCAAGTTGGCGCCGTGCACCTGCAGGCGCATGACCAGCCGACCGAGCAGATCCTCGTCCGCCGCGGTGATCACGATCCGGGCGTACGACTCGTCCTCGGGTCGCCGGCCGACGTCGAACCGCTCGATGACGTAGTCGATGCCCAGGTCCAGGACGTCGTCGAGGGTTCGCGACAAGGTCCCAGCATCCAGGATGTGGCCCTTGAGCTCGACGACTTCGGTGGCCGGCACGATGCACTCCTTCAGGTGGCGGGATACCGCAGGCATCCTGCCATCAGACCACCGCGCCGTCGTCCCCGTCCTCGTCGTCACGGTCCTTGAGCCCCGCGACCAGCGCGACGAATCCGGCCAGGAAGGCCACGGCGGCGAGCAACAGCACGTAGTCGTCGAGGTGCCAGCCCAGGATCCCTGCGGTGAACAGGACGGCAGGACCGCCAAGCACGGCCGCCCAGGCGACCCGGGTGCGCAGGTCAGCGCGAGGCAGTGGCGGTGGGGGCGGAGGTACGTACCGCTCCTCCGGTTCCGGCGCTGGGGCGGGTTCAGGACGGAGCAGGTCGTCCCAGCCTGTGTACGAGCCGGTGCCGAGGGCAGGCGCTGCTGGTACGGCGGCCGGCCCGTCGATGTCCTCCTCGGCCGACCAGGCGCCGACCTGCTGGTCACCGCTGTGGAACCCGGCCACGATGGCGGCGAACGCGGAGTCGATCGACGCGGCGTCCAGCGGGTCGTCCCCAGGCGACCGCGCAGCCTCGGGCCCGCGCTGGTCGTCGATCATCGACCGCACCTGCTCCTCGGCCTCGGCGTCGACGTAGAGCCGGTCGACCGGGCCACCAGGACCGGGGTCGGGGGAGTCGGCGGCATAGGCGGCGACGCCGCGCTCGCGCAGCTCGGCCAGCAGGACGTCCGCCGTCCGTGGGTCGAGGTCGGCGACCGCGACGTACGTCTCGGCCTGCAGTCCGTTGCCCCTCATCGGATCCTCGTCAGCCCACAGGGGAGGCTGGGGTCGCCGGGTCGGCGGTCGCGAGCCGCTGCACGAACGCCAGGCTCCCGGCGAAGATCGCGGGCGCGTCGTTGTCCAGCGTGGCGACGTGGTACGAGTCGGGCAGCACCCGGTCCTCCACGTCGAGGGATGCCACGTGACCGAGGATCCACGCGGTGTTCGACGGCTCGACGACGTGGTCCTGCGGGCTGTGGAACAGCAGCAGCGGCTGGTCGACCTTGCCGATGTCGGCCTTGATCTGGAGCCAGCCCTGGGTCAGGGAGTGCAGCGCCTTGAGCGGGATCCGGTCGTAGCCGCCCTCGTCCTGGCCGGGTTTGGCGATGTCGTTGATGACGCCCTTGAGCGAGGGGACCACCGCCTTGAGCACGGGCAGCAGGGCCAGCGCCTTGTTCTCGCTGTGGACGGCCGGGTTGACCAGCACGATGCCGCGTACGGCGTCCCCGTGCAGCTCGGCCACCCGCAGCGCCAGCGAGCCCCCCATCGACAGGCCCATGACGAAGACGTCGTCGCAACGCTTCGACAGCTCGGTGAATGCGGCGTCCACCTCGCCGTACCAGTCGTCCCAGCGGGTCAGCGCCATGTCGTGCCAGTCGGACCCGTGGCCGGGCAGCCGCGGGAGGCGGACCGTGAGCCCCGCGGCCGCGAGGTGGTCGGCCCACGGTCGCATCGACCTCGGGGAGCCGGTGAACCCGTGGATCACGAGTGCGCCCACCGGCCCACCGTCGTGCGAGAAGGGCTCGGCCCCCGGCAGCAACGGCACGGTTCCTCCAGGTTGGTCCGTCCGGTTCGCCGCCTGCGGGTGCAAGTCGACTACGGTGGCCGGACACGTCATCGTCGCACGGTGACGACACGGGTGCGAGGGTGTCTGCGTGGGACGTTGCTGCGGAGCTGAGCCGCTCCTAGGCTATGGCGATCGATCGGGAGGTGACGTTGTTCTACTGGGCGCTCAAGAGCGTGATCCTTGGGCCTTTCCTGCGGCTGTTCTTCCGGCCGTGGGTCGAGGGGCTGGAGAACCTCCCGGCGCAGGGTCCGGTGATCCTGGCCAGCAATCACCTGTCCTTCTCCGACTCGATCTTCCTGCCGCTGGTCGTCCCTCGCCGGGTGACGTTCATGGCCAAGTCCGACTACTTCACAGGCAAGGGCGTCAAGGGCCGGCTCACCGCGATCTTCTTCCGCGGCATCGGCCAGGTTCCCGTCGACCGTTCCGGCGGCGCCGCCAGCCAGGCCGCGATCGACACCGCGATGGAGATCCTCGGCGAGGGCGGCGTCCTGGGGATCTACCCCGAGGGCACCCGCTCGCCGGACGGCCACCTCTACCGCGGCAAGACCGGCGTCGCGCGGATGGCGCTGGAGGCGGGCGCACGGGTCGTCCCCGTCGCGATGATCGACACCGAGAAGATCCAGCCGCCCGGCAAGATCCTGCCCAAGATCATGCGCGTGGGCCTCAAGTTCGGCCCAGCGCTGGACTTCTCGCGCTACGAGGGCATGGAGGGTGACCGGTTCGTCCTGCGGTCGATCACCGACGAGATCATGTACGAGCTGATGACCCTGTCCGGCCAGGAGTACGTCGACATCTACGCGACGAAGGCCAAGAACGAGATCGCTGCCGGCCGCTCTACCGGGGGCCTGGTCGTCACGGCCGAGCGCCCCGCCGCCTGACCCTGCTGTCACTGCCTGACCCTGCCGCAGCTGTCTGAGCCGTCAGACCTCGGCGGCCCAGCCCTTCGAGCGTTCCACGGCCGAGCGCCAGCGGCGGTGCGCCACCTCGTCCCGCCCGCTCGGCTCGAACCTGCGGTCCAGACGCCAGGTCTGCGCGAGCTCGTCGGTCGACGCCCAGACTCCCGTACCCAGGCCCGCGAGGAACGCCGCACCCAGGCCGGTCGTCTCGTGCACCTCGGGTCGCAGCACGGGGACGTCGAGCTGGTCGGCCTGCAGCTGGCAGAGCAGGTTGTTGACGCTCGCCCCGCCGTCGACGGCCAGGTGCGGCATGGGTACGCCGGACTCGCGCAGCATCAGGTCGACCACGTCGCGGACCTCGAAGGTGATGGCCTCGAGGGTCGCCCGCGCGAGGTGCGCCCTGGTCGTGGCGCGGGTGAGCCCGATGATCAGCCCGCGCGCCGAGGGGTCCCAGTCCGGCGCGCCTAGGCCGGTCAGCGCCGGGACGAACACCACCCCGCCCGAGTCCGGTACGCCGGCCGCGAGCCGCTCCGTCTCGCCGGCCGAGGCCACGACGCCGAGCCCGTCGCGCAGCCACTGCACGGCGGCGCCGGTCACGAAGATCGCGCCCTCTAGGGCGTACTCGAGCCGGCCACCCGGGTGTCCCCAGGCCACGGTCGTCAGCAGCCCGGCCGACGAGCTCACCGGCTGGTCTCCGGTGTTCACCAGGATGAACGACCCTGTGCCGTAGGTGCACTTGGACGTCCCCGGCGTGAAGCAGGTCTGGCCGAACAGCGCAGCCTGCTGGTCGCCCGCGATCCCGGCGATGGGCAGGTCGAGGCCGAGGAATGCGGTCGGGTCGGTGCGACCGACGACGCCGTAGGACGGCACGACCTCGGGCAGCGCCGACATCGGTACCCGGAACAGGTCGCACATCTCGGGCGACCACGCGCCGCTCGTGATGTCGAACAGCAGCGTGCGCGAGGCGTTGGACGGGTCCGTGACGTGGTGCAGCCCGCGGGTCATCCGGGCGATGAGGTACGAGTCCACCGTGCCGACCGCCGTGCGGCCCTGCGTGACCCCGGCCCACGTGTGCGGCTCGTTCAGGGCCAGCCAGGTGAGCTTGGTCGCCGAGAAGTACGGGTCCAGCCGGAGGCCGGTGATCGCACGTACCTCCGCCTCGTGCCCGTCGCCGCGCAGCTGCTCGCAGATGCCCGTGGTGCGACGGTCCTGCCAGACGATGGCCCGGCGCGGTGCGCCTAGGGTCTCGCGGTCCCAGAGCACGACGGTCTCGCGCTGGTTGGTGACGCCCAGGCACGTTGGTGGCGCGGTGCCCGCCGCCGTTCCGGCGTCGAGCGCGCCGCGTATGGCCGCGAGGGTCGCCGACCAGATCTCGTCGGGTGCGTGCTCCACCCAGCCGTCGCCGGGGAAGTGCTGGTCGAACTCCTGGTAGCCCCTGGCGGCGACCCGGCCGTCCTGCGTGACCAGCAGCGCGGTCACCCCGGTTGTGCCGGCGTCGACGGCGAGGACGCTCACGCCCCCGCCATCAGCTGCGCAAGGACCAGCGGGTCGATCCGGCCGGCCACGAGCCGCTCCTCGAGGTTCTCGACGGACGCCCAGTCGGCAAGCGCCCTGTCCAGGTCAGGCGCCTCGAAGCCCTTGGCGGCCAGCAGGGTGCGTACCTGTACGGCGAGCGCGCCCTCGAGCGGGTCGCACTCGGCGGGGTCGGGTCGCCCGAAGTACAGCGTGTGCAGGTCCAGCAGGCGCCCGAGCTCGGGCACCGGGTCGCCGTGGTCGTCGACGCGCAGATCGACGAGGACGTCGCTGCCGCCGCCGTACCCGCCTTCGGGGGTGACCACGAGCAGGGCGGCAGACTGCCGACCCCTGCGGTCGCCACCGGCCCGGTCGCCGGCCAGCAGGGCCGCAAGGAGGCGGCGGGACAGGCTTTCGGTTGGGCCGCTCACCCCGGTCGACAGGTACGCCCGTTCCATCGCCTCGACGACCTCGGGCCCGGCCAGGATGTTGCCCTGGATCGAGTACCCGTCGCCTACAGCGCCACCCGCCCAGGGGAAGCACTCCGTGCCCGTGAAGGTGGCCCCAGGGCCGGTCGCGGCGACGATGCCGGCCTGCCGCTGGTCGCGCAGCTCGTCCGCGCCGGTCAGCCGGTCGAGCGTCTCCTGCGCCGACTGGCCAGCCCGCAGCAGGGCCAGCCCGTCGGGGCGGTACGCGAGGTTGGCGTACGACTGGGTGGCCACCGCTCCCACACCTGCCTCGGCTGCGGGTACGGCGGCGCCCACGGCGAGGAACTTGGAGGCCACGGCCACGCCGTACTCTGCCCCGTCGGCGCTGCGCGCCACGATCGAGAAGGTCACGCCACCAGGCTAGTCTTCATTGCCCGCTGATCAGCCGAGACAGCGTCGTCCGGCTGGAGACCAGACCATTCACAGGAGTTGCAGCATGCGTATCGGAGTCCTCACCGGTGGCGGCGACTGCCCCGGCCTCAACGCTGTCATCCGCGCCGTGGTCCGCAAGGGCGCGCAGCACTACGGACACGAGTTCGTCGGGTTCCGCGACGGCTGGAAGGGCCCGCTCGAAGGCATCACGATGACGCTCGACGTCACCGCCGTGCGCGGCATCCTGCCCAGGGGCGGCACGATCCTCGGCTCCTCGCGCACCAACCCGATCAAGGTCGAGGGCGGCATCGACATGATCAAGGCCACCCTCAAGGACCTCGGCATCGAGGCGCTGATCGCGATCGGCGGCGAGGACACCCTGGGTGTGGCCACCCGGCTCGACGCCGAGGGCGTCCAGGTGGTCGGCGTACCCAAGACGATCGACAACGACCTGAACGCGACCGACTACACGTTCGGCTTCGACACGGCCGTCAACATCGCGACCGAGGCGATCGACCGGCTGCACACCACGGCCGAGTCCCACCACCGGGTCCTGATCGTCGAGGTCATGGGCCGGCACGCGGGCTGGATCGCGCTGCACTCCGGCATCGCCGGCGGCGCCAACGTGATCCTGATCCCCGAGCAGCAGTTCGACATCGAGCAGGTCTGCGAGTGGGTCGAGAACCGCTTCCGCAGCCACTACGCGCCGATCATCTGCGTCGCCGAGGGAGCGATCCCGCTGGACGGGCAGATGTCCACCAAGGACACCGAGCTGGACGCGTTCGGCCACCCGAAGCTGTCCGGCATCGGCGAGTGGCTGGCCGGCGAGATCGAGCGCCGCACCGGCAAGGAGGCCCGCACCACCGTGCTCGGCCACATCCAGCGCGGCGGCACCCCGACCGCCTTCGACCGGCTGCTGGCCACCCGGTTCGGGCTCCAGGCGATCGACGCCGTCCACGAGGGCGACTGGGGCAAGATGGTCGCCCTCTCCGGCGTCGACATCGTCCGGGTGCCCCTCGCGGCCGCGACAACCGTGCTCAAGACGGTCCCGCCGGAGCGCTACGCCGAGGCCAAGGTGCTCTTCGGTTGAGCGTGCCCACGTCGCCGGCCGGCGGGCCCGCCGCGCTGGTCTGGCCCGACCTGCCGGCGGCCCAGCAGCCGACCTGGCCTGACCTCGCCGCCCGGGACGACGCCGTCGCGAGGCTGCGCGGCATGCCGCCGCTGGTGTTCGCGGGCGAGTGCGACCTGCTCCGCGGCCAGCTCGCCGCCGCGGCCCAGGGCCGGGCGTTCGTGCTGCAGGGCGGCGACTGCGCCGAGACGTTCGACGGCGTCGGGGCTGATGCCATCAGGGCCAAGCTCAAGACCGTCCTGCAGATGGCGATCGTGCTCACGTACGGCGCGTCCATGCCGGTCGTCAAGGTCGGTCGGATCGCCGGGCAGTACGGCAAGCCGCGGTCGTCCGACGTCGAGCGCCGGGGCGGCGTCGAGCTGCCGGCCTACCGGGGCGACATGGTCAACGGGCTCGAGTTCGAGGCCGGCGCCCGCAGACCGGACCCGGCGCGCATGGTCGAGGCCTACCACCACGCGTCCGCGACGCTGAACCTGGTCCGTGCCTTCACCCAAGGCGGCTACGCCGACCTGCGCCAGGTGCACGCCTGGAACCAGGACTTCGTCCGGGACAGCCCGGCGGGGGAGCGGTACGAGCAGATGGCCGGCGACATCGATCGGGCCCTGGCGTTCATGCAGGCCTGCGGCGCCGACCCCGAGGAGTTCCGTCGGGCCGACCTGTACGCCGGCCACGAGGCGCTCGTCCTCGACTACGAGAAGGCGCTGACGCGGATCGACTCGCGAACCGGCCTCCCGTACGACGTATCCGGCCACTTCCTGTGGATCGGCGACCGCACCCGTCAGGCCGACGGTGCCCAGGTGGACTTCGCGGCCCGGATCCGAAACCCGATCGGGCTGAAGGTCGGCCCCAGCGCCTCGCCCGACGATGTCCTCGAGCTGATCGCGCGGCTCGACCCCGACCGCGAGCCCGGCCGGCTGACGCTGATCACCCGGATGGGGGCGGGGCAGGTCCTCGAGCTGCTCCCGCCGATCGTGGCGAAGGTCGCGGCCAGCGGCGCCGAGGTCGTCTGGGTCTGCGACCCCATGCACGGCAACACCCGCGAGGCGGCGTCCGGGCACAAGACGCGCTCGTTCGACGACGTGGTGGCCGAGGTGCGCGGCTTCTTCGCCGTGCACCGCCAGCTCGGCACCTTCCCCGGCGGCATCCACGTCGAGCTCACGGGGGACGACGTCACCGAGTGCGTCGGCGGCTCGGCGGGGCTCAACGAGAGCCAGCTCGGCGATCGTTACGAGACCGCCTGCGACCCTCGGCTGAACCGCGAGCAGGCTCTCGAGCTGGCCTTCCTCGTCGCCGAGATGCTCGCCGCCCGCTAGTCCGTAGGGGCGGGGACCTGCCGGCGGCGGTCGAAGGTCACGAACGGGAGGCCAGCGATGCGACAGGCGTGCTGCTCCTCGTCGAGGGTGACGAAGCAGTCGGTCACGTCGGCGTACTCGGTGCGCAACGAGCAGAGGCCGATCCAGCGCCCGGCGTCGTGCGACCAGGACACCGACGGCAACGTGCCCACCTGCACCGGCGATCCGTCGATCGTCGCGAAGAGCTCGGTGCCGTCGAGCAGCTCGCACTCGTCGTCGACCTCGAACCCCTTCATGGCGAATCGAGAGCCGTGCGCGCGCTCGGCCAGCAGCGCGGCCTTGCCGACGAAGTCACCCGCGCGCTCCAGGTCGACGTTCCAGGCCAGCCCCAGCTCGAACGGGCTGCGCTCGAACTCCGGGTCCTGGAAGGTCTGCGCGGTGTCCCACCCCGGGACGATCATGCCGCTCTCCATCCGGCACAGCTGGATCGTGGTCAGCCCGTAGCCGGAGATCTGCAGCTCGAGCTGCTTCTCGGCGGCGACGAAGGCGTCCTCGATCGCGGGGCAGCTGCTCCGGTCGAACCAGATCTCGTACCCGAGGTCGCCGGTGAAGCCGACCCGGGCCACGAAGACGCGCGCGCCCGCGAGCTCGAAGTTCGCGATCCCGTACGGCTTCAGCTCCTCGACTCCGCCGAAGCCGAACGCAGCGAGGACGGCGCACGACTTCGCGCCCTGCACGGCGAGCCCAGCCCAGTCCGCCGACTCGTCGACGACCGTGACGTCGGCGAACCGCTCGGCGAGCTCGGCCAGGTAGTCGGTGTGGTCGACCTCGGCCGCGAAGAGCAGGAAGTCGTCGTCGGCGAGCTTGAGCAGCACCGCGTCGTCGTTGAGCATGCCGTCCGGGTTGCACCAGATCGCGTAGGTGGCCCGCATCGGAGGCAGGGCGCTCATGGTTCGTGTGGTCATGTAGTCGAGCAGTGCCCCGGCGTCGTTGCCCCTGATGCGGTATTTGTTGGCCGGCGTGGCGTCGAAGAGGGCGCAACCTTCGCGCACCGCGCGGTACTCCTCCTCCTCGCCGGTGAAGACGTGCCGCAGGACGTACCCGTTCCAGTTGAGGTAGTCCTCGCCGTCCACGGACTCGCTCAGGTACGTGTCGAAGTCGGCGCCGGCATAACGCGCCAGGAAGTCGTAGAAGACGCTCTTCTTCGCAGGTTCGGCCATGGCCGGTGAACCTACCAACTCCTGGGCCGTCCTGGTCGGCGGTTCAGCTGTCCAACCGGAAGCTGAGGTCGGTGCCGTCGAAACCTTCGGAGACGAAGCCGCACTTCTCGAGCACCCGGACCGAGCCGGCGTTGTGCGGGACGGCGCCGGCGTACAGCGGTCGACGGGTTTCGACCTCGAGGAGCAGCCTCAATGCCCGGGTCGCTATCCTGCGGCCCCAGTGCTCGCGCGCGATCCAGTCGCCGACCTCGCGACGGTCCTCGTTGAAGAACGTGACGATGTCGCCGACGACCTCCCCGTCAGCGACGACTGTGCGGGCCAGCGCCGTGGGGTCGCGCAGGATGGGCACCCGAGCAACCTTGCCCCATATCGGGCCGGGTTGGCCGGCAGGCGGGCCAACCCGCGTCCGTCTCAGCCAACAGGGGCGGCCCGGGGGAGCGGCCGCTTGGTCTGAATCCCGCTAGGTACGGGCCACGGCATCGGGCAGGATCAGGGCATGCACCTGGACGTCGAGACCTGTTATCGGGGGGTCGTGGCGCGGGACGCACGCTTCGACGGACGCGTGTTCACCGCCGTGCTGACCACCGGGATCTATTGCCGTCCCTCGTGCCCGTCGCGCACCCCGCTGGCCGCGAACGTGCGGTTCTACCCCAATGCCGCGGCGGCGGTGGCTGCAGGATTCCGGGCCTGCAAGCGGTGCCGCCCGGAATCCTTGCCCGGCTCGCGTTCCTGGGACCACCGCGGTGACCTGGTGGCCCGAGCGCTCCGGCTGGTCGCCGCCGGCGAGGTCGACGAGCACGGGGTCAGCGGGCTCGCGGCCCGGCTGTCCGTCAGCGAGCGGCACCTGCACCGATCGCTGGTCGCCGAGATCGGTGTCGGACCGCTTGCGCTGGCCCGTACGCGGCGGGCGCAGACGGCCCGCCTCCTCATCGACCAGACCGTGTTGTCGATGACGGACATCGCGTTCGCGGCCGGCTTCGCGAGCGTGCGGCAGTTCAACGACGTGATGCGCGCGGAGTTCGGCTGTGCGCCGTCGGAGCTGCGCCGTCGTACCGATCCAGGGGCCGACCGGGCCGGTGGCAGCCTGGTGCTGCGACTGGTCCACCGCGAGCCGTACGCGGCCGCCGACCTGCTGGGCTTCCTCGCGATGCGCGCCGTGGCCGGGCTCGAGGACGCCTCCGACCCGCTGGTCTATCGCCGGGTCCTCTCGACGCAGCACGGTCCGGCGGTGGTCGCCCTCGAGCCGGGCAGGGGGCACGTGACGGCCCGCCTCCGGCTGCCCGACCTGGCCGACCTCGGTGGCGTGGTGGCCAGGCTCCGCCGGCTGCTGGACCTCGACGCCGACCCGACCGCTGTCGACGCTGTCCTGGCGACGGACCCCGCGATGGCCCCGCTCGTCGATGCTCGCCCCGGACTGCGGATGCCAGGGGCGGTCGACGGCTTCGAGCTGGGCGTACGCGCGATCCTTGGCCAGCAGGTGTCCGTCGCGGGGGCGCGGACCCTGGCCGGCCGGATCGTGGCCGCGTACGGGGAGGCGCTGGACGAGCCGGACGGGACCCTGCGCCAGGCCTTCCCGTCGGCAGAGGTGCTGGCCGAGGCCGACCTGGCCGGGCTAGGCCTGACCGGCGGCCGGGTGCGGGCGCTCCACGTCCTGGCCGCCGAGGTCGCCTCCGGCCGGTTGCCGCTGGACGCCGGCGCCGACCGGTCCGACACGGCGGCCCGCCTGCTCGCGCTGCCCGGTGTCGGTCCGTGGACGGCGCAGTACATCGCGATGCGTGCGCTCGCCGACCCGGACGCCTGGCCCGACTCGGACCTCGTGCTGCGTCGTCAGGTGGCGGCCCGCGGCGCCCAGCCGGAGACCTGGCGCCCCTGGCGTGCGTACGGAGCCGTGCACCTGTGGTCCGACGCCGGCAGCGCTGCCGGCGAGCTCACCCGAACAGTCAACGAACCGCTGGAGGAGACCGCATGAGCAGCAGCACGCAACCTCTCGACAGCTGCACTGTCCAGACCCCGATGGGGCTGCTGGCCGTCATCGCCGACAGGGATGTCGTGGTGGCGGCGGGATTCGCGCCGGTCGAGGCCATGACGCAGCGGCTGGCGCCGGACCTGGTCGCGCGCGGCCTGCGGCAGCGCAGCGACCTGGGGCCGCTGACGACAGCCGTGCGCCGGTACCTCGACGGCGAGGTCGGTGCACTCGACGACGTCGAGGTCCACCAGCCAGGGGGCGAGTTCACGCAGGAGGTATGGCGGGTCATGCGCGCGATCCCGGCCGGCCAGACCTGGACCTACTCCGAGCTCGCGACCAAGGCCGGTCGCCCGGCCGCCGTACGCGCGGTCGGGAACGCGTGCGCCCGCAACCTGGTCGCGCCGTTCGTCCCGTGCCACCGGGTCCTGCGCTCCGACGGCACGATCGGCGGGTACTACTACGGGCTCGACGTGAAGCGCGCCCTGCTCGCGCACGAGTCCGCGGCCGCTCAACGCTAGGCCAGCACCGCACGGTCGATGGCGTCCGAGGCGGGTCGCCGGCCGAGCAGCGGCGGCAGCTGTCGTACGGCGGAGGCGAGCTGACGCAGGTCGGAGCCGACCAGGGCCTGCGGGCCGTCGCACAGCGCCTCCTCCGGCCGCGGGTGGACGTCGACGAGGACGCCGTCGGCACCCACCGCGATCGCCGCCCGCGACAGCGGGACGACCAGGTCGCGGCGACCGCCGGAGTGGGACGGGTCGACGATGACCGGGAGGTGGCTCAGCGAGTGCGCCACCGGGACCGCGGAGATGTCGAGGGTGTTGCGGGTGGCCGTCTCGTACGTACGGATCCCGCGCTCGCACAGCACGATGTCGAGGTTGCCGCGCTGGGCGATGTACTCGGCGGCCATCAGCCACTCCTCGATCGTGGCCGTCATGCCGCGCTTGAGCATCACCGGCTTGCCGCACGCCCCCACGGCCTGCAGCAGCGCGAAGTTGGCCATGTTGCGGGTGCCGACCTGGAGCATGTCGGCGTACTCGGCGACCAGGGCGACGTCGTTGGCGTCGACCACCTCGGTCACGACCGGCAGCCCCGTCTCGGCGCGTACGTCGGCCAGGATCTTCAGGCCCCGCTCGCCCAGCCCCTGGAACGCGTACGGGGAGGTTCGCGGCTTGTACGCCCCTCCGCGGAGCAACGTCGCCCCGGCTGCCTGCGCCATCTGCGCCGCCTCGAGCGTCTGCTGCGCGGTCTCGACAGCGCAGGGTCCAGCGATCAGGGTGAACGTGTCGGGCCCGATGGGTACGCGGTGGCCGGGTGCGCCGACCCAGACCGTGGTCATGTCGGGATGGTGCTGCCGGGAGACGAGCTTGTACGCCGCGGTGATCCGGACCACGTTGCTGACGCCGGGAAGGCCGGCCAGGTTCAGCCCGCCGAGCGTCTCGATGTCGCCGACCAGACCGACGATCGTGCGCGTTACGCCGCGGCTGACGAAGGCTTCGCCGCCTGCGCCCTCGACCCGTGCGACGACGCCGGCGACGTCGTCCGGCGTCGCATCGGTGGACATGACCACGACCATGACGTGCTCCCTGTGCTGGTGACCGGAAAACTGTTTCTGGACAAGAAAAAGAGCCCCGGTCTCCCGGGGCTCGTCATGCAGTGGGGGTCAGTCGCTCGTGCCGACTAGGCCACCCACCCGGGAGCCCCGGGCGGAAAGCCATAGAAGGACCACCTGCGCGTCTCCACGGGCTGAGCGTAGCGCACGCGCCTCAGCAGTCGCGCAGGTCCCTCAGCGGTCGCGCAGGTCCCTCAGCAGCGCGATGTCCCTGGTGTGGTCGGCTGCCTGGGGGCACGCGGGCGTCAGATGATCGTGATGGTGATGGTGCTGCCGAAGGGCGCCGTGCCACTCTGGCTCTGGTAGATCACCCGGTCGAGCAGGGGGTGGGCTGCGCCCGAGACGATGACCTTGAACCCGGCTGCCTCGAGCAGCTTGCGCGCCTGCGACAGCTTCTTGTCGATGACGTACGGGACGGCCACCAGCGGCGGACCTTGCGACACGACGACACCGACGTTGGTGTCGCGCGGGACGGACGAGCCGGCTGGGGTCTGCTGGCTGATGACGGCCCCGAGCGGGATCTTCATGCTGTACGCCTGCCCGGTCTGCGTGATCGTCAGGTGCTTGGCCTTGGCGAGCGCCTGTGCGTCGGAGAGTGCGAGCTTGGCGAAGCTGGGCACGATGACCGGCGCGAAGCCCTTGCTGACCGCGACGGCCACCGCGGTGCCGCGCCGGACCTGGGTCGAGGCGGGCGGCGTCGAGGTGATGATCTGGCCGAGCGCATACCTGTCCGAGAAGGCCGGGGTCTGGTTGCCCACGGTCAGGTTCAGCGGCGCCAGCAGGGCGGTGGCCTCGTCGATCGTCTTGCCGGCGAGGTTCGGCACCGCGTACCGCTCCAGCCCGAGCGACAGCACCAGCGTGACCGTCCCGTTCTTGGCCACGTGGTCGGGGGCGGTGGGATCGGTACTGACCACCAGGCCCTTCTTGACCGTCTCGCTGAACACGGGCGTACCGAGGGCCCCGTGCAGGCCGACGGTGGCGAGCTTGTCCTCGGCCTGCTTCTGGCTCATGCCGACGAGGTTCGGGGTTTCGGTGTACCGGCCGCTGCCGAGGTACCAGGAACCCAGGCCCACGGCCGCAGCCACCAGGGCCAGCAGGAGCAGGCCGATCAGGATGCGGCGTCCACCACGCTGCTTGCTGGCGGCCGTAGGGATCTGGCCGGGGCCGCCGACCTTGTCCTGCTTGGGCGCCTTGATCCCGGCCGCTCCCCTCGGAGGCTGGATCGGCTGGTGCTGGATCGGCAGCGAGGCGGTCTCGTTCCCGGCGCCGGCTGAGTACCCCGCGCTGCTGGGGAGGCCGACGACCATCGTCTGCGTCAGGTCGACGCCGGCCGGGGCGAAGGCAAGCTGCGCGGGCGTCAGCCGGCCGCGCACGCCCTGGACCATCCGCAGCAGCTTGGCTGCGTCGTCGGGTCGCCCGTCGGGGTTGCGATCGGTGGCGGTCTGCACCAGGACGTCGAGGTCGTCGGCCAGCCCGGGGACGGCTTCGGACGGTCGTGGCACGTCGGAGGTCACGTGCTGGTAGGCGACGGCCATCGGTGTCTCACCGGAGTACGGTGGCGCCCCGGTGAGCATCTCGTACAGCAGGATGCCGGCGGAGTAGACGTCGCTGCGAGGGTCGGAGGTGCCGCGCTCGACCTGCTCGGGCGCGAGGTACGCAACGGTGCCCATCACGACGCCCTGGGTCGCGTTGCTGCCTCCCGAGGTCAGCGCGCTGCGGGCCAGGCCGAAGTCCGCGACCTTGACCCTGCCGTCGTCGGCGAGCAGGACGTTCTCGGGCTTGATGTCGCGGTGCACGATGCCCGCCTCGTGGGCCGCGGACAGCGCGGACAGCACCGCCTCGAGGACGTCGAAGGCCTCGCGCGGGGTCAGTCGTCCGCGCTCGCGCAGCCAGTCTCGGAGGGTACGGCCGGCGACGTACTCCATGGCCAGGAACACGGTGCCGTCGTCCTCGCCCTGGTCGTAGACCGCGACGACCCCGGGGTGCGAGAGCCGGGCCGCGGAACGGGCCTCGCGGATGAAGCGGGTGACGAACGCGTGGTCCTCAGCCAGGCCCGCGTGCATGACCTTGAGCGCGACCGGACGGTCGAGGCGGGTGTCCAGGGCCTTGTAGACCGTGGCCATCCCACCCCTGGCCAGCCTGCTGTCCACCCGGTACCGGCCGTCGAGCAGCCGACCCACGAGCGGGTCGGTGACGGTCGTGTCCATCCTTCGAGCGTACCTGCGAAGGCGCGCGGCACCCCGGAGGCTCCCCAGCGGGCTGCGATCTAGGGGGTGCCCACGTTCTGGTTGGGCACCGCGAGGTCGAGCGTGCTCGTGCGCCACACGCCCACCAGGGTGAGGGTGGCCAGGATCACAGCGACGAGGACTGCACCGGCGGCCAGGGGCCTGGCCCAGGAGGGTTGGTCGGCTCGCGAGCGGAACAGGCTCAGCAGCCCGGCCACGAGGGCGACGACGACGAGCGCCGCCGCCGGAGCGACGCTGTACAGGTAGTCGTGCAGCGGGCGGATCCGCAGCGCCGACAGGTTGTACAAGCCCTCGAGCGAGCCGATCCCCTGGTTGAAGGGGTAGCTGTTGTAGGCGTACGCGGGCCCGATCGAGAAGCTGACGAGCACTGCGAGCGCCGCAGCCACCGCCAACGAGGCCGGCTCACCGATCGCACCCAGGGCGGCCCGCCATCGCGAGCGGTGTCCAGGCTGCTGGCCCCCGTCCCAGCTCTCCGGCTCGTCGCCCAGCAGCTCGATACTCGCGGGCGGCGAAGTGAGCGACTGCGCGAGCGAGTCGTCCGACGGTCGGGGCGGCGGGCGCACGACGGCGCTGTCGTCGCTCCCCAGGATCTCGGTCATGCAGCCGGAGGCTAGCTCGTGACAGGCTGTTCCCGTGACCGACACGACCGAACTCGTCGCCGAATGGCTCCCGCTCCCCGATGTCGCCGAGGCGCTGGGGCTCGACATCCTGCGTACCCGCCAGCTGGTACGTGACCGCCAGCTCCTGGCCGTCCGGCGCGACGGGATCCTCTACGTCCCCGCCGACTTCGTCCAGGACGGCCAGGTGCTCAAGAGCCTGCCCTCCGTCCTCAACCTGCTCGGCGACGCCAAGTACTCCGACCAGGAGTGCCTCGGCTGGCTGTTCACCGTAGACGACTCGTTGCCAGGGACCCCGGTCCAGGCACTGCGCGAGAACCGCGGGACCGAGATCAAGCGGCGCGCTCAGGCGCTCGGGTTCTAGCCGGCGTGAGCCACCTGGCGTACCTCGGCGTCCTGGCCTTCTGCCTCGCCGGCACCGCGTGGCTCGAGATCGTGCTGCACACCGGTGTCTACCGGCGGTGGCGCCGGCTGCTCCTCACGCTGCTCCCGGTGGTCGCGGTGTTCGTGCTCTGGGACCTCTACGCGATCGCGCGCGGGCAGTGGACGTTCGACCCGCACCGCACCACCGGCATCGTCCTGCCCGGCCGGCTGCCGCTGGAGGAGCTGCTGTTTTTCGTGGTGATCCCGATCTGCTCGGTGCTCGCGTTCGAAGCGGTCCGACATGTCCACATCGTCGGCAGGTGGCCCTGGGGAGACGAGGAGTCATGACCTACACCCAGGTCGCCCTGCTCGCGGTCGCAGCCACCGTCGTCCTCGACCTGCTCGTCCTGCGCACCCGGCTGCTGCGGCGGCGGACGTTCTGGGTCGCGTACGCGATCGTGCTGGGGTTCCAGCTGCTCACCAACGGCGTACTCACCGGTGCGCAGATCGTCCGCTACGACGGCGCGAGCATCGTCGGCTCGGGCGCGCCTGCGTTCCTCGGCGACGGCCGGATCGTGTGGGCGCCGGTCGAAGACCTCCTCTTCGGGTTCGCACTGGTGCTGCAGACGCTCGCCTGGTGGGTCTTCTGGGGCCGTCGAGGGGTACAGCGGGATGCAGCGTGACTGAACCTCCTGGGCGTGTCGTTGAACCGACCGGAGCCAATGTCCGTTCCCTCGGTGTGGGCACCCTGTCGGCCACCGACGAGCGGTTGATGCGCGAGCTCTATGCCGAGCACGCGGGGGTGCTCCTGGGGTACGTCCGGCGGCTGGTCGGAGGGGACACGGTACGAGCGGAGGACGTGGTGCAGGAGACGCTCCTGCGTGCCTGGCAGCACCCCGAGGCGTTGCGCCGTGACCGGCCGGGCGGGGCATCGGTGCGTGCCTGGCTGCTCACGGTCGCCCGGCACCTGGTGATCGACGGTGAGCGGGCCCGGCGCTCGCGGCCGCACGAGGTCCAGCTCTGCGAGGGCCGCGAGCCGCTGGTGGACGACGCACCCTTCGAGCAGGTGCTCGCCGCGTGGGAGGTCGCCGATGCGCTCCAGGCGCTGTCGGAGGACCATCGGTCGGTGATCGTCGAGCTCTACTACCGCGACCGCTCGGTGGCGGGGGCGGCCGAGGCGCTCGGGGTGCCCGAGGGAACCGTCAAGTCGAGGGCCTACTACGCGTTGCGCGCCCTGCGCGTGGCCTGCGAGGAGAGGGGGATTCTGCCGTGAACTGCGACGACGTACGTGAGTCGGCGGCGGTCGCCCTGCTCATGCGTGCCCCCGTCGAGGCCGAGGTCGGTGAGCACCTCGAGGCCTGCGCCGAGTGCCGGGACGAGCTGGCCGGGTTCGCCCCGCTCCCGGGGCTGCTCGCGACGCTCGACGCCGCGGACCTCGCGGCGGCCGAGCCGGCCGGGTCCGCCCTGCTGGACCGACTGCTGGCTGCCGCCGCGAGCGAACGGCGGCACCGCCGGGTCGGCGTGCTGGCTGCCGCGGCAGCAGCGGTGCTCCTGGTCGTCGTCCCGCTCGGGATCTGGGGGGTCACCGAGCTGCGTGGCAAGCCTGCGCAAACCGTGGTCCAGCCGACCGCGCCCTCGGCGATCGACCGCACCGCCAGCGACACCACGACCGGTGTGACCGGCCGTGCGCAGGTCTGGAAGACCGCGTGGGGCAGCGACCTGGCCGTCTCGATCAGCGGGGTGCCGTCGGGTACCCGGTGCACCGTTGTGGTCGTGACCAGGGATGGCCAGACACAGACGGCGGCCACCTGGCAGGCGTCGTACACCGGGACCGCGCAGGTACGCGGGAACGTCGCGGCACCGATCGGTTCGATCGTGCGGATCGACATCGTCGACGACAACGGCAAGGTCCTGCTGCGGATCTGAGCGGCGTCAAGGCTCGTTGAACGCAGCGCCATCTGAACGCAGCGCCACCTGAACCGAATTGGCGCGCGGTCCGTTCACCAGGACGAGACCCCCCGACCCCCACATGCAGGAGGCCGTCGTGCCCAGCAAGACCGACCAGCCCACCCACACCCGCCGCGACGTCCTGGCCGCGGGAGCCGTGGTCAGCGCTGCGGCCCTGGCCGGCTGCGCGTCGTCGAGCTCTGCCGGGTCGCCCTCGGTGGCCGCCGCCGGCGGCAACGGCTCGACCCCGGGGGCCAGCACGCCTTCGGGCAGCACGCCTTCGGCCAGCGAAGGACCGAGCGTGCTCGCCAAGCTCGCCGACGTACCGGTAGGTGGCGCGACCTCGGCCACGTACGAGGGCAAGGCGGCCCTGGTGTCGCAGCCGACCGCGGGCAACGTGGTCGCCTTCTCCGCCATCTGTACCCACCGCGGCTGCACGGTCGCACCCGCAGGCAAGGAGTTCCACTGCCCGTGCCACGGCTCGGTCTACGACGCCTTCACCGGCAAGGTGATCTCGGGCCCGGCTCCCGCCGCGCTGCCGAGCATCAAGGTCAAGGTCGACGGGGCGAACGTCGTCGCGAGCTGATCTCCCCCGGGTCTCCCGGCGCCGCTAGGACGGGGGCCGTCGTGCTCGCACGGCGCGGGCCCAGGCTGGGGCAGCAACAGCGAGGCGGCGCCTCATGGACACCTGCGCGCGGCGGTCGAAGACCTCGTAGTCGATCCGCTCGACCTCGTCCACGATGCCGCAGTAGAGCACCCTTGCGGCGTCGATGCACGGCCGGGACGCTGGCTCAAGCAGGTCGATGCCCGGGCGCGCAGCCGCCTCCAGCCTGCGCACCCTCGCCACCTGGAACCGCAGCAGGGCGCGAACCCGGTCGTCCACCACCCGCCGCTCCAGGTCGTCGCGGGTCAGGTCGAACCGGGCCAGCTCGTCCATCGGCAGGTACACCCGCCCGCGCTCAAGGTCCTCGCCGACGTCACGCACGAAGTTCGCTAGCTGGAACGCCACGCCGAGGTCCTTGGCCGGCTCGAAAGCGTCCGGCGAGAGCGGCCCGAGGACGGGCACCATCTGCAGCCCGATCACGGCCGCCGACCCGTAGACGTATGTGTAGAGGTCCTCGTACGTGGCGTACTCGCGGACGGTGAGGTCCATGGCCATCGACGTGAGGAACGCCTCGAAGTGCTCGACCGGGATGTCCCAGCGAAGCACGGTGTCCACGACGGCCCGGCCGATCGGGTCGTCGCTGTGGCCCTTGCGGACGTCCGCCAGGAAGCCGTCACCCCACGCCGCGAGCAGGTCGGCCTTCTCCTGCTCGCGCAGCGTCGAGGCGAGGTCGTCGACGATCTCGTCGGCGTAGCGCGCGAACCCGTACAGCGCATGGACGTACGGTCGCTTCGCCGGTGGCAGGAGCAGCGTCGCCAGGTAGTAGGTCTTTCCGTGCGAGGCGTTCAGTCGGCGGCACGCCTCGTACGACCGGACCAGCGCCGGGTCGATGATTCCTGCCGCTGCCAGTTCCCGTCGGGACACCTCGCAACGCTATCGGCCACCGTGCCAGGATGCCTGTTGTGGCCAGCCCTTCTTCTCGCTCGCCGCGCCCCTTGGTTGCAGTCGCTGGGCTGGCCATCGTCGTCGTGCTGCTGCTCGGGGCGGGCTGGCTGGCGTCGCGGGGTGGCGCGGCTCCAGCCGGCAGCGGCGGTACGTCTGCCGCGGGGGGCTCGACGACGGCCGGGACCGTACGCGCTGCCGACCTGCCGCCGGAGGCGCGCCACACCCTCGCCCTGGTCAAGAGCGGAGGGCCCTACCCGTACGCGCGGGACGGCATCGTCTTCTCCAACCGCGAGGGCTTGCTGCCCAGGGAGCCGAGCGGGTACTACCGCGAGTACACCGTCGTGACGCCAGGTTCTGCCGACCGCGGCGCCCGGCGGATCATCGTGGGACAGCAGGGCGAGGACTACTACACCGACGACCACTACGCGTCCTTCCGTGAGGTGCTGCCATGACGTTGCGCCAGGTGTTCGCCGGGGACCGCCACGGGGTCTTCCGTTGGTCGGGCGCCAGGTCGCGGCGAGGCGCCGACCCGGAGGAGTCAGCCGCCGCGGCCGGCTGGCGCTACGTGCTGCTCGACTCGGCCACGGCCGACGACAAGGGGTCGTTCCTCGACTGCTGCGCGGAGGCTTTCGACCTGCCCTCGTGGTTCGGACGCAACTGGGACGCGCTGGACGAGTGCCTGCGTGGTCTTGACCTCGACGAGCCGGCCGGGCTCCTGGTGGTGTGGCAGGGCTGGGCCGCCCTCGCTGACGGCGACCCGGACGCGTTCGACTGCGCGCTGGAGGTCTTTCGCGACGCCTGCGTGGCCTGGCACGACGACGAGGTGCCTGGCGCTGTGCTGCTGCTCGGCGGCGGTCCCGAGACGGACCTGCCTGAGCTCTAGCTCGCCAGTGCCGGCTCGGTGGTCTGCGGCCGGGCGTCCTCGAGCAGGATCGCGCGGGACCTCTTGGACGCGATGAGCAGGCCGACGACCATCCCGATCGAGATGAGCGCCGCGATGCCGTCCGACAGGAACACGTACGTCGGCACGGTCGCCCCGGAGTTGGCGATGCTGTAGACGACGAAGCCGGTGCTGACGAGCACGGCGGCCCGGGTCTGGCCCCGGGAAAGACCCGCACCGGCGAGGGTGGCCAGCGGCCACAGGAGGTACCACGGCTGGACCACGGGACCGAGCATGACGATCGCCAGCAGCGACAGGCCCAGGCCCCTGGCCGCCGACCGGTGGTGGCCGGTCAGCACAAGACGCAGCACGATGAGCACGGTCAAGACCGAGCCCACTCCTCGCCAGAACGCGACGGCGCCGTCGACGCGATAGCCGAGGCCGACCAGGTCGGTGAGGTTGCCGGTCAGCATCCCGAGCCCGGTCATGGGTGAGAGCCAGGTACGGACCTTGCCCGGCGTACCGAGGCTGGACACCCAGCCGAAGTCGAGGCCGGTGACCAGGTTGAGGCCGACGAAGATCGCCAGGCCGAGGGCGATGCAGGCCGACCAGTACTTCGCCCGAAGGGCGAACGACGCCTCGGGGCCGGCCCACGCGATGCCGACGAAGGCGAGGCCGACCAAGGCCGGAGCCTTGATCGCCCCCGCGAGCGTGACCAGGACCACTGCGGCCACCGGGCGGCGCTCCATGGCCAACGTGATGCCGGCGATCAGCAGGCCGAGCATGAGCGCGTCGTTGTGCGCCGACGACACGAAGTGCAGGAACACCAGCGGGTTGAGCACCCCGAGCCAGATCGCCTTGGCCGGGTTGGCCCCGCAGCAGCGCGCGAGCCGGGGGAGGTAGACGGCCATCAGCAGCACGCCGACCATGGCCAGCACCCGGAACGCCAGCAAAGCGGCGATGGGCTGCGCGTGGGTCAGCTTGTAGACCAGGGACGACAGGCCCATCCAGAACGGGCCGTACGGCGCCGGCGAGGTCTTCCACATGTAGTCGGCGCCGTCGGTGAAGTACGAGTCGAAGACCCCCGTGCCGTACAGGTACGGGTTGATCCCCGCGGGGAGCAGCCGGCTCTGCGCGATATAGCTGTAGACGTCGCGGCTGAACAGGACCGGCGCGAGCAGCAGCGGGGTCGACCACCACCACACCAGTCGGGACAGCGCGGTCGGCCCGGTGACGTGATGGGTGCGTACGTGGTGCCCAAGACGCAGCCAGGCCTGGACCAGGATGGCCACGCCCACGAGCACGACCAGCTTGCTGATGAAGGTGAGCCCGGGGCTGGAGCGGATCTGCTCAAGCCCGGGGGCGTTGCCGATGCCTGAGGCCTGGGACACCCAGCCACATCCGTACGCGCCGATGGCGATCAGCACGGAGCCACCGAAGCCGTGCCACTTGAACTGGGCGACCAGGTCGCTTGCGGACTCGACGTCGGCGGCCGGTTGAGTGGCCGGAAGGACGACCACCCGGTCGGAGTCTCCCCGTCTGCGGAGGATGCTCGCGCCGGGAAGTCTCACGCCCGCCAGGGTATCCGGTGCCCACCGGCGCACGCATCGACCCGAAACAGACAGGCCCGCTCAGCGCCAGGCGCGCGAGACGTAGCCGGGGTCACGGCCCAGCACTCGTTCTGCGGCCAACCGGCCGGAGATCAGCACCATGGGTACGCCGACCCCCGGCGTCGTACCGGAGCCGGCGAAGACGACGTTCTCGCCCCAGATGTTGCGCGGGCGGAACGGTCCGGTCTGCAGGAACGAGTGCGCGGCGGCGAAGGGGGCGCCGCGTTCCATCCCGCGCGCCTGCCAGTCGAGGGGGGTGGTGACGTCCTCGACCTCGATGGCGGCACCGAACCCGACGTACCCGTGCCGTTCGAGCTCACCCACGACCTCGTCGCGGTAGAGCGGGGCCAGCCGCTCCCAGTCCAGGCCCGCGTCCAGGTTGGGGGTCGGGAACAGCACGTAGTAGATCTCGCGCCGGTCCGGCGCGAGGGACGGGTCGCCGTGCGTGGTGTTCGTGACCAGGAACGAAGGGTCGTTCATCAGCCGGCGGTCGTCGATCAGGTCGCGGAAGACCTTCTTCCAGGCCCGCCCGAAGTGGATGTTGTGGTGCGCGATCTTGGCGTAGCGTGCGGTCGAACCGGCCAGCAGCAGGAAGCACGACGGGGAGTAGTCGAGCCGGCGCAACGACCAGGGGTCGCGGCCGAGCAGGTCGCGGTGGGCCACCGGGAGATCGGGGTTGAGAACCACGGTGTCGCAAGCGATCCGCTCGCCGTCGGTCGTGATCACGGCGGTCGCCCGGTCGCCGGCAAGCTCGACCCGCTCGACCTCGGTGCCATAACGGAAGACCACCCCGTGCTTCTCGGCGGCACCGGCGAGGGCGCGCGGCACTGCATGCATGCCCCCGCGCGGGAAGTACACCCCGGCGACCGAGTCCATGTACGCGATGACGGCGTACAGGGCGAGCGCGTCCTGCGGCGACAGGCCCGCGTACATCGACTGGAACGAGAACACCCGTTGCGTACGCGGGTCGGCCAGGTACTGCTCCACCTTCGGTGCCAGCCGGCGGAAGCCGCCCAGCGCGACCAGCCGGGCCAGGTTCGGCGTCAGCAGGTCAAGCGGTGAGTCGATGTTGCGGTCGATGAAGTCACGCATCTCGTACCGGTACAGCTGGGACACGAAGTCGACGTAGCGCCGGTAGCCGGCTGCCTCGGCGGCCCCGCACACAGAGGTGATCTCGTCGGCCATGGCGTCGACGTCGGCGTGCACGTCGAGCTGGGAACCGTCGGGGTAGAACGCACGGTAGAGCGGTGCGACGGGGTCCAGCTGCAGCCAGTCACCGAGCTCCTCGCCGACGCACGCGAGGGCGTCAGCGATCAGGTCGGGCATGGTCAGCACGGTCGGGCCCGTGTCGAACCGGTACCCGTCGACCTCGAGCAAGCCGTTGCGCCCCCCTGGAACCGTCTCGCGCTCGACTACGGTCACCTGCCGCCCGGCCCCCGCCAGCCGGAGCGCCGCGGACAGTCCCGCCAGCCCGGCACCCACGATGACGACGTGGTCGGTAGGCCCGCTAACGGTGCGCATGGGACTTCGGCCTAGCCCCTGCGCTCGGTAGCCGCCACGGCGAGGTCGGCGAGGACGGAGCGCGCCGGCTCGGCCACGTCCCCCGCCTCGAGGGCGGCCAGCGCCGACGTGGTGAGTTCGGTGATCATGCGCTCGACGTGGGCCAGCGCCCCGGTCGACGCGATGACCTCACGGGCCTCGTCGACGCCCGCAGCCTGCAGGTGCGGGTCGCCCAGGTGCCTGCGCAGCACGGCGGCCGCCGCGGGACTGGCCTGGTCGAGCGTCGTCGTCACGAGCACGGTGCGCTTGCCCTCGCGCAGGTCGTCCCCGGCCGGCTTCCCGGTCTCGGCCGGGTCGCCGAAGACCCCGAGCACGTCGTCGCGCAGCTGGAAGGCCTCGCCCAGGGGCAGTCCGTACGCCGTGTACGTGAGCGACAGGCCGGGGTCCGCCCCGGCCAGCGCCGCGCCGAGGTGGAGCGGCCGCTCGATCGTGTACTTGGCGCTCTTGAACCGGATCACCCGGCGCGCCCGCTCGACCGAGCCGCCGCCCTTGGCCTGCTCGAGCAGGTCGAGGTACTGCCCGGACATGAGCTCGGTACGCATCTCGTCGAGCACGGGCTTGGAGCGGAGCAACGCGTCGCCGGGCAGCCCGGACGCGAACAGCATCTCGTCGGCCCAGCTCAGGCACAGGTCGCCGAGCAGGATCGCCCCACCGACGCCGAACCACTCGGGGGACCCCAGCCAGCCGTTGCCGCGGTGCAGCGCCGAGAAGCGACGGTGCGCGGACGGCAGCCCGCGACGGGTGTCCGAACCGTCCATCACGTCATCGTGGATCAGCGCACAGGCCTGCAGCAGCTCGAGGGAGGTGGCCGCCCGTACGATCGCCTCGCCGTCGTCCCCTCCCGCGCCGCGCCAGCCCCAGTAGCAGAATGCGGGCCGCAACCGCTTGCCCCCGGCCAGGAACGAGCTGACGGCGTCGATCAACGGACCGAGGTCCTCGCTGACAGCGTCGAGACGGGGCACCTGCCCTTGCACGAACTCGTCCAGCGACTTCTGGACGCGGACCCGTAGGTCCTCGGCATCCAGCGGCGTACCGGTCACGAGCACGAGCGTACGTCGGGTGCCGCCGGCCCGCCCGGTGAGGCTGACACAATGGCGGCATGGCCTACGGAAACGCATCGACGATGCCCGGCGGGTCCAGTTCGGTGAGCCAGCTGCTGGCCGAGGGCGGGCGCACCTACTCGTTCGAGTTCTTCCCGCCCAAGACCGACGAGGGCGAGCGCGCGCTGTGGCAGACCTTGCGCGAGCTCGAGGGGCTGGCGCCGACCTTCGTCTCGGTCACGTACGGCGCCGGCGGCTCCGAGCGGCATCGCACCGTGCGCGTGACCGAGCGCATCGCCGCCGAGACGACCATGACCCCGGTCGCCCACCTCACCTGCGTCGGGTCGCCGATCTCTGAGCTGCGGCAGGTCATCGGGCAGTACGCCGAGGCAGGGGTGCGCAACCTGCTCGCCCTGCGTGGCGACCCGCCGAGCGGGCCGCGCGGGACCTGGGAGGCGCACGCCGACGGTTTCCGGCACGCCGACGAGCTGGTCGCTCTGGTCCGCGAGCTCGGCGACTTCTGCGTCGGGGTGGCGGCGTTCCCGGAGGGTCACCCCGAGTCGCCCGACCTCGACACCGACGCCATGCGCCTCGCGGGCAAGGCCGATGCCGGCGCCGAGTTCGCCATCACCCAGTTCTTCTTCGAGGCCGACCACTACTTCCGGCTGGTCGAGCGCGCGGCCTCCCATGGCTGCACGATCCCGGTGATCCCCGGGATCATGCCGGTCACGAACGTCTCGCAGATCCACCGCTTCGCCGAGCTCTCCGGCACCCCGGTCCCGCCCGACATCGCCAAGCGGCTGCAGGAGGTCGAGGGCGATCCCGAGGCGGTGCGCGCGACCGGCGTCGAGCTCGCCACCGAGCTGTGCCAGCGGCTGATGGACGGCGGGGCGCCCGGGCTGCACTTCTACACGTTGAACCGGTCGACGGCGACCCGCGAGATCTACCAGTCGCTCGGCCTCGGCACTACCGTCGACTGACATGAAACCGTCCGTTCTGGTCACCGGGTTCGGCGCGGCTGCGGTGCCTCCGGACCTCGCCGTCGTCCAGGTGGGAGCAGAGTGCGTGGCCCGGCATGCGCCTGAGGCACTCGGCGAGGCGTCCACGGTGATCGCGCGGATGAGAGACGTCGCCCTCGAGGCCGGCGTCGCGACCGGCGACCTCGCCACCTCGGCCACCCAGCTCTGGCCCGACCACGACCGTGAGGGCCGGCCCAGCGGCTACCGCGCCTCGCTCACGCTGACCGTACGCATGCGCGACATCGTGGCCGCGTCCGAGCTCGTTCCAGCCCTGGTGGCGGCCGGGGGAGACGCCGGTCGGCTGCACTCCACCACCCTCGAGCACTCCGACCCGGCGGCGCTGGCTGCGACCGCACGCGACAACGCCTTCGCCGACGCGAGGGCGCGCGCCGAGCAGTACGCCGCGCTCGCCGGGGCGGTTCTGGGCGAGGTGCTGGGTATCGACGAGGCCGCGCCGACCGGGGGGCCGGTGCCGGTGTTCGCCAGGCGCAGCGACACGTTCTCGGCGCAGATGCCGATCCTGGCCGGCACGGAGTCCGTGCCGGCCGCGGTCACGGTCCGCTGGCGCCTCGCCTGACCGCCGGCTGCCCCGCCGCAGCGGGTGCCCGCGCAAGGGCGGCCCTGAGATGAGGCCGGTTCCGTCGCGGGCCGAGTACCTCTCGTCCTGGTCCGGCCTGCACGGCGGCTACGACCCTGCCGGCTCCCGTTTCGTGGGCCCCTGGCTGTCGCTGGTGTACCTCGGCGCCCGGCCGCTGGCCGCTGCCCGCGTACCGCCGGACCTGCTGACCGGGCTGGGACTGGCACTGGCCGGGCTCGTCGCATGGATCGCCGCCGTCGGTGGATCGTGGCTGTTCCTGTGCGTCGTCCTCGTCGTCGCCTCAGGGCTGGTCGACAGCCTCGACGGCGCGGTCGCGGTGCTCACCGGGCGCGCGACGGCGTTCGGCGCGGTGCTCGACTCGGTGGCGGACCGATGCTCCGACCTGCTCTACCTGGTCGCGCTGTGGGCCGTCGGAGCGCCAGTGGGGGTGTGCGTGCTCGGCGGCGTGCTGATGATGCTGCTGGAGTACACCAGGGCGCGGGCAGCCGCGGGCGGGATGACCGAAATCGGCGTCGTGACGGTATGGGAGCGGCCGACCCGCGTGGTGGTGACGGGCGCGTTCCTGCTCGGCGCCGCGATCTACCGGGACCACTCCTCCGCCTCCTCCGCCACCTGGGCGAGCTGGGCTTCGTGGGTGTGGGCGGCGCTGGGGGTCGTCGGACTGGTCCAGCTGCTCGTGGTCGTACGTCGCAGGCTGCGCTGATGGCCGCTTAGGCGCTCGCGCTGCCGGTCGTACCGGTTGTGCTGGTCGTGCCGGTTCATGATGACGACACACCGAGGCGCGATCATGGGGCATGCACGGTGACCTGAACCTCGCGCTGCTCGTCGGGGCGGCCGTGGTTCTCGTCGGCGCACTTGCAGTACGGCTGGGGCTGCGCCTCGGCGTCCCCGGCCTGCTGGTGTTCCTCGCCCTGGGCATGGTCATGGGCGAAGCGGGGCTCGGGCTCCGCTTCGACAACGTGGCGCTCACCCGCGACCTCGGCCTGGTGGCACTGGTGGTGATCCTGGCCGAGGGCGGCCTGACGACCCGGCTCTCCGCGGTACGCCCCGTCGCCGTGGTCTCCATCGTCCTGGCCACCGCCGGTGTTTTGGTGAGCGTGGGCGTGATGGCGCTGGCGGGGCACTACCTGCTCGGTTTCGGGTGGCGTACCGCCGTCCTTCTCGGGGCCGTCGTCTCCTCCACGGATGCGGCAGCTGTGTTCTCGGTCCTGCGTCGGCTCAAGCTGCGCGCCCGTGTGCGCGGCATCCTCGAGGCCGAGTCGGGCATCAACGACGCACCCGCAGTGGTGATCGTCACGCTCGTGGTCTCCGGGGCATGGGACCGCGACCCGCTCTGGCGGATCGCCGCCCTCCTCGTCTACGAGCTGGTGGCCGGTGCTCTCGTCGGGTACGTGGTCGGGCTCTTCGGGCGCTGGCTGCTCGCCAGGATCGCGCTGCCGGCGGTGGGGCTGTACCCGCTGGCCTCGCTGGCCCTGATCGTCCTGGCCTACGGCGCGGCGGGACTCTCGCACGCCAGCGGCTTCCTCGCCGTGTACGTGTGCGCGGTCCTCATCGGCTCGTCCCGGCTGCCGCACCGGGGGTCCGTGCTCGGCTTCGCCGAGGGGCTGGCCTGGCTGGCCCAGATCGGGCTGTTCGTCCTGCTCGGGCTGCTCGCCGTACCCGAGCGCCTCCCGGCTGTTCTCGTGCCAGCCCTCGTGGCTGGTGCCATGCTCACCTTCGTGGCTCGTCCGCTTGCGGTGCTGCTCTGCGCGAGCTGGTTCGGGGTTCCATGGAAGGGGCAGCTGTTCCTGTCAGCGGCGGGGCTGCGGGGCGCCGTACCCATCGTGCTTGCGACCATCCCGCTCGCCGACGGGTTCTCCGGCTCGACCCGCGTCTTCGACATCACGTTCGTCCTGGTCCTGGTGTTCACGGTCATGCAGGCGCCCTCGCTGCCGTGGTTCGCGCGCCGGCTCGACATGCTCACGGACACCGCGGCCGACGAGCTCACGGTCGACGCCGCGCCCCTGGACGAGATGAACGCGCTGATCATGGATGTGGGGGTTCCGGTCGGGTCGCGTCTCGCGGGGGAGTACGTCACGGACCTTCGGCTTCCGCGTGGCGCCATGATCAGCCTGGTCGTGCGCGAGGGGGAGTCGATCGTGCCCTCGGGCGCGACTCGGCTGCGGGCCGGCGACCGGTTGCTTGTCGTCACGACAGCGGCGGCTCGGTCGCAGGCCGAGCGACGGCTGCGTGCCGTCAGCAGGCGCGGCGCCCTTGCGGGCTGGTTCGGCGAGGACGGCGCACCCGACTGATTCGCCGTACTCCTCACGCACGCGGCGCTGACGTGGGCTGAAAAGTTGTTGTCTGCCAACGGATGTCCGGGGTTGATCATTCCGGGATGATCGTCTAAGGTCGAGTCATCTGGTTCGAACATCTGTTCGAACGGGTTGATCCCCGATCTCTGGACGGAGGTGGTCCGCGGTGAGCATGGGTATCGATGTTCCCGCGGAGTCGGTGGCGCGCTCGCTGGCTCTGGCGGTTCCAGGTGTGGAGATCTTGGCCGCATTGGAGGGGTTGGACCCGGCGGCGGTGGCCGGCTGGTCCGCTGATGATCGGCTGTACCTGGTGCAGGCGTGGGAACGAGCGGGTAAGTGGGTCGCGGCCCGGGGAGCGGCGGCACTGGCGGGCTTCGTCGGCCCGGTGCCGATCACCGAGGCGCAGGTCGAGACGGACAGAGTCGTTTCCGAGGACGTCCGGCTCGCGTTGAGGCTGTCCATCACGGGCACGGTGCAGCGGATCGCCGAGGCCCGCGCCCTGCGGTTCATGCTGCCCGGCACGGCCGCGCTGCTGGCCGAAGGGCACGTCACCGCCCGGCACGTCGGCCGGATCGTCGAGCAGATCACCGACGCCGAGCTGACAGGTGAACAGGCCGCCCAGGTCGAGGCCCGGGTGCTGCCCCGGGCGTCCGACCAGTCAGTCGCCGAGTTCACCCGGTCGCTGACACGTGCGGTGGCTGCCGTGGACACCTGCACCTACGCCGC
>JANMWN010000331.1:0-4524 GCA_031394045.1 Sporichthyaceae bacterium
TCGTCGTACCGTCGTGACTCACTCGTGGCCCCTTCGCTGTCGGCTCGAATCCACCGCCAGCATCAAGGGGCCACGAGTCTCAACCCCGGACCCGTGCCCCAACTACAAGATCGTGTCGATCCCCACTAAGTTCGAAGAGCCGGTATCCCCATAACGATTTGGTCACGACCTGGCTGCGTGCTGGATCCGCGTCTACATCGACGGAACCGGTCCTTGAGTCGGGGGTATGGCCCGGTATGGGTGGCGGCTGTTCGCCCGCTGGCGGTACCCAGCTGGGCGGGGTGGGTCAGCGGGGGCGGTGACTGGGTTGGGGTCGGTGTAGGGGCGGTCTGTTTGCCGTGCCCACGCTTGGTGCCGTCGATATCGGTCGGCCGCGTAGGTCTCAAGGCGTTCCTTGGTGTCGCCCTCGACGTGCTGGGTCAGGGCGTCCACGTCGCGGCTGGCTTGGTGGAGCTCGTGGGTGGCGCCGGGCAGCATCATGTCGTTGGTGAATGTGAGGGTGCGGGTGAGGGCCAAGCGCCGGCTGCGCGCCCACCGGGGCGCTACGTCGAGCTGGCTCTGCAGGTCGCGAACGTGGGCGTCCAGTCGGTCGATGTGGTCGCGTGCTTGCTCCCATCGGGCTCGGGCTCTGTGAAGGTCACGCTGGTTCTGGACGTGCTTTGCGGGGACTGGCTGCGGCGGGCGTTGGTTGTCGCGCCGCTCCCAGTCCCGTTCACGCGCCTGGGCACTCGGCGGGTCGAGGAGGGAGTGGGCGGCGCGTTCGCGCCCGCTGGTCGACAGCGCCGTCGTGAGTTGGGTGATCGCCGCGTCTAGGTCCGGCAGGACCAACTGGGCCGCGGCTTCGGCCGGGCGTCGCGACGCAGCTGGGTGCTGACCACGCCCAGGGGCTTGCACTACGGCTAGCGCGGGACGGTCGGGGGCTTGCGCTCGGGCGGGCGTGGGGCGGTGGGGTCCGGCGTCGCCGGTGTTCAGCTCGGGGGTGGTATGGACATGGTTACCGAGTCTTCCTCGGCTCATCGCCACGTAGAGGTGCTCGCGGTCCAGGCCGCTTCGGGCGAGGACGATGCCGAGGTCGGCGGTGGCTCCTTGGGCGCCGTCGATGGTGGCGGCCCATCCGTACTCGGTGTGCCGGGCCAGGTAGGCGGTGGGCATGGTGGTGGTTCCGCGCCCGGCCAGGTCCTGCACGACGAGCCCTGCGGTCTCGCCGGGTCCGGCGGCGATGACCCGATACCGGTCCCCGTTGCGGACGGTGTCGTCGCCGATTCGGATGCGGGTGGTGTTCTTCTTCGCGATCAGGACGTCCCCGGCCCGCCACGACCGTTGCTCGGCCTGTCCCCGCGTCGACGCCGTCCTGGACGTGACGGTGGCAAGGACTGGTCCAGCGACGGTCCCGGTTGCGATGGCGGCGGCGCGGGCGCGGGCGTTGAGCTCGGTGACGTCGGTCCAGGCTCGGGCGAGCATCAACGCGTCCAGACCTTGCTCGGTGGCGGTGTGCCAACGGTCGAACACGGCGTCGGCGGCGTCGGCGCTGGTGGGCTCGGGGTGGATCCGGCCGTGCTCGGCGTACTCGGCGAGGACGGTGGGGTCGCCGTCGCGTAGGCGCAGGGTGGCGGCGGCTTCCCAGGGGTGGGTGAAGCGGTGCAGTTCGGTCAGCTCCACCGTGCGTGGTCCCAGGATGTGGGTGAGGTGTTCGAACATGCCGCCGGGGGCGTTGACCGCGCCGATCTGCCCCGGGTCCCCGACGCAAACCAGCGAGGCCCCGGCTCGGGCGACCCGGGCGGTCAGCGCGTCCAGATCGGCGGTGGTGAGCATCGATGCTTCGTCGACGACCACGACCGACCGGTGACCCAGCCGTCCGATTTCATCTTCCGCGAGGTCTGCCCGCCGGGTGGGGGTGTCGTCGAGGTGTTGTTGGGTCAGGAGCCAGCGGGCGACGGTGTGCCCCGGTGCCCCGGTCGCGGTAGCGAGCTCGGCGGCGGCCCGCGCGGACGGCGCCAACATGATCACCTGCGTGTTGAGGCGCCACCACACCCGCACCGCCGCGGCCAAGGTGGTGGTCTTCCCGGCACCGGCGGGGGCGGTCATCGCGGTGACCAGGTCCTTCGACGCGACGAGCTTGACCGTGGCGCGGCGCTGGTCGTCGCTCAGCTGCGCGGACGGCCCGTCGAAGAACCATGCCTGCGCGTGGGCGGGGACCCGGGCGGGGGTATTGAACCCGCCGGTGATGACCCGTTCCAGGATGCGGGCCTCGGTGTCCACCAGCTCGGCGGAGGCGTACCGCTCATCCGAGACCCGCGCAGTCACCCCGGCCTGGTCCGCACCCAACGCGACCGCCCCGTGGACGGTGCCAGCAAGCGCGGTGTCGGTGAGCTGCTCAACAACGTCAACGACCTGGGCGGCGCTCAACGGCGCACCGGGGTCGGTGGGGATCCGGGCAGCGACCTGGACAGTCAGATCCGCGCGGGACCAGATCGCCTTGCACCGCCCGACCGCGGTCACCGCCTCCACCGCGACCCGATCCGCCCACCCCGCGGCCAGCGGTTCGCTGCGGCGGTCCGATGCTTCGCGTTCCGCGCGCAGGACTGACCGTAGGCGAGGTCCGTCCCAGCCGAGCCCCGCTGCTTGGTCCGCCCAACGGGCGCGCAGGTCGACCTCCGGCACATCGGTCTCTTTCGGGGGTCGGGTGGTCAGGACGGCGGTCTTGATGATCCGCGCGCGCTCAGCGGTGCTGACCGGACGTCCCAGGGCTTCTTCGGCGTCGGCGATGGTGGGGACCGCGTCCCCCATCACCGCCGCCGTCCGCGTGGACCACGCCGTGATCAGATCCTCAGGGCTACCGGTGAGCTCGGCCTGACCGTGCTCGGACACCGCACCAAACGACACCGCCAGCCGCTGGGCGAGCTCGGTACGGAGGGCGGTTTGGTAGATCGCCCCGGCGGCCTTCTTGTGGTGGTAGATCTCGTGACCATCCAGGGTGCGCCACGCTCCGTCGGCGCACAGCACCTTGTTCACCACCAGGGCATGGGTGTGCAGCTGCGGGTCCCCGGTCCGTGACGTCCGGTGATCAAACAACGCCGCCGCCAACCCGTTCGAGCTGATCTGGTCGACGCCGTCTTTGCCGCGCCGCGACACCGACGCATGGCTGTCCAGGTAGCCCAGGGCGGCGTGGACGGCGGCGGTGTGCGCGGCATCAACCGCATCGACGGTGGCCGGGTCTCCGAGTGCCCAGAGGGCGCTGACGGACTTGGGAGCGGAGAACGTCAGGTCGTAACCGGTGACCGCATCAACCCGCCACGTCTGCCCCAGCGGCCGACCCGTGGTCGGTGACAGGGCGCGCCCGAACATGGCCTCCAGCTCCTGCTCGGCCACCACCACACCAGGGGTGAGGCCGAGCTCGGGAAGGCCTTGGCCGTGCCAACGACCCGGCCGGTCGCCGTGCTCGGTGTAGTACTCGCAGGCACCCCCAGCGACGGTGCGCTGGTAGTACCGCCACGACGAGCGGCCGATCTTCGCAGAAGACAACACCAAACAACACCACCCGGAATACTGGTGCAGGACAACAACGTTCCTGCCCAGGGTAGTCACCACCGATGCACATGTCTGAACCGATTTCGGGTCGGCCGACGCCCTCAGAACGGAATGGTGGGTACGTGCCAAGGGTTCGGAACAAGGGGCGGTCCTGTCTGGATCCGCGTGGACATCGACGTACAAGCTCCTCGCGCAGACCTGCCATGCCGAAAGTGACGCAACCTTGACCGCGCTTTGGGCGTGTCGCCGGCTTAGTTCGGGCGAACGCCACGGTCACCGGACCAGCCGTAGTCGACGACGACTCGCCGTCCCGACAGCGACGGGTGGCTGGCAGGGTGCGGTAACTCACGCCGCGGGTAACACCCCGAGATCCTGCGTCGCCGGTCGGCGGAGGATCGCCGGGAAGTGCCCGGAGAAGCCGAGTCGTTCGTAGAACGGGATCAGCTCGGATCGCAGACGACATCGGTCATGTAGCACGGGAGCTGCGCCATCATTCTGCGTAGGAGTTCGGTGCCGACCTCGCTTTCGGGCGGTCGCCCCAACCTCGAGCAGTGGAATGTATGCGGTCAGGACGCGGCGCTGGTGGCCCTGATGAACCCAACAACCTGGCCATGTTCGTCGCGCGCCAGAATGGCCTCGGAGGCGGACCGCGGGCTGCAAGAAGCCGCGCCGGGGTGGGTTTCCCAGACCACCCGTCGAAGAAGCCCACGAGGTCCTCAGGGTGAAGGTCTTCAGCGTCGTAAACTAAGCCCGGATCCACCGCGGAAGTAGTGCCAGGGGGCGGGTCGTAGCCCGCGGATGCCCTGCTGTGTAAGGAGAATGTGGCTTGCGACAGTCACGTTCTACCCACTCAGCAGGAGCACCCGCGGGATGCGAGTTTCTCACGGCGTTGGTCAGGTGTCGGCGGTGTTCGACGATCCGAATCTCGTGTCGTGCGGTGGGCTGGCTCCGGTAATGGCACTGGCGCAGCGATGCGGCCTGGCGGGGCTGGTCGCC
>JANMWN010000005.1:0-14253 GCA_031394045.1 Sporichthyaceae bacterium
GTCACCGTCTCGGTGAGCCAGGCCGCGCCGCACCACCTGGTGGCGGACGGCCCGGTCCTCGGCGTACGGCGGACGCGGTCGGGCGACGCGTGGCAGGAACGCTCGGGCCAGCCGGTCGCGTCGAACGCCGTGCTGATCGGGCTGCCGGGCCTTCGACAGGAGTAGTCAGCCCGCGAAGGGTACGGTCGCCGGGTGCTCGTTGCCCTCGCGTTCTGCCCCGCGCCGCCGCTGCTGGTCCCCGAGATCGCGTCGGGCGCCGCGGTCGAGCTGGCCGGCGTACGACTGGCGTGCGAGGCCGCCGTTCAGGCGCTGCTGGACGAGAACCCGGACGAGATCGTCGTGCTCGGGGCCGGCCCGGGTGCTGGATCACCAGCAGTGGTGATCGAGCACGACGGGGCGACGGCGGGGTCGTTCGCGGGCTTCGGGGTGGACCTTCGTGTCGGCGGGCCTGGTCCGGTGGCGCTCCCGCTGGCCCTCGCGGTCGGGGCCTGGTTGCTCGACCGGGCGGCGACGTCGGTGCGGCGGGCGTACGTCGAGATCCCGGCCGGCCCAGTGGCGGACAGCGCAGACGACGTGCTGGCGACGCTGGGTACGGCCCTGGCTGCGCGACGCGGCCGGGTGGCCTTGCTGGTGATGGGCGACGGCTCGGCGGCGCGTACGCCCAAGGCGCCTGTGGCGTACGACCAGCGGGCCGAGACGTACGACAAGGGCATCGCGGCCGCGCTCGCCGCCGGTGACGCGACGACGTTGCTCGCTCTGGACGCCGCCCAGGCTGCGGCGCTGGCGGTCTCCGGCCGGCCGGCGTGGCAGGTGGCGGCCGGCGCCGTGCTCGCCCAGACGGCGAGCCCGCCGACCGCCGACCTGCTCGCGGACCAGGCCCCGTACGGTGTCGGCTACCTCGTCGCGACGTGGCGCCTCGGCGCTGCCGACACCCGATCGTGAGCTAGCTGGCGGGGGTCTCGTCCTTGCCGCCGAGGGCGTTCTCCACGGCGCTGTCGACCGAGTTGAGCTGGTCGCTGAACTTGTGGCCGGTCTTGTCGTCGATCAGGTCGGTGACCTTGTCGACCGCTCCGGCGACCTGGTCCTTGTGCTCGCCCGCGAGCTCCTCGGCCTTGCCGACGATGTCGTCGAACGCTCCCATGAGTTTCTCCTGCCGTCCGGTGCCACCTGCGCGCCACCCTTACCGTGCTTCGGACTGCCAACCTAGGGGACACTGACCGCCATGTCCTCCGAGGTCAGCGCCGAGGTCAGCGCAGCGCCTTTCCGGGTCAGCGCTGCCGGTATCGCCGTCGTCGGGCCGACCGCGGTGGGCAAGTCCGACCTCGCGGTGGCGCTAGCCCATGCGGTCGGCGGCGAGATCGTCAACGCCGACTCGATGCAGCTCTACCGTGGGATGGACATCGGTACCGCCAAGCTCACCGAGCAGGAGCGGGCCGGCGTCCCGCACCACCTGCTCGACGTCCTCGACGTACGCGAGGACGCCAACGTGGCGACCTACCAGGCGGCAGCGCTCGGCGTCGTGGCCGGGATCCGCGAGCGAGGCCACGTACCCGTGCTGGTCGGCGGGTCCGGGCTCTACGTCGCAGCGGTCGTGAGCGGGCTCGACTTCCCCGGCACCGACCCGGTGGTCCGCGCCCGGCTCGAGGCCGACCTGGCCGAGCACGGCGCCCCCGCCCTGCACGCGCGGCTCAAAGCCGTCGACCCCGAGGCCGCCGCCTCGATCCTGCCGACCAACGGACGCAAGCTCGTACGCGCCCTCGAGGTGGTCGAGGTCAGCGGAGGCCCGTTCCGCGCGGTGCTCCCCGAGCTCGGCAGCGACAGCCCCGCAGCATGGCGACGGATCGGGGTGACCGCCCCCCGGCCCGCGCTCGCCGCGCGGATCGAGGCCCGGGTGGACCGGATGTGGGAGCAGGGCCTGGTCGACGAGGTACGCCGGCTGGAGAAGGACGGCATCCGCGAGGGGCGCACCGCCGCCCGCGCGCTGGGCTACGCCCAGGTCCTGCGCTTCCTGGCCGGGCAGGGGACCGAGCAGCTGGCCCGCGACGAGACGATCAGCTCGACCCGCCGGTTCGTCCGCAGGCAGGAGTCCTGGTTCAGCCGGGACCCCTCGATCCAGTGGCTGCCGTACGACGCCGACGACCTGGTCGAGCGCGCCCTTGCGCTCTGGACCGGCTGAGCGCGCCGGACCTCAGGCTGCCAGACCCCCGGTCACCTCAGGCGGTGCCGGGACCGGCCGCCGCCAGGGCGTCCACAGCGCCCAGGTGAGCCAGCCGAGCGCGCCGACCGGGATCTCGATCAGGTACGTGAACAGGCTGAACAGCAGTACCCCGGCCGTGGTGGTTGCCGGGTCGCCGCCGAACGAGGTCAGCAGCGCGGCCGCGCCGAGCTCGGAGATCCCCACCCCGCTCGGCGTGACCACCACCGAGGTCAGCAGCCGGCCGAAGGCGTACCCGGCGAAGACCTCGGGCACCGTCAGCGTGCTGCCGACCGCACGGAAGCACTGCCAGGCCAGCAGCGCCTGCAGGAACGCGTACGCCATCATCCCCAGCGACATCGACAGCGCGCCCTGCCGGAGCAGGCCGACCGTACGGTGCCGGAAGTCCAGGACCGCTGTGTCCCAGTGGATCTCGCGCTGCGAGCGGGCCAGCCGCAGGACGTGGGTGCCGGCCCACTCGACGACGCGCGAGATGACCCGCGCGACCGCCTCGGAGGACAGCGCGCCGACCATCGCGCCGACGACCACCGCGAGGATCAGGGCGGCGATGACCGACGCAACGACCAGCCGGTGGTTCGCGATCTCGCCGGTGACCAGCAGCCCGACCAGCGCGAGCAGGGGCAGCGCGAGCTTGGCGAGGACGTTCCATACACCGCTGACCAGCGTCGACAGCGTGATCGCCCCCGGCCGGAAGCCCCACGAGCCGGCCATCGCGAAGGTCACGCCGATGCCCACCGCCCCGCCGAACGAGACCAGGTTCGAGACCGCGCTGCCGGCCAGGTTCAGCGTCAGCGCCTGAGCATGCGTCAGGCCCGGCAGAGAGCCGGTCAGGACCCAGGTGTACGCCCACAACCCGGCCAGCCACACAACGACGAGCGCGCCGAGCTGCATCAGCGACAGCTGCGCCAGGTGCGCCCAGATCGCGTGCCCGTCGGCCCCGGTGACGTGGGGGAGCACCTTGGCGAACAGCACGGCGACGATGGCGAAGGAGCCGACCACCTGGACCAGCCGCAGCGCGATCCGCCTACGCCGGTGCGACATCGGTGGCTCCGGCGGGACCTCGTCGCTGCTCACCGCGGCTCGCTCTCGCGCAGCGTCGCGAAGATGTCGTCCAGCAGCGGCCCACCGGGCATACGCCCGCGCTCGACGTACCACTCCTGGCCGAAGACGCGACGGAACAGGGGAGTGGGCAGCCGCAGGAACGCGGCGAGCGTACGGTCCGCCCCGTCCGCCGTGGCCTGGCTGGCGTGCGCCGCCATCGACGTGCGCTTGCGGATCGCGTACCGGCGCACGTCGACCCGGTGCGTCAGCTGGCTCCGCGGCGTGTACGCCCGGTCGAACACGCTCGGGTCGAACTCCGGGGGGAACCGGTAGACCCGTCGGACCAGGCGCAGCGCCCGCGTGATCAGGTCCCGGTCGACGGTGGCCTCCAGCACGACCGGCGTACCCGCCAGCTGTGCCGCGAGCACCCCTACGCGGTGCACCTGCACGTGGTCGGGGTGCCCGTACCCGCCGGCCGGGTCGTACGTGGTCAGCACGTCCGCCCGCTCCGCCACCAGCAGGTCGGCCAGCCGCCGGGCCGCCTCGTGCACGTCGGCCGCAGCGAACGCGACGCCCTCGCGAGGCACCTCGTCACCCTCCAGCCCGGAGTCGGCGTAGCCCAGGACCTCGGTACGCGCGCAGCCCAGCGCGGTCGCCGACCGGCGCAGCTCGGCCAGCCGCCGGGCCGCCAGGGACTCGTCCTCGCCGAGGAAGTCTGAGCCCACCAGACCGACCCCGCCGGCCGTCGCGACGACCAGGACCACCCGGTGCCCCTCGGCCGAGGCGCGCGCCATCGTGCCCGAGGTGAGCAACGCCTCGTCGTCCGGGTGCGCGTGAAAGACGACCAGCGTGTACGGCACGGGTGCAATGGTGGACCACTCGGTGGCACGATTCGTGCCTGACCTGCCGAGCGACGGGAAGTCCGTGAAGATCGTCCACCTGTCCGACTGCTACCTGCCGCGCCTCGGCGGGATCGAGATGCAGGTTCGCGACCTGGCCAGGCGCCAGCTTGCCGCGGGCCACGAGGTCCACGTGATCACGACCACGCCGTCCGCGCCGCGCAGCCGTGGTCCCGCGGCCGACGACGGTGCCGACGGCGTGGTCGTGCACCGGCTGGCCATGGGGCTGCCGTACGAGCTGCCGGTCAACCCGCGCGCGAGCAGCGGCGTACGGGCGATCCTGGCCGAGGGCGGCTTCGACGTCGCGCACGTCCATGCGGGCGTGGTCTCGCCGTTCGCCTTCGCCGCGGCCCCGGTGGCAGCCAAGGCGGGGGTGCCGACCGTCGTCACGCTGCACTGCCTGTGGGGCTACCTCACGCCGGCGTTCCGGCTGCTCGACGGCCGCTCGCACTGGAGCCGCTGGCCGGTGGTCTTCTCGGCGGTGAGCGACGTCGCGGCCGTACCCCTGCGCCGGATCGCCGGCCAGCACATCGAGATCGACGTCCTGCCCAACGGGATCGCGCCGGAGGAGTGGAAGGTCGACCCACTGCCGCGCGACCCCGAGGACCTGCTGATCGTGTCGGTGATGCGGCTGGCTCCCCGCAAGCGGCCGATGCAGCTGCTGCGTACGCTCCGCGAGGCCCGCGAGCTGGTGCCCGCCCGGATCCGGATGCGGGCCCAAGTGATCGGCGAGGGTCCCGAGCGCAAGTCGTTGGAGCGCTACGTCCGTCGTACCGGGATGGCCGACTGGGTCGAGCTGACCGGCCGGCTGACCCGCGAGGAGATCAAACAGCTCTACCGCCGCGCCGACGTGTTCGTGGCGCCGGCCAACCTGGAGTCGTTCGGCATCGCCGCCCTCGAGGCGCGCTGCGCCGGGCTGCCGGTGCTGGCCAAGGCCAACAGCGGGATCCGCGAGTTCGTGGCCAACGAGCGCGAGGGGCTGCTGGCGGCGACCGACGGCGAGCTCGTGAGCGGCCTGGTCCGGCTCTGCCGTACCTCCGGGATCCGCGAGCAGATTGCTGAGCACAACCGCACGGTGCCGCCCTCGGTGACCTGGGACGACGTGCTCGTACGCACCGAGGAGATCTATGCCCGCGCCGCCAAGGTGCTGGCGGCGGCCCGTACGCTGGACGGGTGACCGACGCCGGCTGGCCGTTCCGCAAGGGCCACGGCACGGGCAACGACTTCGTCCTGGTCCCTGACGCGTACGGCGAGCTCGCCCTCACCCCTGCCGTCGTCGCGGCGATCTGCGACCGGCGGGGCGGCGTGGGCGCCGACGGCCTGCTGCGGGTGGTCCGCACTGATCGTGCCGCTGACATCCCCGAGGCCGCCGAGCAAGCCGGCGCGGCGACCTGGTTCATGGACTACCGCAACGCCGACGGCTCGCTCGCCGAGATGTGTGGCAACGGCGCTCGCGTCTTCGCCCGCCACCTCGTCGACAGCGGGGCCGAGCAGCCCGGGCGGTTCGCGATCGGGACGCGGGCCGGCCTCAAGCAGGTGGACGTCCCGGTGACCGGCGACGTCACCGTCGACATGGGGCCGGCCAGCTTTGGCGGGGCGGGCGCGGGCTCGGCTGCGGACGCGGCCTCGATCATGGTCGCGGTGGCCGACCACAGCGCCGGTCCGTGGCCGGCCGTCGCCGTCGACATGGGCAACCCGCACGCGGTCGCCTTCGTGTCCGACCTCGCCGAGGCCGGCCGCCTGCTCGACCCGCCGGAGGTCAGCCCGGCCGGCGCGTTCCCGCACGGCGTCAACGTCGAGTTCGTGGTCGAGGTCGGACCGGCCCACGTGGCGATGCGGGTCTTCGAGCGCGGCGTCGGCCAGACCCAGTCCTGCGGCACCGGCGCCTGCGCGGTCTTCGCGGCCGCCCGCCGACGACCCGGCGCCGACCCCTCGGCCAGCTGGATCGTCGACGTGCCTGGCGGCCGGCTCCGCCTGCACGAACGTCCCGACGGGGGCATCGACCTCACCGGCCCGGCCGCGATCGTGGCCACCGGCACCCTGGACCCCGACTGGCTGGAGGCTAACCACTGATGGCACTGATGACCACGTGCGCAGAGCGGGTCAAGCCCGGCGTGAGCGCGCTCGGCGGCGCCTTCATGATCTCCAGGTACGCCAAGGCCGCCGCCGACGAGCAGGGCTTCAGCGGCATCTGGACCTCGTACTTCGCCGGCCGCTGCGGGCTGCTCGGCCGGGTGGACGCCGACGTGGTGACCGCCGCCGTCGCGTTCTACCCGCCGGACGTCGTACGCATCGGCTGGGACGGCGCCCTCGCCGTGACCGCGCCCGAGCTCTCGGGTGCCCGCTACGTCCAGGCCTGCCACGAGTGGGGCCGGGTCAAGCTCGACGGGTACGAGGGCGCCGGCCGGCTGGCCGAGCTCGCCGGGGTGGTGGCCGCCGCGGCCGACGTCGCGAGCCTGCCGCTGTTCGCCGCGTGGCGGGTCGTGCCCCTGCCGGCCGACGACCTCGCCCACGCCGCCCAGGCGCTGCAGGTCCTGCGCGAGCACCGCGGTGGGGTGCACGCGGTCGCCGTAGTCGCCGAGGGGATGACACCGCTGCAGGCGATCCTGTCCGGGGGCGGCGGCGAGGCCAACGCGGCGTTCTTCGGCTGGGCCGCACCGTACGAGGACGTCTCCGGCCTGGCCGAGCAGCGGGCGGCGGTCGAGCGACGGACCGACGCCATCGCCGAGCGGGCGTACGACGCCCTCGGCGAGGCCGAGCAGACCGAGCTGGTCGACCTCGTGGACAAAGCGTTTGCGCATGTGTTCGGCCGTGCGACCCTTGGGTAATCATGAGTGAAGACGGCTTCTCGCAGGACCTGGAGGACCGCCAGGCGCTTCGCCGGGTGGCGGGCCTCTCGACCGAGCTCCAGGACGTCACCGAGGTCGAGTACCGCCAGCTGCGCCTCGAGCGCGTGGTGCTGGTCGGCGTCTGGACCCAGGGCACGCTGGCCGAGGCCGAGACCTCGTTGCATGAGCTGGCGGCGCTCGCCGAGACGGCCGGGTCCGAGGTGCTCGACGCGCTGATCCAGCGGCGGGACAAGCCGGACGCGGCGACCTACATCGGGTCGGGCAAGGCCAAGGAGCTGCGCGACGTCGTGATCGCGACCGGCGCCGACACCGTCATCTGCGACAACGAGCTCACCCCGGGCCAGCTGATCCAGCTCGAGGACGTCGTCAAGGTCAAGGTCATCGACCGCACCGCGCTGATCCTCGACATCTTCGCCCAGCACGCCAAGAGCCGTGAGGGCAAGGCTCAGGTCCAGCTGGCCCAGATGCAGTACATGCTGCCGAGGCTGCGCGGCTGGGGTCAGTCGATGTCTCGGCAGGCCGGTGGCCGGGTCGCCGGCGGTGGCGGCATCGGTACCCGTGGCCCCGGTGAGACCAAGATCGAGACCGACCGGCGCCGGATCCGTACGAAGATGGCCAAGCTGCGACGCGAGATCGGCGACATGAGCAAGGCCCGTACGACCATGCGGCAGGAACGGGTACGCGGCCAGGTGCCGTCGGTGGCCATCGCCGGGTACACCAACGCCGGCAAGTCGAGCCTGCTCAACCAGCTCACGGGCGCCGGTGCGCTGGGCGAGGACGCGCTGTTCGCCACCCTCGACCCGACCGTGCGCCAGGCCAGGGCCAAGGACGGCCGCGTCTACACGCTCACCGACACCGTCGGCTTCGTCCGCCACCTGCCGCACCAGCTGGTCGAGGCGTTCCGGTCGACCCTGGAGGAGGTGGCCGAGGCCGACCTGCTGCTACACGTCGTCGACGGCGCCCACGAGGACCCCGAGGGCCAGCTCGCCGCCGTACGCGACGTGCTCCGCGACATCGACGCGATGGCCGTACCCGAGATCGTGGTGATCAACAAGGCCGACGCCGCCGACCCGATGGTCCTGGCCCGGCTGCTGCGTAACGAGCCGCACAGCGTCGTCGTCTCGGCGCTGACCGGGCAGGGCATCGAGGAGCTGCTGGCCGCGATCGAGCGCGACCTGCCGCGGCCGCGGATCGAGGTACGCGCGCTGGTGCCGTACTCGCAGGGAGCTCTGCTGGCCAGGGCGCACCGCGACGGGGTGGTGCTGTCCGCCGAGCACACCGGCGAGGGCACGCTGCTGCATGCGCTGGTCGGATCGATGCTGGCTGCGGAGCTCGAGGTGTTCGCCGCGCCGGACCCCGAGGTCTCGGCGGCCCGCTGATCATCGGTCGGTGACCGCAGGGACAATGGACCGGTGAAACGACCCGCGGCTCCCTCGGTGCGGCTCGACGACGCCCTGGACGCCGCCGTCAGCGCGATCGGCGGTGAGCCCCGCGAGGGACAACGGCTGATGGCGCAGGCGGTGGCGCACGCGATCGAGAGCGGCGAGCACCTGCTCGTGCAGGCCGGTACCGGCACCGGCAAGTCGTTGGCCTACCTCGTACCTGCGCTGCTGCACAGCGTCACCGACAAGCAGCCGGTGATCGTCGCCACCGCCACCATCGCGCTCCAGCGCCAGCTCGTCGAGCGCGACCTGCCCCAGCTCGTCTCGGCGCTGGCGCCCGTGCTCGGGCACCGGCCGGAGTTCGCGATCCTGAAGGGCCGGAACAACTATGCCTGCCTGCACCGGCTGTCCGAGGGTGCGCCGGACGAGGGCGCCGACGACGGGACCTTGTTCGACCCGGCACCCTCGACCGCGCTCGGGCGTGACGTCGTACGCATCCGGACCTGGGCCGACGAGACCGAGACCGGTGACCGCGACGAGATCGTGCCCGCGCCCCTCGACCGGGCCTGGCGAGCGTTGTCGGTCACGGCGCACGAGTGCGTGGGCCCGTCGCGGTGCAGCTATGCCGCCGAGTGCTTCTCGGAGCGGGCCAGGGAGCGGGCCCGCAACGCCGACGTCGTCGTGACCAACCACGCGATGCTGACCATCGACGCGTTCTCGGGCATCCCCCTGCTGCCCGAGCACCGGGTCGTCGTCGTCGACGAGGCGCACGAGCTCGTCGACCGCGCCACCGGAGCGATCACCGACGAGCTCACCGCGGCGATGGTCGAGCGGGCCGCACGACGGATCAAGCGGTACGTCGCCGCCGAGACCGCCGAGGCGCTGACGCTGGCGGCCGAGGCGCTGGAGGAGGCGCTGCGCGAGGCCGAGCCGGGGCGGGTCGACCAGGCGCGTGGGCTGCTGTTCGACGCACTGACCGCCGTGCGCGACGTGGGCCATATGGCGCTGACCGAGACCTCGGGCCGCGACAAGGGGGCCGACCCGCAGGACGGTCCTGACGCTGCTCGCGTCCAGGCCCGCGCGGCCATCGAGGAGCTGCACGAGATCGCGGGCCGGGTGGTCGCGGCGGGGTCGGACGACGTCGTCTGGATCACCCACTCGGAGCGGCGGCCGCCAGCCCTGTGGCGGGCGCCGCTGTCGGTGTCGGGGCTGCTGCGCGAGAAGCTGTTCGACACGGCGGCGGTGGTGCTCACCTCGGCCACGCTCGAGCTGGGCGGGTCGTTCGACTCGGTGGCGGCCACGCTCGGGCTGGTCGGTGACGAGGCGCCGTCCTGGCAGGGCATCGACGTCGGCTCGCCGTTCGACTACGGCCGGCAGGCGATCCTGTACGTCGCGCGGTCGTTGCCGGCGCCGGGGCGCGACGGGCCCTCCGAGGCGTTCCTGGTCGAGCTGGCCGAGCTGATCGAGGCGGCCGGCGGACGGACCCTCGGGCTGTTCTCCTCGCAGCGGGCCGCCGAGCAGGCGGCCGCCCAGCTGCGCGAGCGGCTGACCGTACCCGTGCTGTGCCAGGGCGACGACTCCACCGCTGAGCTGGTCCGCCAGTTTTCCGCTGACCCGGCCACCTGCCTGTTCGGGACGCTCTCGCTGTGGCAGGGCGTGGACGTTCCCGGCCCGGCCTGCCAGCTCGTGGTGATCGACCGGATCCCGTTCCCGCGGCCGGACGACCCGCTGGTCAAGGCGCGGCAGGATGCGGCGGGGCCGGCCGGGTTCATGGCGGTCAGCGCCGCCGGCGCTGCGCTGCTGCTGGCGCAGGGGGCCGGCCGGCTGATCCGTTCGTCGACCGACCGCGGGGTCGTGGCGGTGCTGGACTCGCGGCTGGCCACGGCGCGGTACGGCGGGTTCCTGCGCCGGTCGCTGCCGCCGTTCTGGCCGACCGACGACCCCGAGCAGGTCCGCCGCTCCCTGCGTGCCCTCGACGCCGCCGCGCGTGACGCCGCTGGCGAGGCCGCTGAGCCGGTGGCCGACGAGGTCGAGTCCGGGTGAGCGAGCGCCGGAGCGCGCACCCACCCGGACCCGAGAGCTAGAGGCGCCGAAGGACGGCGGTGACCTTGCCGAGGATGGTGGCGAAGTCGCCGTCGATGGGTGAGTAGTTCGGGTTGTGCGGCATCAGCCACACGTGCCCGTCCCGCCGCTTGAACGTCTTGACCGTGGCCTCGCCGTCAAGCATCGCCGCGACTATGTCGCCGTTCTCGGCGTCCTGCGCAGGGCGTACGACCACCCAGTCGCCGTCGCAGATCGCCGCGTCGACCATCGAGTCGCCGACCACAGCCAGCATGAACATCGGGCCCTCGCCGACGAGCTGACGGGGGAGGGCGAACACGTCCTCGACCGCCTGCTCGGCCAGGATCGGTCCACCGGCGGCGATCCGGCCCACCAGGGGTACGTACGACGGCGTCGGCCGGTCGTCGCCCTCGCCGGTCGCGTCGACGACCTCCGGGCTGCGTACCTCGATCGCACGGGGGCGGTTGGGGTCGCGCCGGATGAAGCCCTTGCGTTCGAGCGTGGCCAGCTGGTGGGCCACCGACGACGGTGACGTCAGCCCGACGGCCTCGCCGATCTCACGCATCGAGGGCGGGTAGCCGCGCCGTTCGACCGCGTCCCTGATCACCTCGAGGACCCTGCGCTGACGGGGAGTGAGCCCGTTCTCGTCGGGGGGCCCGTCAGGGATCTCGTGCACGCGTTGGTCGCTCACGCCGTCTCCTTCTCGCGACCGAGCTCGCAACCGAGCTCGGAACTGTCGGACCGTGGCGGCAGGCTACCCCCAGTCGAACAGATGTTTCAAACATCTGTTCGAAGAAGTTGCCCGTGTCGGGCCTGTCAGCACTCGACAGCCGGCTGGCACGGGTGTACAACTCGTACAAGCGTTCGATCGAACATCCGTTCGAGCACAGACTCAGGGGTCGACGTATCGAAGGGCAGGACCACTCTCATGGCGCTCACCACCATCTCGGCAAGGACGGCCAGCCGGCCGATCGAGTTCGCGCCTGTACGGATGACCGGCCGCGGCCGCGTGGTCTTAGTGCTCGCACTGGTTCTGATCGCGTTCCTCGCCGTCTCGCTGCTCCGCACGGGCACCCAGGCCGGCGCTGGTACGGCATCCACCGGCAGCGCCACCCGTACCGTCACCGTGCACGCCGGCGAGACGCTCTGGCAGATCGCGCTCCAGGTGGCCCCGAGCGTCGACCCGCGCGACACGATCGACCGGATCCGTGACCTGAACTCCCTTGACACCACGGTTGTCCAGGCCGGCCAGCGGCTGATCGTGCCCGCTGCCAGTTAGCCGGGTCGAGAGCAGACACGCCGGGGGCGCGCCAAGACCGCGAAAGTACTGGACACGATGGGGCTGGGCGTCTACGGTTCACCACATCTAGTAGTGACATCGATGTAATTAGTCCACAGGTTGTGGTTCTGAGTGCACAGGTGCCGACTACTTACCCCCAGGCTTATCGCGAGTTACCCCCAGGTTCTCCCCAGCTCGATCCACAGGAGCGGCCCCGTGCACTGCCCGTTCTGCCGCCACGACGACTCCCGGGTCGTCGACTCCCGCGCAGCCGACGACGGCACGTCCATCCGTCGCCGCCGGCAGTGCCCAGAGTGCGGCCGGCGGTTCACCACGGTCGAGACCGCGAGCCTGACCGTCATCAAGCGGTCCGGCGCGGCCGAGCCGTTCAGCCGGGCCAAGGTGCTGGCCGGCGTACGCAAGGCCTGCCAGGGCCGTCCGGTGACCGAGGACGACCTCGCGCTGATGGCCCACCGGGTCGAGGAGTCCGTCCGTGCCTCCGGGGCGGCCGAGCTCGAGGCGCACGAGGTGGGCCTGGCCATCCTCGGCCCGCTGCGCGAGCTCGACGAGGTGGCCTACCTACGCTTCGCTTCGGTCTACCGCGGCTTCGAGTCGCTGGCCGACTTCGAGGCCGAGATCGGGCTGCTGAGGGCTGAGCGCGATCTCACGAGCATCCCTCACCAAACAGACAAACCGACCGATCTTGCGGCGACCTAGCCGCCCGCGTACCACCCCGCCGGAAGGAAGCCCGGCATCCCCCTCGTTGTTCTCCAAGCGTTCAACAAGCATTCAACAAGCAGAGTCCTGAAGGAGTGAGATGACAGAGACGGTGAGCGGTTCGAAGGCCGGCACAGACTCAAGCAGGCCGAGCCTGACCCGGTCCAAGACGGCAGGACTGACGATGGAGCGCATCTACACCGCACCCGGTGTGCACCCGTACGACGAGGTGACCTGGGAGCGGCGTGACGTCGTCCAGACCAACTGGAAGACCGGCGAGACCGTCTTCGAGCAGCGTGGCGTCGAGTTCCCCGACTTCTGGTCGGTCAACGCGTCCACCATCGTCACCACCAAGTACTTCCGCGGCGCCGTCGGCACCGAGCAGCGCGAGTGGAGCCTGAAGCAGCTGATCGACCGGGTCGTGCTGACCTACACCGCGGCCGGCAAGGAGCACGGGTACTTCGGCACCGACGCTGACGCCGAGATCTTCGAGCACGAGCTGACCTGGATGCTGCTGCACCAGGTGTTCTCCTTCAACTCCCCAGTCTGGTTCAACGTCGGCACCAGCGCCCCCCAGCAGGTCTCGGCCTGCCAGCCGTATGACGCGCTGGTCAGCACTCCAGCTGGCCTTGTCCCCATCGGCGAGCTGGTCGAGCGCAACGAGGTCGGCACCAAGGTCTACGACGCCCACGGCGTTACCCGCGTGGTTGCGGTCAAGAGCAACGGCGTCAAGGACGTGCTCAGGCTTCAGCTGAAGTCGGGCCAGGCTCTCGACGTCACGGCAGACCACCTCGTCTGGCGCAGCAGTGGTGAGGGCGCCGGGCGATTCGTCGAGGCAGGCACCCTCGTCCCTGGAGACAAGTTGGAGTGGCACCGCCGGGCATCGTTTGGCGAAGCGGAGATCCGCACCGAGGAGATTCTCGAGGCCGCGCTTGCCGGCTGGATGCAGTCTGACGGGTTCGTCGGTCAGTACTCCGGCACCAATCGATCGCTCACGATCGAAGCCATGACGGTGACCGACGCCGAGCTTGCCTGGGTGACCAGTGCCCTCGACTCGGTGTTCCCGGACGTCCACCGCAAGGAGACGTCGGTCGCCACCCAGGACACCTCGCTCGACTGCCGGCGCACCCGGTTGTACGGAGAGGCGCTGCGCCCGTTCGTCGAGCGCTGGGACCTGCTTGTGCGTGGTCGGGACATGCGCGTGCCTGAGCAGCTCAAGGCCGCCCCCTTGCCAGTGGTTGCCGCATACCTCCGCAGCATCTTCCAGGCCGAGGGTTATGTATCGGCCCGGAAGAGCTCCACGCTGGTCGCTGTCGACATGGTCTCTGAGGAGCTCGTGCGCGGCATGCAGCATCTCCTCGGCCGGTTCGGCATCTTCGCCCGGGTCGGGTTCAAGCGAGACCCCCGTGAGAATCGCGGCGGAGGTATCTGGTCGCTTCGTATTCAGAACGGAGGCGACCGGCGCATCTTTGCCGACGAGATCGGCTTCATCGATCCGATCAAGGCGGAGAAGCTCGATCGTTCGTTCGACCTGCCCGGCCGTCGGGCCGTTGACGTCAAGCGGCTGGAGATTGCCCGCATCGAGCAGCGCGGGGCCATGCCCGTCTACGACATCCAGACCGAGTCGGGCGAGTACCTCTCCGGAAGCCTGCGCGTGCACAACTGCTTCATCCTCGCCGTCGACGACACCATGGGCTCGATCCTCAACTGGTACCGCGAGGAGGGGATGATCTTCAAGGGTGGCTCGGGCGCCGGGCTCAACCTGTCGCGGATCCGGTCCTCCAAGGAGCTGCTGTCCTCGGGCGGCACC
>JANMWN010000064.1:0-18169 GCA_031394045.1 Sporichthyaceae bacterium
GCGCGTGGACCCCGGTGAACAACCGGTCCATCCCGCCGTGCCGCAGCAAGTCCATGTCATCGATGCAGTCCGCCCCGGCGACCAACTCCGCCAGGCCGCATCGCTGCGCCAGGGCGACCACCGGAGCAAGCCCACAACACGACACCAGATTCGGATCGTCGAACACTGCCGACACCCGACCAGCGGCGTGAGAAACTCGCATCCCGCGGGTCACGACCCGCTCCCCGGAGCAACTTTCACGATGGATCCGGGCTCAGCCACCCCCACCTGAAGTAACAAGAGCCGGCTGTGCTAACGTACGGAATCCTAGGGCTGGGTTTCTGGGCGGGACCTGGCTCACTGTTTCGGAGATCATCTTCGACTGACAGCAAAGGTTTGCATCATGTTCACCGCCCCCCTCCGTCGTGGCGCAGAACTCACCGCCGCGATCGCCGTCCTGAGCCTCGGCCTTCTCGCGGCGACGGGGTCCGGCCCCGCCACCGCAGGCTCAGGGCGCCTCGTCGGCACCTCGGTCAACGGGTCTGTCTCCGCCTCAACCAAGCTGTTCCCCAACGCCAAGGCCATCCGGCTTTTCTTCACGAGCGACCCCGAGGTATATGGCGGCAAGATGGCATCCGTGCCCTCGACCGCGGAGATCTGGGTGAGTTTCCGAACCCCGATCGCCACGGTAAAGTCCGGTGCATACGACGCCGCCTTCGCCAAGATCTTAAAGACATGGAACGCCTCCGGACGCACGATCAAATGGACCTGGTGGCACGAGGCTGACAACCCGAACAACCACATCGCGCCCGCCGCCTTCGTCGCTGGCTGGAAGCACCTGCTCGCCGTGGAAGCCAACAACCCCAGCAGCCGAGTCCAGTCAATGACGGTGCTCGAAAGTTTCATGCTGTCCCCCAACCAACCTCACGGAAACCCGGCGAGCTGGTACGTCCCGGGAGTCGACCTACTTGGGTTCGACTCCTACCGGCTGCAGACCGAGGCGTACGCGATCAAGTACGCCGCCAGCAAGGGCAAGCGACTGGTCTTCCCCGAGTTCGGGGCTGGGATCGGCGGTAGCACCGACGCCGCGTCGTTAACTTTCGCCACAGCCTTCGTGGCGGCAATGACTCCCAACGTTTACGGGGCCTGTTGGTACAACGCCAACGGGAACGAACTCAGCACTCACCCCAGGGTGCTCGCATACCTCAAAAGCCTCTGAAAGTGGCTTGGATCGACTCGGCGACGATGCTGCCCTCCCGATCGGCCAGATCGTTCCCTGGGCGCGGACGTATGTGGGCTACTTCTCAGCCACGGGATTAGGACCCTGAGGGCAGGTGAGCGATCGGGCCGTCTTTGAGCTCGGCGATGATCTGCTAGACCACCGAGTGGTCGCGGTGCCGGGCGTCGGCCTCGACCATGGCCAGTGGCGAGTTGGTGATGAACCCGTGGTGGCGGTAGGTCGCGAACAGCTCTTCCTGGACGCTGCCCGGGCTCCCTTGCCCGGCGGCACCACGGGGTTGAGCCGCTTGACGGGGCGCACGACCAGCCGGCAGGTGAGGTGATCGGTCTTGCGGCGGGAGGTGAACACCGTGACCGTGGTCTGGGCGACCTCCGCGTCGGAGACCCAGTGCCCGCCACCGGGTGCCTGCTCGTCGGCTTCCCAGATCGCGTGGGGGTAGGCGATCGCGGTCCACGCGTCGTCCGGGATCCCCGCGATGGCGGCGCGGACCTTGTTGTTCATCCGGACCGTCACTGAGTACCAGACCTTGGCCTGAAGGGCGGCGGAGACGAAGCCGTGGCAGAAGTGCGCGGAGTCGGCGCGGGCCATGATCTGCCCGGTGACTCCGGCCCGCCTGCTGGTGGTGACCGCCTGGGTCAACAGGCGGCCGAAGCCCTGGTGGGAGGCGATGTTGCCCTTGCGGAGCCGCGCGGCGGCGACCACCGGCGCGACCAGCGGGGTGGATAGTGCCGCGATCTGGAAGTTCAGACCACGCACACCGGTGTAGCCGTAGGCGGCGGCTTGCTTGGCGTGGCCGTGGACCTCACGGATGCTGTCATCGACGTCAAGGAACGCGATCCCGCCCGGCCCGCCACCGGCCAACAGCCCCGGTGCCTTCTGGGCAAGTCGGGCCAACAGGCGGGAGGAGACCGCGTCGAGCTGCTGCACGTGCCCGTGGGTGAAGGACCGCAGGTAGGTCCCCAACGTGGACGGTGCACGGACTCCGCCGAACAAGCGGCGCATCGCCCCGTGGCGCAGGAGGTCCAGGTCGTCGATACTGTCCGCGCCCGCGAGCATCCCGGCGATCACGCATCCTGCTTTGGCGTCCCGGTTCGGCGACTCCACGGACAGGTGCTCGGCCAGGAGGGCGTAGAGCCCAGCGGACTCTGCCAGCCGCAGCGCGGGGACCAGCCCCGCGGAACCCACCAGGTTCGGGTCATCGAAACGCGGCGTGATCGTGTGAGATGCTCGCATCTACGAGATGTCCCTTGCTGTCGGGTTGGAATCGTTGTGTGGTAACTCCGATTCTCCCGCCCAGCAAGGGCATTCTCGTTCTACGGCAAGCTCACCCCGCCCTCATCTTGAACCTGGTCGGTGGATCAGGGTTCAACCGCTTAAGCCACCCGCTCAAGTGCGAAGAGCCGCTATAAGGCACCAGCAATTCACCGAGTTGCCCCCTTTGGCCCGCTGACAGGTCGGCCGGTTTGGTCGCCGGCGGGTGGCGCGCTAGCCGGCTGCGGCCCGGAGGACCGCCAGGGTTTGCGGGCGGGTGGCCAGACTGTTCATGTTGTTGTTGTACCAAGCCGCGGCGATGGTGTTGGAGTCCAATGCCGCAATGAACTGTCGGGCGAAGGTGGCCGCAGCGGAGTCGGCTGATCCGCTGAGTCCCGAACCGAACTCGGGGAAGGCGACCGGCTTGCCCTTGCCTAGGGCGTACTGCTCGGCGAGCAGCTCGGTGTTGAGGAAATAGCAGTCGAACCCAAGTACGTCGACCGGTACGTACCATCCCTCGACCGGGCCGTGAACCCCGGTCAGGGCTGTGGCCATGATGATGCTCATGGAGTGGACGTTGGGTGCGTTGACCGCGGATGCGTCGGCCAGCAGGCGAGCCCAGCCGTCCCGGTAGTCCGTCTGGCTGATCCCCTTGGCCGGGTTGTCCGCTTCGTGTTGCCAGGTCCAGTAGATCGTCCTGCCGGTTGCCGCCCAGGACCGTAGCACCTGGGTGAAGGCGGCGTCGGACCCGCCGGCGACGGTGGTCGCTACGTTGTAGTTGAAACTGACAAAGATCACCTGGCTGGTCGGGATGGTTGCTATGGACCCGCCCCAGATTGCGGGAGCTCCCGGATAGAAGAAGCGCGCGACCTGCATGTTCGGGAACGCCGCTTCGGTAGTTGCAATGGAGCCGCCGAAGCTTGATCCAATCAAGGGCGGGCCGCCTGCGCGCGGGGTGGACGAAGGCGTGCTGGATGGAGTGATCGACGGGCTAGGAGAGTTGCTGGGCGATCCGGTGGGGGTAGCCGTATCCGTAACCGATGCCGTAGCCGTGGCGGTCGGGACGTTGACAAGAGCAAGCCACGCATCATCTATCTGTAGATTGCGCCCTGGCATCATGTCGGCGGCCGTTACCGAGAAGCTGAGGGTGTCGCCCGGCGCTTGTGCGGTGTAGTCGAGGGCAAGTTGGTGCCAGGTTCCATTGGCCACGACGAGCTTGGTCACGCGCTGACGGACGACGCGGCCCGCTTGCAGCTCTCTGATGCGAAGCACTGCCCGCACCCTTCCGCTCGGCGCGGCCAGCCAGACTGCGGCGTGGTAGACCGCCGCGGCCTTAGTCGAAGTGGCGGCCGGGCTTGTCAAGGTGAGCGTCGTGGACGGTGCGGCTCGGTGGGCAGCCTTCGGGACTGGGCTGGTTGCCGTTGCTGCGGCCGGAGCTGGCAGACCCATAGGGGACCGAAGAATCGCACCATTGTGCCCGGAATGAGCTGCCGTACCGACGCTCACTCCCACGGCTGGACCGCCCCAGCCCGCAAGTCCGCTTTCAAAACCAGGGTTAGCGATCAGGTTGGTTGCTACCGACGCAGCCCTTGGCGCTGCTACGGAGGTCCCGATCGCAACCGCAATACCTGAGCCCGCGAGCGCGGCCATCGTTGCGGTGACCGCTGCGAGCTTACGCGAACGAGTTGCTTGGCCAAGACGGCTGAACCTCGTCGTCGCCAGGGGGGCGTCCTGAGGAGTACTGGCGCAGTTGATCTGCTTGGGTGCGCGGTGACGCATAGTTGCTCCCAGGGTTGAGGGGGACCCCGCCCGGGCGAGGGGAGCCCGGTGGTGATGCACTAACAGATTCGGCATCTGAACTAACCGTCTTGAATACGGTCGGGCTGCCGCAGGTTCGACAGTCATCTCCTACGGGGGAGAAGGGTTTCGCGGGAAGGATGCCGCTGTGCCGAAGACGTTCCCCGGGTTCAAAGCGGCGGGTCAGGGTTCGCCCGTCGCGGTGACCGCGTCCTCTTCGGCTGGTTCTGGTTGGTGGTGCCGTTCACCCGTTCGGCTCAAGGAGGTCACGAGCAGTGACATGAACTTTCGAAAGCGACTCTTGTGGACGAGGTCTGTGCGTTGTATCTTCCCTCTCGGCGGGGGCCCGGCCGCTCCTGGCCGGAATCACCTAACTAGGGGCGCAGATGCGATCGATTCCGAAGGCCAGGTGGTTGGCCGCGCTTGGCGTGACCGCCATTCTCAGTAGTTTTCTCGTACCTTCCGCCGTGAGTTCTGCGGCCGCAGTGTCTGGACCGACGGTGGTTGCCTCTGGTGGGACTGGGCAGGCGTCCTATGTCCGTACGGTGAACTTCTCGACTGTCACTACCAGTCTGGCGAACATCCACAACGGGTCCCACCCGGCGCTGCGGATTCCGGGCTTCTCCCCGCCCGCAGGGGCCAGTGGCAAGGTCTCGGGACCCACACCGGCTCTTAGCCTGACGCCGACGTTGATCAAGGCCCAGTGGACAGGCAACGCCAACGCCACGTCATCGTGCATCTGTCAGCCACCGGACACGAACGCCGCGATCGGGGGCAACTACATCGTCGAAGCTGTCAACCTGTCGCTGTCGACGTACAGCAAGACCGGCTTGCTGAGCCGAAGGATCGGGCTCAACTCCTTCCTTGGTACGAGCGACTCGCTGTCCGACCCGAGGATTCTCTTCGACAACACGTGGAAACGATGGGTCTTGACGGTCATCCCCATCCCCCCCAGTGGCACCGCAACGCCCGCAATGTGGATGGCGGCGTCGACGAGCAGCAACCCCAACGGCACCTGGTACGTCTACCACATCGGCTTCGGCGGGGGCCTCTACCCGGCGGGCACCCTGCTCGACTACCCGATGGTCGGCATGGACTCCGACTCCATCATCGTCTCCAGCAACAACTTCAACAACCCGTCTAACTTTACCTACATCAATACTGCGGCTTTCGCGGTAGCTAAGCAGCGGATTTACAACGGCCGGGGCTTCTCGTTCGGTGCCTACCAGGTATCCTTCAGCACCCACCCGGCCATCGCCTACGGCCAGCCTCAAGCCCAGTACGGGCGGTCGTACCTTGTCGCGGCCAACGGCGGTGGAGGGTTCGACCTGTACTACATGACGAACAGCAGTCGCCCGGACAGCACCCAGATGATCTTCCAGGGCAGCACGGTGAATGGGTTGTGGTCGTCGCCAGGTCCGGGCGTTCAGGGAAGTGGTTTCCCCAATCTGGACGCACTTGACGGGCGACTTCAGGCGCCGCCGTACCAGGTCGGAAACGCGATCTGGTTCGCTCACGCCTCCGGATTCCCGGTGATCCAGTACGGCTGGCTCGACGCGAATACTGCCGGCACCGGAGGGGTAGCGGCGAACTTGGCCGTCGCGTACCAGGCAGGGTCCAGTTACGACTGGAACCCGTCGATAGCGGTCGGGAACTCTGGCAGCGTCTTCCTGAACTGGGCGTTAACGGACCCGACCCTTGGCACGCCACCCTCGCTGCGAGTCAGTGGGCTGTCCGCGGGGAACGGGGTCCAGAACCTGATCGGCGTGGGAACGACCGTTTACACCGGATCCTTCGGTACCAACACCCGATTTGGTGACTACTCGTCCGTTTCGATCGATCAGGCAGGTACGAGCGCTTGCGCAGTCGGTAACAACGCCGTCGTCATCAACGAGACGTTCGGCTCGAACAACGACTGGAACACTCGGATCGGCCGGGTTGGCTTCTGCTAGGCAGTCTGCAACCAGTGTCAGGGGTCGGCGGAACCGTAGGGTCCCGCTGACCCCTGACATCGGGCTGTCCCGCAGGTGGGGCGGGTCAGAGTCCCTTCCGGGCGGGGGGAACCTGATGGGATGTCTGGACGTCTGACCACCATGAGACAGGTGGGCCGATGAATCGCACGCTGACCGGACTGAGTGGCCTGCTGTTGGCGGCCAGCGCGCTATCTGCTTGTGTCAACCCGGCCAGCCCAGCTGGCGCAAACGGGTCCCTCAGTGGACCTGCATCGTCGCAACAGCCAGCTCCCTCCACAAGCAAGAACGCCACGTCACGACCTTCACCGCCGCCCTCGCCGTCGGATGGTGTCACCGTAGGCCTGCGCGGACTGCCCGTAACCGGGGTCGACTGCTCCGTACCCCACCTGCAGCCCCTCGGCGCCGCGGTAAACCTCCCTGCGAAGCCTGCCAGCTTGGTAATCTGCCGGTTCCCTGGGACCGTCTCCCCCTCTGCGCCCCCTGTTCGGCTCTCTCCTGCGCCCACAAGCCTGCTCACAGCGCTGGCACTGCCCGACCAGACCGCGCCCGGCACCCCTGCGGTCTGCCCCGCATATGCCGACCGCACCCAAGCGGTTTACGCCGTCATGTCCAACGCATCGGTCTTCCGGCTACGGATCCCACAAGATGCCTGCCGGCACTACATCTGGACGGCAGTCTCCGCGGTGCAGCAGTACCGGTAGGACCCTGGTTCCGTCACCGCTTCTCCCAAGCTCCGTGGTTTCACGCGTATTGGACTGCCGCCACGGCTCGACGTGCGGGATCCTGCCCGCCCGGGGGACACCTCCCAGCGTCCCCGGAGACTCCTTGCCCTCGGAGCGTCCGGAGCCTGGGAGGTCCGAGCAGATGCCCGCCGGAGTTGCGGGAGCGAGCGGTTGTCAGCGGACATGGCGGCCTCCCTGTCGGCGGTCATGTGATGTCCCTGCTGCGAACTTGGTCGGGTCGAGGGCGTGACGGCGTGCCCGACGGAGTCGGGTGCTTGTGGTGCTCCGGGTCCTTGTCGTGGTCGGGCTGGGTGAGGTCGTGGTTCAGCCCGGTGCTGGGATCGCGGCGACTCGCTCGAAGGCGGCCAGGATCGCGGTTGCCCAGGGCCAGGTCGCTGGCAGTCGTAGTCGTCTTCGTCGTCCGCCGTGGGTCAGCTGAGCCCCGGCGTGGGGTCGTTCCCGGCGGACGATGACCCGCATCCCCGCCGGCCAGGTGGACAGTTCGAGCAGGTCGGTCAGCTCGGCGACGTCCCCACCGTCGCGGGCACCGCCGTCGGTGTCCAGGGCCGGGGCCCACACCGCCTTGGGGATCAGGGCGATGGCGTCGCGGACCCGCTCGGTCACCGCGAACCCCACCGAATAGTGGAGCGTCCGGCCGCGGATCTTGCCTTGTTCGGTGAGCCAGTCCAACAGGTCGCGGGAGGCACCGGTGCCGTCGGCGCGGACCAGCAGCTTCTTGCGGTGCGCGGCCGGGACCTGCGCGATGGCCCGGCCCAGGACATCGATGTGGTCGGCGGCGGTGTTCGCCAGCCCCGGCGTTGCCCGGCCGCAACGACACCACGAGCATTGTCGCAGCTCTGCGTGAAAGACCCGCGCGGGCACGCCACCTCGACGCAACGGAACCGGCGTTTACGCACCCACACCCGCAATGGCGCCGACCCGTGCGGCAGATCCTTGACCTGGCACGTCGGCCGGTCCTTCACCAACGCCGAGACCGCCCCGCACGACGGGCAGCCACCCTCGGCCTCGACGCTCTCGACCAGGACCCGACAGCCCCCGTCCAGGTCAGCAACGACATCCACGACCCGAAACCCGGGCAACGCGAACAGCAACGACGTACGGTCAGACATGGCTCGTGGCCTCTTTCAGCTGGACGGCGTCAGAACCACCAGCATGTCGAGGCCACGAGCCTCAAACGATCAAGACACCCCGCTCAAGTGCGAAGAGCCGCCAACGTCGTGGTCACCGAAGGCGACTCCTACCGCATGCGCGAAGCCCGAACCAAAGGAGGAACCCGACTGACCAAGACCTGAACAACCCGCGAAGGGTGGGGACTTTTAGTTGGCCACCAGCGGGGACTTCTATCTGGCCATTGACAACCAGCAGGAGCCAGATCCCGGCCGAGACCGCCTAGACTTCCCACCGACAACACCCAACACCCATCACCAACCGCAACCCACATGGCGGTGTTTTCCACACGCGATTCCGCAGGTCCCGCCCTCGTAGCTCAGGGGATAGAGCACCGCTCTCCTAAAGCGGGTGTCGGCAGTTCGAATCTGCCCGAGGGCACACTTCAGGCCAGCTCAGGTGCATGATCAGGGTTCAAGCACGGAGCTGGCCTCAGCGGGACGACCACTATCGCCCCCGCCGGTGCTAATGCCGTTCCTGGGCTGACAGGTTGGAGGTCCCGTGGGGAACGGGGTTGCAGTCGGCCTTGGAGTCTCCGTCGTTGCCGCCGCCCTGGCCGTTATCGCCGGTGTGAGGGTCGCCACCGTTGGCGGTGGTCGGCGACTCCGGGGTGGTGATGGCTCCGCCGGGACGGTTGGTCGGGGCGGCCAGCGCTGCTGACGCGGCGACCCCGGGGATGGCTACCGCAGCGGTGAGCAGGGCTGCAGTGGTGAGGCCTGTGCCCTTGACCTGTCCTTGGTCGGCGAGGGTCTTACGAGGTCCCGGAGTGCACCACAGCTGCGGACGTGCCGGCTTGCCGTGCCCCTTGTCGAGAGCGTTCGCGATGTCGTCGGCGAGAGCGTTCGCGCCCTCTAACCCGTCAGGACAACCCGATCGGGCGAACAGCGACGGCAGGCGGGGTGTCGATGGGGTGCGTGTGGTCTCTGGCGTGTCGAGTGACCCGAGTCACGGGTATCAGGCGGCCGCGTTGGTAGGCGGTACCCCGAGCCGGTGTCACACTGGATTCGGGACGTCTGGGGGCAGATACCCGTCAGTACGAAGGCAGCCATCTCCTGGAGGAACATCCCATGACCGCCCTTCGCGGATTCACCTTGAACTCGCACAGCTACGAGACCGACGAGGGTGTTGCGCCCGCGGAGAACGTCCGCAAGGGGTACCACTGCCCGGCCGGTCACGTCACCACGCTCCGGTTCTCGATCCAGGCCGAGGACATCCCGGCGACCTGGGACTGCCCGAAGTGCGGTCGGGTGGCTCATGACGACTCCGCTCTCGCCGACCTCGCCGCGAGCACCGCGCAGGGCCGCGCGCTGGTCTCGCCGCGAACGAGCGCGACCGGCAAGACGCACTGGGAGATGCTGCTCGAGCGCCGCACGCTGGCCGACCTCGAGGTCATCCTGGAGGAGCGGCTCACCCTCCTGCGCAGCAAGGGCGCCTAGGCCCCGGTCGTCAGGACCGAGCCGATCACGATGAGCGAGCAGTCGCCCGAGGCCGGCTTGAGCGAGCTGCCCGAGCAGACGAACGACGACACCGACCATGGCTGGGGCGAGCGGCCGACCGAGACCGACCCGGACGACCTCGAGCGGTTCCTCTCGGACCGCCCGCCCCACCACGGGGACGTCTAAGCGAACGACTGGCTGCCCAGCAGTCAGCCTTCAGCCGCGGGCCTGCAGCGCGTCGCGGATCTCGGCCAGCAGCTCGACCTCGGTCGGCCCGGCGAGCTGCTCCTCGATCGGCTTCTCGAAGCGCGACCGCAGCTTGTTGACCGGGATCACCACGAAGAAGTAGATCGCGGCTGCGACGAGCACGAAGTTGATGATCGCCGTCAGGATGATCCCGATGCTGAACTGGGCATTGTTGATCGTGAAGGTGCCTACGTCGTCCAGGCTGGGCTTGCCGAAGATCGCGGCGATGACAGGGGTGATGAACCCCTTGATCAGCGCGTCGACGATCTTCGCGAACGCGCCGCCGATGACGATGCCGACGGCGAGGTCGACCACGTTGCCGCGGAGGATGAACTCGCGGAATCCCTTGATCATGGTGTGCCTCTCCCGGGGTGGTCCTCGAACGGCCACCGATGGCCCGACGCTAGCGAACGAGGGTCCCGCTGTCGTCCGCGGACCTGATCACGAGCGACAGCCGCTCCGCGGAGGCAGCGCCGGCGAGTGCACGTGCCGTCTCTGCGCTGACCGCGAGCACGAGCAGGGCTCCGTCCGCGGTCGAGGGCCGCGTGTCCCCCATGGAGAAAGACTGTGGGACAGACAGCACGCGGGCCCGGGCGGCGACCAGGCGCGCCCGGCTCGACGACCCACCTGCCAGGCTGGGGTCGCCGCCCGCCAGGCCCGCGTCGCCGAGCACGGCGGCGCCGGATGCGGCGAACACGTCGATGACGTCGCCAGGTCGGACCAGCGCCGCAGCGTCCGCGTCAGCCACGCGTACCGGTGCCGCGACCAGCCCGTGCGAGCCGACGAGCAGGCCGGGCCCCACCAGGCGTACGTCGGTCACCGGCTCGCCCCGTCGCAGCGGGGCGGCGACGGTGCGTCCGTCGAGCGCAGCGATCGACGCGACTATGCCGTCGGGGCGTACGCCGACCGGCAGCTCGACGACCGCTAGGTCGGCGGGGCGCAGCAGCTGCCCGGCCGGCAGGTCGTGCGCCGCGACCACGACCTCGGTCGAGGCAGGCCTGGCGGGCGCGAGCGCAGTCAGCGCTGCGACCGCCGACGCTGCCAGCAGCAGCGCTGCCATCGCTCGGCGGTGCCGAGCCAGCCGCTGGCGCAGCGAGGTCACGGCAGCGTCAGAGGCAGGTGCAGGCCGTCGAGGGCGTGCTGGCAGGTGCAGGTGCGCTCGACCGGGAGCGCGGGGATGACGTCGAGCAGCAGCGAGCGGAGCCGCTCGACGTTACGGCCGAAGACCTCGAGCACCTCGGCGTGCGTCACCCCTGCGCCGTGCTCGAGGCCGGCATCGAGGTCCGTGACCAGCGCGATCGAGGTGTAGCAGAGGGCGAGCTCGCGGGCCAGGACCGCCTCCGGGTGACCGGTCATGCCCACCACCACCCAGCCGTTGCTGGCGAACCAGCGCGACTCGGCCCGGGTCGAGAAGCGTGGGCCCTCGATGACGACCAGGGTGCCGCCATCGAGGGGGGACCAGCGGGCGACGCCGGCTGCGGACAGGACCACTGCGCGCCCGTTCGCGCAGTAGGGGTCGGCCATCGATACGTGCACCGCGCCCTCGTCGTAGAACGTCTGTGCGCGGCCGCTCGTGCGGTCGACCAGCTGGTCAGGCACCACGAGGGTGCCTGGCCCGAGATCGGCGCGCAGCCCGCCGACCGCGCTCGGCGCCACGATCTGGCGTACGCCCACGGACCGCAGGGCCCAGAGGTTGGCGCGGTAGTTGATCCGGTGCGGTGGGAAGCGGTGGTCGCGCCCGTGCCGGGGCAGGAAGGCGACCCGCCGCCCGGCCACCGTGCCCACCATCAGCGGGTCGCTCGGCGGTCCGTACGGCGTCTCGACCACCACCTCGTCGAGGTCGTCGGCCAGGGAGTAGAAGCCGGACCCGCCGATGACGCCGATCTCAGGAGTGGACATGGCGCCACGCTAGCCGCGAATCCGACGACGACGCCCGTTGTCCCCAGGCGGGCGGGGTCAGGAGCTGGAAGTCGACCCTGTGGACGACGAGGACTTGGCCGGGGACGAGGTGGACCGAGCGGCTGCCGGGGCCGCTGCCGGCTTGCTCGACGGGTCGCCGCCTGAAGCGCCTGACGAGCCCGAGGAGTCGGACGAGCCGCTGGATCCCCCAGACGAAGACGTACCGCTGTCGGTCTTGGTGGACGCAGCGGCCGGCTCCTTCGCCGAGCCGGCGGAGTCGCCCGAACCCGCGCTCTTGCCGTCCTTGCCGTCCTTGCCGTCCTTGCCACTGGGACGGCTGTCGTTGCGGTAGAAACCGGAGCCCTTGAAGACAACGCCAACGGCCGAGAAGACCTTGCGTAGCCGGCCGCCGCAGGTCGGGCACTCGGTCAGCGCGACGTCGGTGAAGGACTGGACGGCCTCCGTCGGCGTGCCGCACTCGGTGCAGGTGTACTGGTACGTGGGCACGGGTCGGTCGGCTCCTGGCGTCGGTGCGGCCTTGGCACTCTCGGCTGCTGAGTGCTAATGATGAAACATCGACCCGTCTGACGTCCATTCCGCGCCGCGATCGCTCGATCTGGTAGCCTTCATCTGCCCGAATTAGCAACTTAGCAAGGCCCGAATTGGTAACGTCTGCCATCGAGGGAGGACTCGGTGCGCCACCTGGCAGGGTACCGCCGCCGCGTCCTCGACGCCGAGCTCGACGATCTGGCCACGGGGGTCGCAGCCATCGCCCTCGAGGGGGCGAAGGCCGTCGGCAAGACGGCCACGGCAGCCGAACGAGCGGCGACCATCTTCGAGCTCGATCTACCCGGGGTCGCTGAGCTGGCCGGCGCGGACCCTGGTCGCCTGCTCGAGGCGCACGCTCCGGTCCTCCTCGACGAATGGCAGCGTCTCCCGGCCCTCTGGGACCTGGTCCGCCGAGCCGTCGACGACGGTGTGGCCCCCGGCACGTTCTACCTCACGGGATCGGTATCGGCCGAGAACCCGGGAACTCATACCGGAGCCGGTCGCATCGTCCGGGTGCGCGTACGCCCGCTGTCGTTGGCCGAGCGCGGTCTGACTGCGCCCACCGTGAGTCTCGCTGACCTCATGCAGGGTGAACGCCCTCCCATCTTCGGAGCCACCACGGTCGGCCTGACCGAGTATGTGGAGGAGATTGTCGGATCGGGGTTCCCGGCGATCCGGGTGATGGCGCCACGGCTCCGGAGAGCGCAGCTGGACGGGTACCTGGAACGGGTCATCGACCGGGACTTCCCGGAGGCCGGGCACAAGTTGCGCAACCCCGCTGCCCTCCGTCGATGGATGGCGGCGTACGCCGCCGCGACGTCGACCACCGCGACGTACGACTCGATTCGGGCCGCGGCGACCCCGGGTGAGTCCGACAAGCCTGGCAAGGTCGCCACCCAGGCTTACCGGGATACTCTGGAGCGGCTGTGGATCCTTGATCCCTTGCCCGGGTGGATTCCTTCACGCGACCACCTCAAGGAGCTAGGCACAGCCCCGAAGCACCATCTCGCCGACCCTGCCCTCGCGGTGCACCTGCTCGGGCTGGACCCTGGCGCGCTGCTCCGTGCTGACGGCCCATCGCGTGCGACGCCGCATGACGGGACGTTCCTCGGCGCACTGTTCGAGTCCTTGGTCTGCCTCAGTGTGCGGGTCTACGCCCAAGGTGCCGAGGGCCGCGTGTCTCATCTGCGGCTCCATCGTGGCGACCGTGAGATCGACCTCATCGTCGAGCGTCGAGACCAGAAGGTGGTCGCGATAGAGACGAAGCTGTCAGCAACGGTGAGCGACGATGACGTCAAGCATCTGTTGTGGCTCAGGGAGCGGCTTGGCGCAGACCTGCTCGATGCGGTCGTCGTGACCACAGGCACCAACGCCTATCGCCGTGCTGACGGCATCGCTGTCGTACCCGCGGCGCTGCTCGGCCCATGAGTCTGTGGTGTCAGACCCGTACGTGGATCTGGGTCATTCTGGGTCTGACTCGACGACCCTCAGGGACCGGCGAAGCGGACGATGCCCGAGGGCAGCACCGCCAGGGTGACCGGCCGGTCGTGCGGCTCGGCGGGCACCTCGTCCAGCAGCTCGCCCTCGTAGAGCAGAGCCGCGACGGGTACGGCAGGCCCCACCCGCGCCAGCGCCCGGTCGTACGAGCCACCGCCTTGCCCCAGCCGGAGCCCGCCGAGGCCCACCGCGAGGGCCGGTACCAGCACCAGGCCGGCCGAGCCGATCGCGTCGACGCCGAGCCGCGGGCCGGCCGGTTCGAGCAGCCCGGCCCGCCCGTCCAGCGAGTTGGGCATCAGGCCGGCGGCACCGGCGTACGCGGCCCAGTCCAGGTCGAGGTCGGGCAGCAGCACCGGGAGCAGGACCTGGACCCCGCGCACCAGCAGTGCGTCGAGCAGCGGTCCGGTCGCCGGCTCGGCCGGACCGGAGACGTACGCGGCGACGGTGCCGCAGCCGGCCAGCTCGGGGAGTTCGAGGACGAGGGCGGCGAGCCGCGCGGCCACCTGCTGGCGGTCCTCGGCGGGGCGGGCCCGGCGGACCGCACGCAGTCGGGAACGCAGCTCGCCCTTGGCGACGTGGGCATCCGGCACGTCGGCCATCATCGTGCCTCCGTCGCGATGAACCCGGTAGCGAACCTCTAGGGTTCGGGTATGCGAGTGACGAAGGCGGTCGTGCCCGCAGCGGGCCTGGGTACCCGGTTCCTGCCTGCCACCAAGGCGATGCCCAAGGAGATGCTGCCGGTCGTCGACCGGCCGGCGATCCAGTACGTCGTCGAGGAGGCCGCTGCCGCCGGGCTCACCGACCTGCTGATGATCACCGGTCGCAGCAAGCGGGCGCTCGAGGACCACTTCGACCGGAACGCCGAGCTCGAGGCGGCGCTCGAGGCCAAGGGCGACACCGCCAAGCTCGAGGCGGTCCGCGCCTCCAACGACCTCGTCAGGGTCCACTACGTACGCCAGGGTGACCCGCTCGGTCTTGGCCACGCGGTGCTCATGGCCGAGCAGCACGTCGGCAACGAGCCCTTCGCGGTGCTGCTCGGCGACGACCTGATCGACCCGCGCGACCCGCTGCTGTCGGTGATGACCGGCGTCCTTGAGGCGCGCGGCGGGTCCGTCGTCGCCCTGATGGAGGTGCCGGCCGACCAGATCCACCTGTACGGCTGCGCGGCCGTCGAGCCGCTCGAGGGCAGCGGCTCCGCCGACGTCGTGCGCATCACCGACCTGGTCGAGAAGCCGCCGACCGACGAGGCGCCCAGCAACTTCGCCGTCATCGGCCGGTACGTCCTCGACCCGGCGGTCTTCGCCGCGATCAAGGCCACACCGCCCGGGCGCGGCGGCGAGATCCAGCTCACCGACGCGCTGCGCGCGCTCATCGACACCGACCCATCGGTCGGCGGCGGCGTGATCGGTGTTGTGTTCCGCGGCCGTCGCTACGACACCGGCGACCGGCTCGACTACCTCAAGGCCGTGGTGCGGCTGGCCTGCGAGCGCGACGACCTCGGCCCCGACCTGCTGGCCTGGCTCCGGGAGTTCATGGCGGGGCAGCCGGCGTGAAGTCCGTCGACGAGCACCTGGACGACTCGCTGGCCGGCGTCGAGCCGCTCGAGGCGATCGACCTGCAGCTGCTCGACGCGCACGGGTGCATCCTGGCCGAGGAGGTCGTCGCGCCGTGGGCGATCCCCGGCTTCGACAACGCCTCGCACGACGGGTACGCGGTACGTGCCGCCGACCTCGCCGACGCCTCGGCCGAGCACCCGGTGGACCTGCCGGTCATGGGCGACATCCCGGCGGGACGGCCGGCCACGGTGGGGCTCCAGCCCGGCACGACGATGCGCATCATGACCGGCGCTCCGGTGCCCGAGGGCGCCGACGCCGTGGTCCCCGTCGAGTGGACCGACGCGGGGATCGCCAACGTCAAGATCGAACGGACCCCCGAGGTCGGCGCCTACATCCGGCGGATCGGCAGCGACGTCGTCAAGGGCCAGCAGGTCCTTGCCGCCGGCACCCGCCTCGGCCCGTCGCAGCTCGGGCTGCTGGCCGCCGTGGGGCGCGACCGGGTGGTCTGCCGGCCGAAGCCGCGCGTCGTGGTGCTGTCCACCGGCTCCGAGCTGGTCGACCCTGGGCTGCCGCTGGCGCTCGGGCAGATCAGCGAGTCGAACAGCTTCGCCCTGACCGCAGCTGCCCGCGAGGCCGGTGCGCTGGCGTACCGCGTCGGGATCGTCCTCGACGACCCGCGCAAGCTGATGGACACGCTCGAGGACCAGCTGATCCGGGCCGACCTGATCGTCACCACCGGGGGCGTCAGCGCCGGGGCGTACGACGTCGTCAAGGAGGTGCTGAGCCGGCTCGGCACGGTGACCTTCGAGAAGGTCGCGATGCAGCCGGGGATGCCCCAGGGCCGCGGCTCCATCGGCCCCGACTCGACGCCGATCTTCACGCTGCCGGGCAACCCGGTCAGCGCGTACGTCTCCTTCGAGGTGTTCGTCCGCCCCGTGATCCGGCGGATGCTCGGGGTGGAGCCGCTGCTGCGCCCGACCGTGCGCGCGGTCTGCAGCGAGGCGCTGACGTCGCCCGACGGCAAGCGCCAGTTCGCCCGGGGCTGGCTCTCGGTCGAGGACGGCCGCTACGTCGTACGTCCCTTCGGCGCGCAGGGGTCGCACCTGGTCAACGACCTGGCGCACGCCAACTGCCTGGTGGTCGTACCCGAGGACGTCACCGAGATCCCCGCGGGCGGCACCGTCACCGTCATGGTGCTGGAGCGGCGGCTGTCATGAGCGTCGGCCCGGGCTTCACCCACCTCGACGCGTCGGGCGCGGCCCGGATGGTCGACGTGTCCGGCAAGGAGATCTCGGTACGCACCGCGCGGGCCACCGGGCGGGTCCTGGTCTCGGCCGAGGTCGTGGCGCTGCTGCGCGGGGGCGGCGTACCCAAGGGTGACGCCCTCGCGGTGGCGCGGATCGCCGGGATCCAGGCTGCCAAGCGCACCCCCGACCTGGTCCCGCTCTGCCATCCGATCGCCATCCACGGCGTCGAGGTCGACCTGGTCGTGGGCGACGCGGACGTGGCGATCACGGCGACCGTACGCACCGCCGACCGCACCGGCGTCGAGATGGAGGCGCTGACCTGCGTCGCCGTCGCCGGGCTCGCGCTGATCGACATGGTCAAGGCCGTCGACCCGGCCGCGGTCATCACCGACGTGCGCGTGGAGGAGAAGACCGGGGGCAAGACGGGCCGCTGGACGCGGGAGCCGGACTGATGCGCGCGCTGGTGGTGACCGCCTCCAACCGGGCCGCGGCGGGGGTCTACCCCGACCGGTCCGGGCCGGTGGTCGTCGACGGACTGGTCGCCCTCGGCTTCGACGTCGACGGGCCGCAGGTGGTGGCCGACGGCGAGCCGGTCGAGGCCGCGCTCCGGGCCGCGGTGGCGGCCGGCTACGACGTCGTCGTCACCACCGGCGGCACCGGGCTCACGCCGGGCGACCTGACCCCCGAGATGACCCGGCGGGTGGTCGACCGCGAGATCCCCGGTATCGCCGAGGCGATCCGGGCGTACGGAGAAGCGGCCGGCGTCCCCACCGCGGCGCTGTCGCGAGGCCTTGCCGGGCTGGCCGGGACCACGATCGTGGTCAACCTGCCCGGCTCCACCGGCGGCGTACGCGACGGGCTCGCGGTGCTCGGCCCGTTGCTGGCGCACGCGGTCGACCAGGTCGCCGGGGGTGACCACTGACGCCCGGGTGGCCGGTCGAGCTGACCGAGGGCGAGATCGGGCTGCGGCCGATCCGGCAGCGCGACCGGTCCGACTGGCGATCCGTACGCTCGCGCAACGTCCAGTGGCTCCGGCCCTGGGACGCGACGTCCCCAGCTGGGGCGGGCGAGATCCCGCCGACGTTCGGCCACATGGTGCGGGTGCTCACGTCCGAGGCGCGGGCCGGGCACCTGATGCCGTTCATCGTCACGCACCGCGGGCACCTGGTCGGGCAGGTCACCGTCGGCGGCATCACCTGGGGGTCCCTGCGGTCGGCGCACATCGGTTACTGGGTGGACCGCAACGTCGCGGGGCGCGGGGTGATCCCGACGGCCGTCGCGATGGCCGCCGACCATGTGTTCTCGATCGGGCTGCACCGGGTCGAGATCAACATCCGGCCCGAGAACGCGGCGTCGCTGCGGGTGGTCGAGAAGCTCGGGTTCCGGCCCGAAGGGTTGCGGCCGCGGTTCCTGCACATCGACGGCGACTGGCGCGACCACCTGTGCTTCGCGCTGACCGCCGAGGAGGTGGGCGACGGCGTGCTGGCGCGCTGGCGCCGTACCCGTGGCGCGGTGGCGCCTGGTCGCGACCCCGCCCCCTTCCGCGACGATCTTGAGAGATAACTGTTCCGTACGGCGTGTCGCGCAGT
>JANMWN010000093.1:0-8460 GCA_031394045.1 Sporichthyaceae bacterium
CGGGTCCTGCCCGCGGTCCTAGGCGGGGCCAGCGTGATCCTGGACCTGGGCGCCAACCGTCGTACCGCCAGCCGAGCCCAACGCATCGCCCTGGCGCTGCGCGACGGCGGTTGCACCGCGCCGTTCTGCGACAGGCCCGCCACCTGGTGCGAAGCCCACCACCTGATCCCCTGGCAGGTCAGCCCACGAACCGACCTGGACAACCTGGCCCTGGTCTGCGACGCCCACCACGACCTGCTCCACCACGACGGCTGGACCATCACCCTCAAGAAAGGACAAGCAATCTGGCACCCACCCCCACGAACAGAACCACCACCCACCGAGCCACTGGCAGCTGAGCCACCACGAGGACCACCCGCAGCTCCGCCGTAGGCGGCCGGCGTCAGGTGGTGCGGCGCAGTGCCTCGGTGAGCCGGTTGCCGGCGTCGGTCAGGCGCCGGCGGCGAGCAGGGCACCCAGACGGGTTCGCCGCTCGCGCAGGCCTCCGTCGGAGACTGCGCCCGGCAGCGCGTCACCCGCTGCGGTGACGACCGAGAGGTGCTGGTCGGCGCAGGTGACCGAGCTGTAGACGAGCGCCCGCGTCAGCACGCCGGCCGCCTGCCCGGGGAAGCACACGACGACGGCAGCAGCCCGCCGTCCGGCCAACTCGTGTGCCAGCACCACCTTGACGCCTGGCACGCCCGTCGCACCGGTCAATGCGGCCAGACTCTCGGTCAGCGCCTCGCCGCCGGCCGCGCCGCGGTGCAGCGGAGTCACGACGAGGATGTCTGCGGGCTGCAGGCCGAAGACCCGGGGGATCGAGTCGGTGACCAGCTGGCCTACCCGTCGCATCACCTCGTCGTCGTCGGCGCAGACGGTGACGACCACGGACCGGTCCTCGGGGTCGGGTGGCAACAGCTCCCCGCGCCGGATCGCGGCACCGAGCCGGTGCAGCGCCGGACCGTCGGCGGGATCAGGTCGCAGGTCGCGGACCGGTACGCCACCCCAGGCCACCAGGTCACGTAGCGCGGCACCAGGTGCGGCTCCTGGCAGCGCGTCCGGGTCACCGGCGACGACCACGCGCGCGTCCTCGGGCGCCTGCTGCAGCCGGCCGGCCAGCTCCTCGAGGTCGAGCCGCTGAGCGTCGGCGACGACGAACACCTCGGCCTCGGCAGGGACCGCGCCGAGCACGACGGCGAGCCGGCCCTCCTCGGCCAGTCCCAGGACCTCGTCGGCCACCGCGTTCTCGGCTGTGGCCAACGACTCCAGCGCGACCCAGGTGTCGTCGGCGACGACCACCCCGGCGGCCATCGCGTCCTCGAGGGCCTCCAGCGGGACCGCCCCGAGGGCGACCGCGCGGGCCACGACGGTGTGCCCGTCCAGCGCCGCGCGCTCCAGCAGGTGGACGAGGTCGTTCAGGGCTGCTCCTCGTCGCGGTACTGGTCCTCGCTGCGCTCCGGGTAGCCGGCGGCCGGCCGCGAGACCTCGTCGAGGGCGCTGCGGATCTCGTCGGGCAACGTGATGTCCTCGGCCTGCAGCGAGCCGCGCAGCTGGGCGGCGGTACGGGCACCCACGATGGGGGCGACCACGCCGGGCCGGTCGCGGACCCAGGCCAGCGCCACCTCGAGCGGCGCGAGCCCGAGCCCGTCAGCAGCAGTGCACACCGCAGCGACGATCTGCTGGGCCGCCGGAGTCATCACCCGCTCGACGAACGCGGAGTAGTGCGGCGTCGCCGCGCGCGAGTCGGCCGGCGTACCCGTGCGGTACTTGCCGGTGAGCACACCACGGCCGAGCGGCGACCAGGGGAGCAGGCCGAGACCCAGCTCGCGGGCGGCCGGCACGACCTCGCGCTCGACCCCGCGCTCGACCAGCGAGTACTCGACCTGGGTCGAGACCAACGGCGCGCGACCCGGCCAGGCCTGCTGCCAGGTGGCCGCCCGCGCGGTCTCCCATCCGCTGTAGTTGGAGACCCCGACATAGCGGGTACGCCCGCTGGCCACGGCCGCGTCGAGCGCTCCGAGCGTCTCGTCGAGCTCGGTCCCGTACGACCAGGTGTGCAGCTGCCACAGGTCGACGTGGTCGAGCCCCAGCCGCTCCAGCGAGCCGTCCAGCTCGCGCAGCAGGGTCCGGCGCGAGACGTCGACGACCCGGGTACCGCTGCGCCGCGAGATGCCGCCCTTGGTCGCGATCACCAGGTCGTCCCGGTCGATGCCGTCGCGCAGCAGGCTCCCGAGGAGGCGCTCGCTGTCGCCGTCGGCATAGCCCGCGGCGGTGTCGACCAGGGTGCCGCCCGCGTCCGCGAACGCCATCAGCTGGTCGCGGGCCTCGTGCTCGTCCGTGTCCCGGCCCCAGGTCATGGTGCCCAGGCCCATCCGCGAAACCTTGAGGCCGCTGCGGCCAAGTCGACGCTGTTCCATAGGCACCGAATCTAGCGAGCCTGCTGCGGATAGAGTCCCTCGACACGGACCAGAAGCCTCGGAGGCACGGTGAAGCTCGGGATCAACCTCGGCTACTGGGGGGCCGGCAACGACGCCGACAACCTGGTCCTCGCCCAGGAGGCGGACCGGCTCGGGTACGCAGTGGTCTGGGCCGCAGAGGCCTACGGCTCCGACGCCGCGACGATCCTGACCTGGATCGCGGCGCACACCGAGCACATCGACGTGGGCTCCGCGATCTTCCAGATCCCCGGCCGTACGCCCGCGATGACCGCCATGACGGCGGCGACGCTGGACACCCTGTCGAGCGGACGGTTCCGGCTCGGGCTCGGCGTCAGCGGCCCCCAGGTCTCTGAGGGCTGGCACGGGGTGCGCTTCGACAAGCCTCTGGCGCGGACCCGCGAGTACGTCGCGATCGTCCGGGACGCACTGGCCCGCAAGACCGTGCGCGCCGACGGCGAGTTCTTCACGCTGCCGCTGCCCGACGGCCCCGGCAAGGCGCTCAAGCTGACGGTCAAGCCGTACCGCGACAACATCCCGCTCTACCTCGCCGCCGTCGGGCCGAAGAACCTCGAGCTGGCCGGCGAGATCGCCGACGGCTGGCTGGCGATCTTCTTCAGCGCGGCCCATGCGGCGGAGTCGTTGGCGCACATCGCGACCGGCCGGGCCAAGGTCGGCGCCACCCTGGACGGCTTCGACGTGGTGCCGACGGTGCCGGTGGTCGTCGGCGACGACCTCGACACCTGTGCCGCGCAGGTCCGACCGTACGCCGCGCTCTACATCGGCGGGATGGGCAGCAGGGACAAGAACTTCTACAACCAGCTGGCCGTGCGCATGGGCTACGACGAGGCGGCCGCGAAGGTGCAGGACCTGTTTCTGGAACGGGACTACGCGGGCGCCGGTGCGGCCGTACCCTTGGAGTTCATCGACCAGACGTCGTTGATCGGGCCGAAGGAACGTATCGCCGACGGCATCGCCGCCTACGCATCCGCCGGAGTCACGACCTTGACCGTCTCGTCCCAGGCCGCCTCGCTCGACGAGCGCATGGCCATGCTCCGTACCGTCGTCGAAGCCGCCGAGATCGCGGGGGTCCTGCAGTGAGCTGGTTCGAAGCGATCGTGCTCGGGCTGGTCCAGGGCCTGACTGAGTTCATCCCGGTCTCGTCCACGGCCCACGTACGCATCGTCTCGGCGATCGCCGGGTGGAGCGACCCAGGGTCGGCGTTCACCGCGGTGACCCAGCTGGGCACCGAGACCGCCGTACTGATCTACTTTCGCAACGACATCTGGCGCATCGTCTCGACCTGGTGCCGCTCGCTGGTCAAACCCGAGCTGCGCGGCAACCTCGACGCCCGGATGGGCTGGTACGTCATCCTCGGCACGATCCCGATCGGCATCCTGGGGCTGGCGTTCAAGGACCAGATCACCACCGGGGCACGCGACCTGCGGCTGATCGCGGCGGCCCTGATCATCGTCGGCATCGTGCTTTTCTTCGCGGACCGGGTGGGGGCGCGTAACCGTACGGTCAAGGACCTGACCGTCCGCGACGGCATCGTCTACGGCCTGGCCCAGGCGTGCGCGCTGATCCCCGGCGTCTCTCGGTCGGGCGCGACGATCTCGGCCGGCCTGTTCATGAACTACACCCGCGAGGCGGCGACCAGGTACTCGTTCCTGCTGGCCGTACCCGCTGTCCTGATCTCCGGGATGTTCGAGGCGCTGAAGATCGGGGAGGACACGACCTCGTCGTGGGGGCCGACGATCGCGGCGACGCTGATCGCCTTCGTCGTCGGCTACCTCGTGATCGCCTGGTTGATCAAGTACGTGGCCACGAACAGCTTCCTGCCGTTCGTGATCTACCGGATCGGCCTCGGCCTCGTCGTCATCATCCTGCTGGCCTCGGGTACCGTCACCGCTCGCTGAGGACCAGCCGCGACGGTCGGCTCGAGGTCAGAGCCAGCCGCTCCTCTTGAACCCGCGGTAGAGCAGGCCGCAGATGGTCGCCATCAGGCCGAGGGCCATCGGGTAGCCGTACGTCCAGGCGAGCTCGGGGATCTTGTGGAAGTTCATGCCGTAGATGCCGGCGATCATGGTCGGCACCGCCAGGATCGCGACCCACGCCGAGATCTTGCGCATGTCCTCGTTCTGCCGGATGCCGACCTGCGCGAGGTGCGCCTGCAATATGCCGGACAGGAGCAGCTCGATCGACTCGACCTGCTCCTGGACCCTCAGCAGGTGGTCGTAGACATCGCGGAAGAACGGGCGCGAGTCCGCGGGGATGGCGGGCATCGGCTCGGTCGAGATGCCGGACAGCGTGTCGGCGAGCGGGACGACGGCCCGCCGGAACTCCTGCAGCTCGCGCTTGAGCTGGTAGATCCGCTCGAAGTCGTCGGTACGAGCGGGGGAGAAGACGCTGGCCTCCAGCTCGTCGACGTCGATCTGCAGCTCGGCGGCGACGTCGAGATAGGTGTCGACCACGGTGTCGGCCACCGCGTACAGGACTGCTGCCGGTCCGTGCGCAAGGATCTCGGGCTGGGCCTCCATCCGGGCGCGTACGCCGGACAGCTCGGCGCCCTCGCCGTGCCGCACCGTGATGGCCATGTCGGTGCCGATGAACAGCGAGATCTCGCCGGTCTCGACGTCGGAGGTGGCATCGACGTACGTCAGGGTCCGAAGCACCACGAACAGCGAGTCGCCGTAGACGTCGACCTTGGGTCGCTGGTGCGCCTTGATCGCGTCGTCCACCGCGAGCGGGTGCAGGCCGAAGACGTGTGCTACGCCGCGCAGGTCGGTCTCGGTCGGCTCGTACAGCCCCATCCAGACGAAGCTCGACGGATCCCGCTTGGCCTCGGCCGCGAGCTTGAGCAGGTTGTGCGTCTCCTCGACCCGCTGGCCGGAGCGATAGAGGGCGCAGTCGACGATCACGGCATCATCACGGGCCCAGTCTGCGGCACGGCGGTCCGCGCAGGCGCGGCAGACACGTAGGTTTCGTGCTGTGACCACGTTGCTGCTCGTCCGCCACGGCCGTACCCCCGCCAACGCTTCGGGGGTCCTGGCCGGCTGGACCCCGGGCGTGCACCTCGACGAGGCGGGTACGGCGCAAGCTGTTGCGCTCGGGGCCAGGCTGCTCCCGGTGCCGGTCGCGGCGGTGGTGTCGAGCCCGCTGGAGCGCTGCCGGGAGACGGCCGCTGCGGTGCTGGCCGGCCGCGACGGCGCCGTTGTCCCCGAGCACGTCGACGACCGGCTCGGCGAGTGCCACTACGGCGACTGGACCGGGCGGGCGCTCAAGGAGCTGGCCAAGGAACCGCTGTGGAGGGTCGTCCAGGCGCACCCGAGCTCGGCGACCTTCCCCGGTCCGGAGGGCGAGTCGATGCGGGCGATGTCCGTACGGGCGGTGGACGCCGTCCGGGAGTGGAACGCCACCCTCGGACCGGACGCGACGTACGTGGCGGTCAGCCACGGCGACGTGATCAAGGCGATCGTCGCCGACGCGCTGGGCGTCCACCTCGACCAGTTCCAGCGGATCCAGGTCGACCCGTGCTCGCTGACCGTGATCCGGTACACCGAGCTGCGGCCCTTCGTCGTACGCCTGAACGACACCGGTGGCAGCGTGGACGCGCTGCTGCCGCCCAAGAAGAAGCCGCGGCGTACCAAGCGGACTGCGGCGGCCGAGAGCGACGCCGCGGTGGGTGGGGGAGCAGGCCCGTGACCTGTCACCTAGGGTTTTGACCATGCAGCCACAGGTCTTCGAGTACGACCCACCGGACCGGTTCGTCGCCGGCACGGTCGGGGAGCCTGGGCACCGCACGTTCTACCTGCAGGCCAGCGGCGGCGGACGGGTGACCAGCGTCGCGCTGGAGAAGCTGCAGGTGGCCGCGCTCGCCGAGCGGGTGGACGAGATCCTCGACGAACTGCTGCGACTCTCGGGCGGCACCGCTGCGCCCGCCGTGGCCCCGCTCGGCCTCGACGACCGGGCGCCGCTGGACTCGCCGGTGACCGAGGAGTTCCGGGTCGGCACGATGAGCCTGGCCTGGGACACCGACGCCGAGGTGCTCGTCATCGAGGCCCATGCCCAGGTCGAGGCGACCGCGGACGAGAGCCGGGACGACGTACCCGGCGTTGCGGCTGCTGACGCTGCTGACGATGCTGACGCTGCTGACGGTGCCGCTGAGGCGGACGCCGAGGGGGACGTGCTGCGGGTGCGGCTGTCGGCGGCGGCGGCTCGGGCCTTCGCCAAGCGGGCGTCGATCGTCGTCGGGGCGGGGCGGCCCCCGTGCCCGTTCTGCGGGCTGCCGCTGGACCCCAGCGGGCACCTGTGCCCCCGCTCGAACGGGTACCGCCGCCGGTGACGTCGCCCCTGCCGATCGCAGGCGCGCTCGAGCTGCTCGCCGAGGGGGAGCTCGACGTGCAGGGCCGGCTCGTCGACGCGTCGAACGCGACGCTGTACTGCGGCATCACCCTGTCCGGGGTCGAGGCGGTCTGCGTCTACAAGCCGATCGCGGGGGAGCGGCCGCTCTGGGACTTCCCCGACGGGACGCTCGCCTTCCGCGAGGTCGCTGCGTACGCCGTCTCGGCCGCGTCCGGCTGGGACCTCGTACCCCCGACGATCCTGCGCGACGGCCCGTACGGCCCCGGGATGTGCCAGCTGTGGATCGATGTCGACGAGAGCGTCGACCTCAGCGACCTGGCCCGCAGCGACCACCCGGACCTGCGCCGGATGTCGGTGCTCGACAGCGTCATCAACAACGCCGACCGCAAGGGCGGCCACCTGCTGCCGACCGAGCAGGGGCGGGTGTACGGCGTCGACCACGGTGTCTGCTTCTCGGTGGAGGACAAGCTCCGCACCCTGCTCTGGCAGTGGCGGGGCGACTCGCTCGACGACGAGAGCCTCGAGGTCCTGGCTGCGCTGCGGGCCGACCTCGACGGCGCGCTGGGCGTGACCATGCGCGAGCTGCTGGCCGAGGACGAGGTACGCCGGACGATGCGCCGGGTCGACCGGCTGCTGCACAGCGGTCGGCACCCGCAGCCGTCCCGGGACTGGCCGGCCATCCCGTGGCCACCGTTCTGACGCCTCGGCCTTAGGCTGGCGCGCGTGGAGTCATGGAGCGCGCCCGACGTACCCCGCCTGGCCGGCGAGCCGCCGCCGTTGCGTGTCTTCGACACCGCGTCGGGCACCGTACGGCCGGTCGCGGCCGGGCCCCTGGCCCGGATGTACGTCTGCGGCATCACGCCCTACGACGCCACGCACCTGGGGCACGCGGCGACCTATCTGGCCTTCGACCTGCTCGGCCGGGTCTGGCGGGACGCGGGGCACGACGTGCGGTACGTGCAGAACGTCACCGACGTCGACGACCCGCTGCTGGAGCGTGCGGTCGCCACCGGCCAGGACTGGCGCGAGGTGGCCCGGCGCGAGACCGAGCTGTTCCGTACGGACATGACGGCGCTACGGGTCCTGCCGCCGCAGGAGTACATCGGCGCGGTCGAGTCGATCCCGCTGGTGGTCGACCTGGTGCAGCAGCTGCGCGCGAGCGGGCAGGCGTACGACGTTGATGGCGACACGTACTTCTCGGTGCACTCGGACGAACGCTTCGGGGACGTGTCGGGGCTCAGTCGTGACGAGATGCTGGCGCTGTTCGCCGAGCGCGGCGGCGACCCGGACCGGCCCGGCAAGAAGGACCCGCTCGACTGCCTGCTGTGGCAGGCCGCGCGTCCGGGCGAGCCGTCGTGGGAGACCTCGCTCGGCTCGGGGCGCCCCGGCTGGCACATCGAGTGCAGCGCCATCGCGCTGCACTACCTCGGCATGTCCTTCGACGTGCAGGGCGGCGGGCGCGACCTGGTGTTCCCGCACCACGAGATGAGCGCGTCCGAGGGGCAGGTCGTCACCGGGCAGTGGCCGTTCGCGCGTACGTACGTGCATGCCGGCATGGTCGGGCTGGACGGCGAGAAGATGTCGAAGTCGCGCGGGAACCTGGTCTTCGTCTCGAAGCTGCGCGAGTCCGGCGTCGACCCGATGGCGATCCGGCTGGCGCTGCTCGGGCACCACTACCGCA
>JANMWN010000105.1:0-1662 GCA_031394045.1 Sporichthyaceae bacterium
CGCATGCCAGGAAGCCGGCGCCCCGTTCTCGGTGATCCACGGAAGCCGGGGCACCGCTGTGATCTTGGTTGAGGTTCCCGACCTTCCGTGGATCACCCAGGAGGTGCCGCTGTTGCTCCTATAGCTTGTCAAGGGGCTGGAGGGCTCGAAGTGTGGTGGGGTCGTTGAGTGCGGCGTAGACCTCGCGGGCGGCGTAGCGCTTGAGGCAGCGCATGATCTCCGGCTTGCTCATGCCTTCGGTGGTGCGTCGGGCGACGTAGTCCTTGGTGCGTTGTTCGGTGCCCATCCGGACGAGCACGATGCGCCAGAGGGCGTTGTTGGCGCGGCGGTCTCCGCCGCGGTTGAGGCGGTAGCGTCCGGCGGTCTTGCCGCTCGAGCAGGGCAGCGGGGCGACTCCGCACAGGTGCGCGAAGGAGCTTTCGTTGCGCAGTCGCGCGGGGTTGTCGCCAGCGGCGACCAGCAGCGCGCCGGCGGTGTCGGTGCCGATCGCGAACCGGGCGACCAGGGCGGGAGCAGCAACGGCGACGAGGGCACTCAGGGTGGCGTCAAGGCGCTTGAGCTGTCCGGTGAGGAACTCGTGCCGCTGGGCGATCTCGCGCATCGCGTACTTCGTGGCATTTAGCGGTAGCGACAGGTCGTCGCCGGGGCGCAGCCGTGAGCAGGTCGCGACGAGCTTGCCGGAGGTCAAGCTGCGGAGCTGCTCGCGGAGCTCGCTGGGAGCACTGACGAGCAGCGACTTGAGCTGGTTGATCGCCGCAGTCCGGCCGGAAACGGCCGTGCGGCGAGCGACTCTGAGCGTGCGAATGGCCTCGACCTGACCACTGCGTGCCTTGGGGATGGTGGTGGCGCGGCCCGACAGCACCGCCCGGGCAGCGGCCTCTGCGTCGAGGTGGTCGTCCTTGCCCGTCAGTCGCCTGGCTTTGCGATCAGGCCGGTCGACTTCGATGACCTCGTGTCCGTAGTGCTGTAGGTCGCGGGTGAGCTGAGCACCGTAGGAGCCGGTGCCCTCGATCCCGAACGCGCTGATCGTGCCGTGGTCCTGCGACCAGCTCAGCAGCCGGGCATTGCCGGCCGGTGTGGTTGGGAACTTCTCGCTCCCCAGGAGCCGGCCAAGGTCGGACAGGGCCGCCGCGACGTGGAACTCGCTGTGGGTGTCGACGCCGACGGTGACAGCGCAGGGTGGGACTGCAATCGTGATCACGTGCCATGCCTCCTCAAGTGGATGGCACGCGCGGCCGGACGGGCGGACAGGACAGTGACGGGGCCTCTAGCCAGGCTCCTATGAGGTCACGTTCGTCCGGCTGATGCGCGTGTAGAACATCGCCGTCGAGTCGACAGCTCAAATGAAAGGCACCAGGGCCAGTCCACAGACGGGTCAGACCCGACGACGATGTTGATCATGCCCCAACGTTGGTTGGGCACCCACGCATCATCACTGTCCACAGACCTGCGGTGGGTCGGCTGCGCACCGGTCCGAGGCACCACCATCGCCAGATGGCTTGCCTCGCGGAACTGGGTGCCCAATCCCTCGGTGTGTGGACACGCAAGCAGGCGCTTGCGGTCGTCGACGATCACCGCATCCGGGCGATGCTCCGGGGCGGCGGGTGGCAGACGGTCCTACCCGGCATCTACGCCGACGGCGGGTACACGCTCGAGGCTGAG
>JANMWN010000211.1:0-5496 GCA_031394045.1 Sporichthyaceae bacterium
GTCGGCAAGGACCGCCTGTGGACAAGATCGCCGGGTTGTCGGTCGGGTCTGCTATGGGAAATTGTGTCGAAAAGTTGTTGCGTACCAATGGCGTTCGAACACCTGTTCGAGTAGGATCATGGAATGACGATCACCGCGCAGCACCCGGCGACGCCCCTGGTGGGCGACCCGCTGCTGCTCGCGCGGGCCAGGGTGGATGCGGCGCTGGACCAGCTCGCCGCTGCCGTGGCCGAGCACCTTTCGGGCGGGGTTGATCCGCGGGGGGGGGCGGGGTGGGCGCGCCGGGTCGAGGCCCGGGTCGCCGCGGTCCGGCTGGTCGCGTTGGGCGAGGCCGAACGCCGCGGTGCCGCCCGTGCGAAGGGAGCGTTGGGGACTGCAGCGTGGCTGTCCGGTCAAGGCGTGGCCCCGGGTGTGGCGCGTCGGGACGTGGCCCTGGCGGGGGCGTTGACCGACCCGGACCATGAGGGCACCAGGGACCGGCTCGCCTCCGGTGGGCTCACCCCCGAGCAGGCGATCGTGATCACCCGCGCCAAGGACGCCCTGTCCGATGGCGTGACCCTCGAGCAGCGGGCCAGGTTCGAGGCGGACCTGCTCGAGGCGGCCCCTTCGTGCACCCCGCACCAGCTCGAGACCGCCGCCCGACGGGCCGCGGCCCGGGTCGACCCGGCTGGTTCGGGTGACCTGGAACGCCTCGAACGCGCCGCCCGGGCCCGACGGGAGTTCACCATCACCCGCCGGGGCGACAGGTTCGTCCTGGGTGGGCAGCTCGACCCCGAAGGCGCCGCGTATGTCTCTGCCGCGTTGGGGCCGCTGTCCGCGCCCCGGCCCTCCTCAGTGGACGGCCCGGACCCGCGAACCTACGCCCGCAGGATGGGCGACGCCCTGGTCGACCTGGCCAGGCGTCACCTCAGCGCCGGGGACCTGCCCGAGACCGGTGGCCTACCCACCCAGGTCATCGTCACCATGACCCTGGACCAACTACAAGCATCCCGCGATACCGATGACGCCGCGGAGCTGACCGGGGGGACCGTACAGGTGCCGATCTCGGCCGCACGCGCGCGGCGGCTGGCCTGCGACGCCCGGGTCCTGCCCGCCGTCCTTGGCGGCGCCAGCGTGGTCCTGGACCTGGGCGCCAACCGGCGCACCGCCAGCCGCGCCCAACGCATCGCCCTCGCACTGCGCGACCAAGGATGCACCGCACCGTTCTGCGACAAGCCAGCCACCTGGTGCGAAGCCCACCACCTGATCCCCTGGCAGGTCAGCCCACGAACCGACCTGAACAACCTGGCCCTGGTCTGCGACGCCCACCACGACCTGCTCCACCACGACGGCTGGACCATCACCCTCAAGAAAGGAAAAGCGATCTGGCACCCACCCCCACGATCAGAACCACCGCCCGAGCCACCACCAGACGAACCACCCCGGACGCCGACCTAGTGGCTTCTGGGTCGTGACGCGGGGGCGGTAGGTTGCCGCGGTGACGAACGAACCCACCGACCTGCCCGAGGGTCCCCTCGACCCCTTCGACGACGGCGTCCACCTGGCGTCGGGGCCGGACGACGTCGGCTTCCTGCGCATTCCGAACACTGGCGCACGGCTCCTGTCGAGCCTGATCGACGTCATCTTCGTGGCGATCCTCGTGGTGGTGCCGTCGACGGTGATCCCTGTCATGATGCTGCACCCGGCGAAGGGCCAGAAGTTCACGCCGGCGCAGAACCGCACGATCACGATCATCACCCTGGTGGTCGTGCTCGTTGTGATGCTGGCGTACGTCGCGCTGGAGCGGACCACCGGTGGGTCGCCGGGCCGGCGGCTGTTCCGGCTTCGGCTGGTGACGGTGGCGGGCGCCAAGCCTTCCTGGGGGCGGCTGATCGGCAAGTACAGCGTCATCTTCCTGTCCGCACTGCTGCCGATCCTGATCCTGGTGGTGCTGCTGGCTCTGGTGGTGGCGACGTTCCAGCCGCAGCGTCGCAACGGGCTGGACCTGATGGCCGGCACCCGGGTCGTCATCGCGTAGCCGGATCAGCTAGGTATGCCCGCGTTCGTCGGCGAGACTGTGGCGATGGACTCGGCCGTCACCGTCTTGCTCACCGGGCGACTCGGGCTGTTCGTACGCCTGCCGGGACTGCCCGGCTCGCGGCCGGCGCTGCTCGATGCGCTGCACCGGTACGCCGACCGGCTCGCCGAGGAGCCGGGCACCGAGCTCTTCGTGGTCTCGGTCGACCCCACCGACCCGGACGTCGTCTGGCTGAACGAGTGGTTCCACGACGAGGAGGCGCTCGATGCGCACCGGGCCGCACCGGCCTTCGCCGAGCTACTCTCGACCATGCCCGACCTGCTCACTGGACCGGCCGGGATCCTGCGGATCGACCCCCTCCGTCTCGACCTGTCCGGAACCATCGCTGCAGGCGTGGAGTCCGACGGGCTGGCGACGTGAGGACAGGCCTACGCACGGGAGTCCTCGCCGGAGTCGCTGTCGCGGCTGCCCAGCTCGCCGGCTGTGGCGCGGGGTCGACCGCGAGCCCCGGCAGCACCGCAGCCCCGACTGCCACCCCATCAGCGAGCGAGACCGCCGGTGGGCCCACGCCGGGCTCGACCCAGCCGGCCCCGTTGCCGTTGCGGCCGGGGGAGTCCCGGCTCTCGCTGGGTCTTCCGGGCGGGACGTACCAGCCGTCGGCGCCGTCGGGCGGCCAGGACGACTACCGCTGCTTCCTGCTCGACCCGAACCTCGCGTCGTCCGTGTTCATCAGCGGTGTCTACTTCACCCCCGGGAACGCCGCGATCGTGCACCACGCGATCCTGTACCGAGTCACCCCCGCCCAGGTGGCCGACGCCGAGGTCAAGAGCGCGGCCTCCGGCGGCACCGGCTGGACCTGCTTCGGCGACCCCGGCCTGCCGGCGGGCGACCAGGACCCGGTCGCCGCGCTCAACACCGCTCCCTGGCTGGCCGGCTGGGCCCCCGGCTCGGGTGAGCAGCTGTTCGGTGCCGGGTACGGCGTACCCCTGGCGGCCGGGAGCCGCATCGTGCTGCAGGTGCACTACAACCTCCGAGGCGGCAGCGGGAGCGACAGCAGCAAGCTCTCGTTGCGGCTGGCTCCAGGGACGGCCAAGCTCAAGGCGCTGCACACCACCCTGCTGGTCGCCCCGGTCGAGCTGCCCTGCGCGCCGGCCGAGCGCGGGCCGCTGTGCCAGCGCGGGAACGCCCTGCTCGACCTGGTCAGCCGGTTCGGGCCGTCGGCGGGACGTACGGTCGCCGGGCTCCAGCTGCTCTGCGGCGGCGTCAGCCTGACGACCCCCAGGGCCGGGCCGACACAGCACTGTGACCGACGGGTCGAGACCCGGTCGACGATCGTCGCCGTGGCCGGGCACATGCACCTGCTCGGTCGCTCGATCCGGATCGAGCTCAACCCGGGTACGCCTCGGGCGCGGGTGCTCCTCGACCGCCCGGTCTGGAACTTCGACGACCAGCGCTCGCAACCGCTGTCCGCACCGGTCGCGATCGGCCCAGGCGACATCCTGCGGGTCACCTGCACCCACGACGCTACGCTTCGGGCCCAGCTGCCCGAGCTTCGCGGACTCGTACCCCGCTACGCGACCTGGGGAGCAGGGACGACCGACGAGATGTGCCTCGGCATCATCATCGAGACCAACCATTGAGGGGCGCATGACTCTCCCGCAGTACGACTTCGTCATCGTGGGCGGCGGCTCGGCCGGATGCGCTCTCGGCAACCGGCTCAGCACCGACTCCGGCAACCGGGTCCTAGTCCTCGAGGCCGGCCGCTCGGACTTCCCGTGGGATGTGTTCATCCACATGCCTGCAGCGCTGCCGTTCCCGATCGGCAGCCGGTTCTACGACTGGAAGTACGAGTCGGAGCCGGAGCCGTTCATGAACGACCGCCGGATCTACCACGCTCGTGGCAAGGTCCTCGGCGGGTCCAGCAGCATCAATGGGATGATCTTCCAGCGCGGCAACGCGCTCGACTACGAGCGTTGGGGCGCCGACAAGGGCATGGAGACGTGGGACTACGCCCACTGCCTGCCCTACTTCAAGCGGATGGAGGACACCACCGCCGGGGGCGACGAGTTCCGCGGTGTCGGCGGGCCCCTGACGCTGGAGCGTGGCCCGGCGACCAACCCGCTGTTCGGCGCGTTCTTCGAGGCGGTGCAGCAGGCCGGCTACCCACTCACCACGGACGTCAACGGGTACCAGCAGGAGGGCTTCGCGCGCTTCGACCGGAACATCAAGCGTGGGCGCAGGTGGAGCGCCGCCCAGGCGTACCTGCACCCGGCGATGAAGCGTCCGAACCTCACCGTCGAGACGCGTGCGTTCGTGACCAAGATCCTCTTCGCGGGCAAGCGCGCGGTCGGGGTCGAGTACTCGCACGGCGGGGGAGCGGCCAAGCGGGTCTACGGCAAGGACGTCGTGCTCTGCGGCGGTGCCATCAACACCCCGCAGCTGCTGCAGCTCTCCGGTGTAGGCAATGCGCCCGACCTCGAGTCGGTGGGCGTCGGCGTGATCCACGACCTGCCAGGGGTCGGCGAGAACCTCCAGGACCACCTCGAGGTGTACGTACAGTACGCGTGCAAGCTGCCGGTCTCGTTGCAGCCTTCTATGAAGATGTGGAAGCGGCCGTTCATCGGGGCCGAGTGGCTGTTCATGCGCCAGGGTCCCGGTGCCACCAACCACTTCGAGGCCGGCGGGTTCACCCGGAGCAACGATGACGTCGCCTACCCCAACCTGATGTTCCACTTCCTGCCGATCGCGATCCGCTACGACGGCACCTCGCCGGCGGGCGGGCACGGGTACCAGGTCCACATCGGCCCGATGTACTCCGACGCCCGCGGCACCGTGAAGCTCAAGTCGTCGGACCCCTCGGTGCACCCGGCCCTGCGGTTCAACTACCTCTCCACCGAGCAGGACAAGCGTGAGTGGGTCGAGGCGATCCGGGTGGCGCGCGACATCCTCACCCAGCCGGCCTTCGACGCGTACAACGGTGGAGAGCTATCGCCGGGCCCGACCGTCGAGACCGACCAGGAGATCCGCGACTGGGTGGCCAAGGACGGCGAGACGGCCCTGCATCCCTCGTGCACGGCCAAGATGGGTGTCGACGACATGGCCGTCGTCGACCCGCTGACCATGAAGGTGCACGGGCTTGAGGGACTCCGGGTGGTCGACGCGTCGGTCATGCCCTACGTCACCAACGGCAACATCTACGCGCCAGTGATGATGCTCGCCGAGAAGGCCGCCGACCTGATCCTGGAGAACACCCCGCTAGACCCGCTGCACGTCGACTTCTACCGACACCAGAAGGCCTGAGCAGACCCCTCCCGACGTTTACCGTCCGTTTGCCGAGGCTCCCGCAGCCTTGTTGGAGAAGGGCCCTCGGTACCTCCGTGTCGAGGGCCTTTCCCTTGCCCTGACGGCGCCCGCGACAGGTACGGTCGGAATCACACGCCACCGAGGAAGGGCCGCCGCCATGACTGTGTCTCACAAGG
>JANMWN010000225.1:0-13066 GCA_031394045.1 Sporichthyaceae bacterium
ACCTGACATGCAAGAACCTCAAACGCACCGGGAGGGGGTACCGCAACCAGAGCAACCACCACGCGAGGATCATGCTCTACAGCGCCGCCCAGATGGCGGCGTGAACACCCAGACCCGACAAGATCAATCACGTCAAAAATCAAAGAGCCGTTATATGCTTCAGCCGCGAAGTGCCTCTCTCGTGGGTCTGGGGGTACCTGTCGCAAGACCAAGTTTCCCTTACAGGACAGGCACTTTCGCGCGTCCGGGGCCCCGTGTCAGCTCACAACCCGTGAACGACCAGGGCTAGCTACTGCTCGGCGGCCCTGAGCGATAGCGCGCTCGGGGAATCGAGAAGAATGGCGAATTCGTCAGGCGTGCGGCGAGCATGGCGATTGCGCCAACTCCCACTGTAATGACAAGAGCGATGAGTGCACCGGCGCTGAACCCCTGCAGGGACTTGATGATAATCCACGCAAGGAATGCGGCGGCTCCGAGTGGGATGACGGCGACCATGACAAGCGACTTGAGGCTTTGGCGGATCTGCGAACGAAAGAACCAGGTGTTCGCGATTGCACCGAACGCATAGAACGTACCGAAGAGAATTCCGGTTGAGGTGAGGATCGTGCTAAAGGCGTTCGAGACCGTCGAGAGGTATATCGAGAGCAAGAGGACGATGATCAGAATTAGACCAACCACAACTGTGCCGAACACCGGCGTGTGGAAGCGCCGATTGACTCGGGCGAACGGGCGAGGCAGCAGCCGGTCGGTCCCCATTGCGTAGCAAATCCTCGCGAGGGTGACGAAGCCGATCTGTGTGGAGGCGATCGATGACATCAAGATCGCTACGCTCATTGCCTTGTTCCAATCCCCTCCAACTAGACGTTGGGCGGCGAAGGATAGACCCGCTGCGGCGTTGTCAACTTGGTTCTGTTGGGAAGCGACACCTTGAAAAGCGAGGATCATGACAACGTAGACGACGCCGAGACCGGCGACCGAGAGCATGACAGCCCGCCCAGGGTTGATTGAGGGCCGTTTGGTTTCCTCATTCACGTACAGCGAAGCGTCCCAGCCAGCCACTAGGAAAACGGCAATCAGCAATCCGGCGACTAAGCTCCCTTGCCCGCCGACTCCGGTCGGACTCAGCCAGGCGATGGAAGGGTGAACGAATCCGGCAGGATGCGTGACAAAGGTCTTCCACAGTCCGATCCCAGCGAACACAAATAAGATCCCGAACTCGATAGCAAACATAGCGACCTGAAACTTCGCGGAAATCACGATGCCGAGGACTGCAATAAGCATCACCACGGCGCAAAGAGTGGTAGATGCCAGCGCAGCACCGAGCCGACTGGATGGATCAAGGCCAAATATCGATAGGAACGCTGGACCTACTGGGAGCGCACTTGCGATGTCGCCGTAGATGGTGGCTGCTAGGACGATCCAGCCGACCATGAATCCCAGGTACGGACCCATCGACCGGCCTATCCACACGTAGGATGCCCCGCAATTGGGATCCCATTTGTTCAGTCGAGAGAACGAATAGGCTATAGCGAGCATCGGGGCTATGACGATCACGACTGTGGCGGCACCACCATAGGCCGTCGCTACGAGCAGGGCGGCAAGCGAAATTGTCATGGATGCGGTCGGGGCAGATGAAGCTACAGACATAATTGTGCTCTGCGTGAGCCCGATGGCGTTTGCCTCAAGTTCGTGTTTAGAGCGATCACTGGCGGACGTGAGGGCGGAATGGTCTGTGCCGAGACTAGGCGAGCTACTCCCTACTGACCCAGCGCCTGAGGTCGCCTCATCTGGTAGCTCGGGCATCTCTATCTCCTAGCTTCGTGTCTCACTGGTTTCTGATGTTGTTTGTGTGAGAGTGGCGGCAGGCCGAATCGGGTGCGTGTATTGATCGAGTCGAATGCTGATCGGGTGGAGTTGGCCCTGCGGGTTTGGGCGAAAGGTTCGCCGGCGGGGGTGGTGAGACGGGGCCCGAGTGCCCGGCGGGTCGTGGTCGAGGGGCGTCATGTTGCGCGTTCCTCCTGGATGGAGTTGCCGCCGTCAACGACGAGTACCTGGCCCGTGATGTAGCTGGCAGCCTCGCTGCACAGGTAGGCGATTGCCCCGGCGACCTCCTCGGGGGTGCCGGGTCGCCCGATGGGTGTCGCTGACCCCATCGTGCGCTCATGCTCGGTGGAGGATCCGGTTGCGATCCATCCTGGCGCGACGACGTTGGCGGTGACCCCGTGGTGCGCCACTTCGACCGCGACGGCACGTGTGAGACCGACCGCGCCAGCCTTGGCGGCGTGGTATGCCGCGTCTCCTCGGTAGGCGAGCAACGGGCCGGAGACTGAGGCGACGTTGACGATCCGGCCATTGCCTCCCTCGATCACATGTGGCAGGCCCGCTCGAGTGACGTAGAACATGGTGTCAAGGTTGCGCTCTAGGGACGCCCGCCATGCCTTGTCGTTCAAGTCCACGAGTGGGGCTGGCTCGTCAGGGTCAGTGACTGAGGTCATTCCTGCGTTGTTCACGATCACGTTTAGACCGCCCATGTGCGTCACGACGGAACGGACGAGGTTGCCCGCTGCGACCGAGTCCGTCAGGTCCGCGACGAAGCTCGCGCAGGCGGTCTCGTCGCTGGTGAGTTCGCGGGCACGGTCGTGGATCCGCTCCGATGTGGACGTGATCACTACACGCATGCCATCGGCCAGCAGCGCCCGGGCGGCGGCGAAGCCGATCCCCTGACGGCTGCCGGCGCCGGTGACGAGTGCTACCCGTCTGTGGCCGTCGGTCATGCTGACACCAGCTCCCCGACGGCCTGCCGCATGACCGACAGGTGCCGGTCAACGTGCTCGAAGGTCGTCTTGGGGCACATGAGCGCCATGTTGTGGAACGGGGTGAGCAGGACGCCCCGATTGGCGAGGTACAGATGGAAGTAGTCGTCGAGTTCGGGGTCGGTGACGCTGTGCGACTCGGTGCCGTTCCGTGGTGGCTTCGCAGTGAACCGATACTCAGCCCGAGCGCCCAGCTGCGAGATGGTCCAGGGCACAGCGTGCTCGGCGAAGATCGCCCGGATGCCGTCCGTGAATCGCGTTGCTGCGCTGATCATGCCCTCGAACGCCGCGGGGGTGAGCACGTGCTCAAGAGTCGCGCGCACAGCGGCCACCGAGACTGCATTGCCGGCCATCGTCCCGCCGACGCCGCCCATGTCGACGATGTCCAGATCCGGGCGCTCCAGCACCGTGTCGGCGAACTCTGCCGAGACGCCATACGCACCGGCCGGTATCCCGCCCCCGATCGCCTTGCCGATGACGAACAGGTCCGGCTCTAGGCCCCATGCCCCGCAGCACCCTCCGGGCCCGGCGGAGAATGTGTGCGTCTCGTCGAAGAGCAGCAAGGTGCCCGATCTCCGGGTCAGAGCACGCACCCCGTCCAGATACCCCGGGTCCGGCAGGACGATGCCGATATTTGTCAGGGCCGGCTCCATGACCACGGCGGCGACGTCGCCGTGAGCGAGCTGCTTCTCGAGTGCCTCGAGATCGTTGAACTCCGCTACCCGACTGGTCGCGGTCACGTCGACCGGAGCTCCGACGTTCCCCGGGCGGCTGCGGCCCTCACCGTCGGGTCCGACGACGATCAGGGACTCATCGACGCTGCCGTGGTAGCAGTAGCTGTGGAAGAGGATCTTCGGCCGACCGGTCACTGCACGGGCCAGCCGGATGGCCCAGCGATTCGCATCCGTGGCTGTAAGCGAGAGGCTCCATCGCGTGAGGCCGAACCGCCGGGTCAGTTCTGCGCCCACCCACTCGGCGTCCTCAGTGGGCATCATCGCGCTGGCACCTCCGATCCGGGCGAACCGCTCGACGACCGCCTCCACGGTCGGTTCGGGCGAGTGGCCGGCCATGGCGGACGTGTCACCTAGCGCGAAGTCGATGTACTCGAGGCCGTCGATGTCGGTCACGCTGCAGCCGTGCGCGGTCGCCAGGTAAAGTGGGAAGGCGCCAGCCCGCTTGATCATCCAGGTCATCGGGACTCGTCCGAGCAGGTGATCCGCGTCGGCAAACGCAGCCATCGAGCGCGGGTGGCTCGCGACGAATGCCGTGTTCTCCCGCTCTAGCAGTCGCGTCAGGTGGGCACGGTCAATCACTGTGGGATGCCTCGCGCTCGGTCGGACGATCGCCGGTGGGCCAGTCCTGCAAGCACTTCCCACACAACTCGGTGCGCGTTGTTGACGGTGAGGTCCGCGACGTCGTAGGGCGGGCATACCTCAACGAGGTCCATGGCGATCAGCGGAGTGTCGACGGCGATCGCGCGCACCATCCGCAGCAGGTCGACGGGAGCGAGCCCCCCGGGCTCCGGCGTCCCTGTCCCGGGTGCGAACGCAGGGTCGAGCACGTCGATGTCCACCGACAGGTAGATCGCGTCGGTGCCCTCCTTGGCCTCGGCGATGACGTCCGCGAGCACGGCTCGGACGCCCCTCTCCCAGATCTCGTGCATGAAGTGGGTGCGCATGCCCTGGTCGCGCATCCAGGCCACGGTCTCCGCCGGCGGCCAGTAGCCGCGCAGCCCTACCTGGACGAAGTTGGGGCCGGCCACGGCCCCGGACTCGATGAGCCGACGCATGGGCGTGCCGTGGCTGGCCAGGTTGCCGTCGATCTGATCAGCCGTGTCGGCGTGCGCATCGAAGTGGATCACGCCGAACGAGCCGTAGCCACGCACGTCGGCGACGGCCGTGGCGGCTGGCCACGTAATCGAGTGGTCGCCACCGATCACGATCGGTACGACGCCGGCCTCCGCAACCTGCCGGACCCGCTCGCGGATGGCCTGGGACGAGGGTTCCCACTGGCCGTGCCGGACCTGGGCGTCGCCATAGTCGACGACCCGCAGGTGATCGAAGATCTCCAGACCCAGGTCGAGGTGGTAGCTACCGTTGACGTAGCTGAGCGCACGCAGAGCCCGGGGCCCGAAGCGGGCACCAGGCCGGTAGGTCGTGCCGCCGTCCCATGGGGCCCCGACGATGGCGACGTCAGCCGCGCAGTCGCGCAGCGCGGCTGGGTCCAGAATCAGCGGCCGCTGCCCGAAGGTCGGGACTCCGATGAACGACTCGACCTCGGCCGGACCGAAGCCGAACTGTCCGGTGTTCCCGGCTGCACCCACCGTTGCTCCTCAATGAACATGAACGAATGAACTAGAACGAACGTCCAGCACAGGCGGGCCATCTGAGGCTGGAGCTATGCGTGCACGAGGCTTCGTATCACGGGAAACAGTAACGCTAGGTTGATGTTTGTCAAGGTCTTGCGGAGCACCCCAATCGGGGTCTACGGTCTCTCCAAAACCTGGACGTTCGATCCAGTTGCTTACTTCGATCGTGGCCCCGGTATACGGACGGGGCCTGCCGTGGGAAGGACAGAGACGCGGTGGCCGACAGGGTGGTGCATGAGGGCGGACCCGGAGCGGGTGCTCCAGTCGTGGTCGCGGTGCGAGGGCTGTCGGTGACCTTCGCCGCGCGGCACACACCGCCCGTGCATGCGCTGCGGGGGCTGGACCTTGACATCAGAGCCGGCGAGATCCTCGGTCTGGTCGGCGAGTCCGGGTCCGGCAAGAGCGTCCTCGGGGCCTGCATCCTGGGGCTGCTGCCGGAGCGTCCGACGCCACTAGTCACAGGTTCGGTCATGGTGAAGGGCACCGACATGCTGACCAGCCCGGAGTCAAGTCGCCGACTGGTGCGCAGGCTCGACCTGGGCGCAGTGTTCCAGGACCCGATGAGTTCTTTGAACCCGACCATGCGGATCGGCCAGCAAGTAGTCGAATCGTGCGGCTCGGAGGAGGAGGCCATTCGGCTGCTCGGCCTAGCGGGCATCCCCGACGCCGCCAGCCGCCTGCGCAGCTTTCCGCACGAGTTGTCCGGCGGGCTCCGGCAGCGGGTCATGATCGCCGCAGCGGTGGCGGGTAACCCCGCTCTTATTGTCGCCGACGAGCCCACGACCGCACTCGACGTGACAGTCCAGGCGCAGATCCTGACGTTGCTGCGGCACCTGCTGGACGAGTTCGGGTGCTCAGTGCTGATGGTCACCCACGATCTGGGAGTCGCGGCACAAGTGTCCGATCGAATCGCGGTCCTGTACGGCGGCCGACTGGCCGAGCTCGGCCCGACACACGCCGTCCTGACCAGCCCCAGGCATCCGTACTCGGCAGCGTTGCTGCAGAGCAGGATCAGCCTGGGCTCCGACCCCCACCGGCCTTTGCCGACGATCGAGGGCGAGCCGCCGAGCCCGACCCAGCCGTCGACCGGATGCCCGTTCTCCCCGCGCTGCGCTCTGCACGCCGCCGACTGCGACGTGCGGCCTCCGGACGCTGTGATTCAGAGCGACGACGCAGAGCGGCGGGTCGCATGCCTGCACACCGACCAGATCCTGACCCTGACCACCCGACCGGAGCCAGCGGCCTGGGCGATTCCGGCGCACGAGGATCGCCCGCCGGTCGTGAGCGTGCGCAACGCTCGCAAGGAGTACCGGGTCCGCGGCGGGCAGCGGAGCGACCGGATCGTCGCCCTGGATGGTGTCGACCTCGACGTACGGCCCGGCGAGTCGGTAGCGGTCGTCGGCGAGAGCGGGTCGGGCAAGTCAACGTTGCTGCGTGCGATCGCCGGTTTGACCGTGCTCGACACCGGCACGGTCACGCAGATAGGCCCTGGACGACCACAGGTCGTCTTTCAGGACGCAGGCGCCTCGCTGACACCCTGGCTCTCAGTGGGATCCCTACTCGCCGAACGGCTACAGGGGCAGGGCCTGTCGCGACAGGGGCAGCGTGAGCGAGTCGAGCGCGTCCTGCGCGAAGTCGGACTCGACCCTGACGTCGCCCGGTTCAAGCCAGCGCGCCTTTCGGGGGGACAGCGACAGCGAGTCGCCATGGCCCGTGCCGTCATCGTCCCGCCGCCGGTGCTGCTGTGCGATGAGCCGACGAGCGCGTTGGATGCGTCCCGCGCAGCCGCAGTCCTCAATGAAATCACCCGCCTGAGAGGTGAGCTTCACATGAGCCTCCTCTTCGTCACCCATGACCTCGGGGCAGCACACTTCGTGGCGGACCGTATCGCGGTCATGTACATGGGTCGAATCGTGGAGATCGGCCCGGCAAGGCAGATAGTCACCGCGCCGTCGCACCCGTACACGCGCTCGCTACTGGACTCGGTCCCCGAACTTGAGCGCCCCCTCGCCCCACCGACAGGGGAAGCCCCCAACCCCGTGCAGCTGCCCAGCGGATGTCGCTTTCGCACCCGCTGTCCCATCGTGCAGGACCTCTGCGCGTCCCGCCCCGCTCACCTGGTCGGGGTGGGCGCGGCGCACCTGGTCGACTGCATCGTCTTCGAACCGCAGAGGAGTGGGACGTGACCTCCTTGGTCCTCCGGGCGCGCGCACCATGGACGTCGGTGACACGGGTGCGGGGTCGCCTACGCATCGGCGGCGGCCTGCTTACCTTCGCGATCATCACGGTCGTCGCTCTAGGTGCCCCGTTGGTTGCACCCTACGGTCCGCTCGAGCCAATCGGGCGCCCGTTCCAGCCGCCCAGCGCGCGGACGCTTTTCGGTACAGACGACGTGGGCCACGACGTCTTCTCCCGCGTGCTTTACGGGACACGACAGAGCTGGGCGTCATCTCTCGTGGTGGTCCTGGTCGGGGTGGCGGTCGGTCTCCTCATCGGCGCTGTGGCCGGCCTCGGTCCGCGTTGGCTCGACGAGATTCTGATGCGAGTCACTGATGCGTTCCTGGCGATCCCTGCCATCCTCGTCGCCATCGCGGTCGCCGCGGCTCTTGGGCCGTCGCTGGTCCACGCGCTCGTCGCGATCAGCCTTGTCTGGTGGCCCTACTACGCGCGGATCGTGCGCGGTGAGGCGCGGGCATTGCGCCAACGACCTCACGTCGAGGCAGCCGTCGCGAGCGGTATCAGCAGGCACCGGGTCGTCGTACGACACGTGCTGCCAGGGATGGCGTCCACCCTCGTGGTGGCTGCGAGCCTGGACATCGGCTACGTCGTGCTGACCCTGGCCGGGCTCTCGTTCCTGGGGCTGGGTGCGGCGCCACCGACCCCTGAGCTGGGAGCCATGGCGGCACAAGGCCTCTCCTACTTCCTGACCGCCTGGTGGATCCCAATCTTTCCAGCTCTCGCCATCGCAGTGATCACCTTCGCCGCCAACGTAGCTGGCGACGCCGTCGCTGCGCGAGCCGGAGGTGGCCGATGATCTCGTTCATCAGTCGGCGTATCGCAGGCGCCGGGGCCGTCTGCCTGGGGCTGACGGTCGTGCTCTTCATCTTGCAGCACATGTCCGCCGTCGACCCCGTCCGCATCCTGGTGGGGCCCTCGGCGCCGCAGTCCGTCGTGGAGGAAGCGCGGCACCGACTCGGATACGACCAGCCGCTCGTCGTCCAATGGTTTCACTACTTGCAAGGTCTGGTGACCGGCAACCTGCAGACTTCCCTGCGGACCCAGCGTCCCGTGACGACGGACCTCGGCCAATACCTGCCGGCCAGCATCGAGCTCGCACTATTCGCCATTGTCATCGCCACCGTGCTGGCGCTGACCCTCGGCCTCCTGACCGCTGCCAGGAAGAAGGGCTCGGGGCTCTTCAGCGGAGGCCTACTCGCCCTCTCCTCCGCTCCCACCTTCCTGCTGGCGCTCCTGGCGGTCCTACTCTTCTACAGCACGCTGCACTGGCTGCCGGCGACCGGACGGATCTCCGTCGACAACCCACCGACAGGTCCCACCGGCCTGCTCACGGTGGACGGCCTCCTCCACGGCCGGCTCGACGCGACGGTCGACGCGGTCAGGCACCTGATCCTCCCAGCCACGTGCCTGGCCATGCTCCCGGCAGTTGCGGTCGGACGGGTCCTGCGCTCGAGCCTGACAACCGCAATGGGGTCCGAGTACGTGCGGACCGCCCGCGCCAAGGGCATGAGCAACAGCAGGATCCTGTTCCGCCACGGCCTGCGCAACTCGGCAGTCACACCGTTGTCGATGGCCGGACTCCAGCTGGGCACGCTGTTCGCCGGCCTGGTCATCGTGGAGACAGTGTTCGCCTGGCCTGGAATCGGCCTCTACCTCGACCAAAGCATCCCCACCGCGGACTTCCCCGCAATCGCCGGAACGACCTTGCTGCTCGGCGTCGGATACGTCCTGGCCAACACCGCCGTCGACATCATCCAGACCGTCCTCGACCCCCGCATCGTGCGATGACACTAAGGAAGGTACTCATGCCCAGACCCCTTGCAGCGCTAGCCACCCTCGGCATCTTCGCGGTCCTTGCTGCAGGCTGCACCGGCGGCAGCCCGGCCAGTAGCTCCGGCTCCGGCACCACCACGTTGCGGCTCGCGTTAAGCGCTGACCCGTCGCCGCTGGACCCGGACACATACTACGAGGCCGAGGGTCTGCAGATCACGACGGCCACCTATCAGGGCCTGTTGACCTACGAACCCAGCTCACCGAAGATCACCGGGCTGCTCGCGACATCGTGGAGCGTCTCACCCGACGGTAAGACGTACCGCTTCGTCCTGCGCAGCGGCGTCAAGTTCAACGACGGCACGCCATTCGACGCCGCTGCGATGAAGGCGAGCTTCGAGCGCCGGACCGCACTCAAGGGTGGGCCGTCGTACATGCTCGCCGCCGTTGCCTCAACCGAGGCACCAGACGCCACCACTTTCGTGGTGCACCTCAAGCAACCGGTCGTGCCCTTCCTGGACTATCTCGCGTCGCCGTACGGCCCAGTCGCGGTCAACCCGACGGCGGTGGCAGCCCACGCGACGGGTGGCGACCACGGGGCGGGATGGCTGGCGACGCACAGTGGGGGCACCGGACCCTACGTTCTCTCAGACGTCGTCAAGACCACGAAGTACGAGCTGACGGCGAACCCGAACTACTGGGGGACGAAGCCGTACTACAGCACCGTTGACTTCTCGGTGATCCCTGACTTCTCCAGTCAGTCCCTGGAGCTGCGGGGAGGTCAGCTCGACATGGTCCTGCATGGCCTCGACACACGCGATTACACCTCGCTTGCCGCCAATCCCGTCCTGCAGGTGCAGAACTTCCCGACCCTGTTCAAGGTCCAGGTCTGGGTGAACCCGGCCTCGCGCGTTTTCGGAGCGATACCGGTCCGCCAGGCATTGCGTGACTCCCTCGATACGAAGACCCTCACGTCGGACGTGTACGGGAACCGCGCCTCGGCATCCACCCAGTTCTACCCAGTCGGCATGCTGCCCGACGGGGCGGTTGCCGACACCTGGAGCCCTTCCCCGGATGCACTCAAGACTGCGGTCGAGGCGGACAAGGGCCGGGACGTGGTCGTCGGGTACTACGGCGACAACTCACTGAAGCAGCTCGCCAACACACTCCAGGTCTCCTTGCAGCAGGCCGGGCTCTCGGCCACGGTGCGGTCGTACAACCCGTCACAGGTCTTCGCTCTCCCCACTACACCGGCGCAGCGGCCCGACCTGCTCCTTGCGGCCATGAATCCCGACGCTGTGCACATCGACACCTGGATGTCTGTCTACCAAGAGGCTCAGGCCCCGGTGAACTTCCTCGGCTGCTCCGCACCGGCAGGCGACGCGCTGGCGACGAGAGCCGCAGCGACTGCTGACCCGCAGCAGTCCCTCGACCTGTACGAACAGGCCGCGCGTGCATACCAGTCGTCTCTATGCTGGATCAACATCGCGGACCTGAACGACACCATCGCCGCGAGCAGCAAACTCACCGGGTGGCAGCACCTGCTGCCATGGATCTTCACCGTGGATCTGGCCACCCTCAGGCCGAAGGGCTGACATGGAGATCCCGGTAGTCATCGCACCCCAGCACGCGCAGCACGATCCCGGGGTCGAGGTTCAGTGTGGCCGCCAGATCCCGGCGTTCGACCGCACCGAACGCATGACCTCGATCCTCAAGCGGATAGAAGGTGATCCTGGTCTGGAGATGGTCGACCCTCGCCAGCACGGCACCGCGCCGATCCTGCGTGTCCACGACCCAGAGCTCGTCGCCTTCCTGGCCGCCGCGTGGGCCTCTGCCGACCACGCGGCTGACGGGCCCCAGATCATCTTCGCCGACACCTTCCTGCACCACGCACTTGGCGTGCCTGGACAGACCTTGCACATGGCTCCGGGTGCACCCGGAGCACTCGGGCGCTTTTGCTTCGACACGATTACCGGCATCGGTCCCGGTACCTGGGCTGCGGCGGTGGGCTCGGTCGACACCGCCCTCACCGCCGCAGAGCGGGTGCGGAGCGGAGCACGAGTCGCCGTCGGTCTGTGCCGCCCTCCGGGACACCACGTTGCGTCAGACCTATTCGGCGGTGGCTGCTACCTCAACAACGCGGCAGTGGCGACGCAGTGGCTGCGCGACTCCGGTGCGAAGACAGTGGCGGTCCTCGACCTCGACTTCCACCACGGCAACGGGACCCAGGCGATCTTCTACAGTCGCGCCGACGTCCTCTACGCCTCGCTGCACGGAGACCCAGACCGCTGCTATCCCTACTTCACGGGCCGAGCCGGCGAGACTGGGACGGCCGACGGCCGGGGGTTCACCCTCAACGTGCCACTTCCGCCTCACATCGAGGGCGCCGCCTACCGAACCCTTCTCGAACGTGCACTCGATGCTGTGTCCAGCTACGGCCCGGACTTCCTGGTCGTCTCACTCGGCTTCGACACCTACCAAGGCGATCCGGCCGGAGACGCGGCGCTGACGACAGCGGACTACCGAGCGATCGGTGCAGACGTTGCAGGACTGGGAATCCCGATGGTCGCGCTGCTCGAGGGGGGCTACTCGGTGGATGCACTCGGCGCCAACCTCGCCGCATGGATCAACGGCGTCCGGGATGCGAGCGAGCATGGCTGAACAGGTGGACATCCCTGACGAGCTGACCCGAATGCCGCCGAGCAAGCGCGGTGTCGCGAGGAAGACCGCGATCCTCGACGCCGCGCTGCGCATCATCGCGCGGGACGGCATGAGTGGACTGTCCATGCGCTCGGTAGCCGCCGAGGCCAAGATCCCTCTCGGCGCCATGGGCTACTACTTCGACGGCAAGGACGACCTCATCGCCACCGCCTTCCAGCGCCACACCCAGAGGGAGACCAAGCGCGTCGTCAGGACCATCTCTAGGCTGCACACCGAACTGACGCCCGACGAGCTAGCCAACCGGCTCGCCGACTTCATCATCGATGGTCTGACCCAGTCCCGCGAGAAGCTCATCGCAGAGTACGAGTTCCTCGTCGAGTCAACTCGACGACCGGATCTTGAGCGCACCTCCACCGCGTGGCAACAGAGCCTTCTCGCCCAGCTCCATGCCGTCATGACCGCTATCAACTCCTCCAGCCCGAACGCGGACGCCCGCCTCATCCTCGCCGTCATGGCGGGGATGGAGATTGACAACCTCGCAGCACCCCTCAACCCAACGCGCGAGAGAACCATCCGGGCGGTCGTCCAACGACTCGTGCACGCGATCCACGCATCGTCTACGAACCAGTCCACCGGGCCGCCATCCGGCGATCAGAGGCTCTCCGGCGCCAGCTGACCGCATGCCGCGAGGTGTCGCTGGCTGGAGCCCACGATTGGCAACACGGCAAGCGTGCAGGCCTAGCACCACGGTGGGCGCGACCGGCGGAACACGTCACTCGATGCAGGGTCTGCGGGTTCGCGGACCGGTCAAGGGTCCTGCGGAGCCGTGTGAGAGCTGAAGCTCTACGGACGGTCGCGACCCGATGCCCGACGACTTCTTACAGGCGTGATCCCCTGCTTCCGATGGGAGCTCCTGATGGATCTTCCCGGCTGTCACGAGAACCCTGGTGGCGGTGTCTCGCAGAAAATCGGCGTCGCCCCGCGCCCAGCCGGTCACGTACGGCACGGAGTAGCCGGCCGAGTCCATCCCTGCTGCTGATGTGACGAGGTAGGCGATGGACTCGACTTCGATCTCCGCGACCCCGCGGCATCCACCCGACTGGTGGTAGGTCTCGGCGAAGCGGGTTCCGTGGTCGGCGCGGATGTGACCGAGTTCGTGTGCGAGGGTTTTGACGGCTTGGGCGGGTTCTACGTCGTCGCGTATTCGGACGACTCG
>JANMWN010000241.1:0-2091 GCA_031394045.1 Sporichthyaceae bacterium
AGGAGCACCCGCGGGATGCGAGTTTCTCACGGCGTTGGTCAGGTGTCGGCGGTGTTCGACGATCCGAATCTCGTGTCGTGCGGTGGGCTGGCTCCGGTAATGGCACTGGCGCAGCGATGCGGCCTGGCGGGGCTGGTCGCCGGCAAGGTCACGCTGACCGCGAAGGGCGGCGCGAACGCGGACGTGAAGATCCCCGCGCTGATCGCCGGGATGGTCGCCGGGGCCGACTGCATCGATGACATGGACTTGCTGCGGCACGGCGGGATGGACCGGTTGTTCACCGGGGTCCACGCCCCGTCGACGTTCGGGACGTTCCTGCGGACGTTCACCTTCGGTCACGTCCGCCAGCTCGACGCCGTCGCAGCGGGCCTGCTCGCCGAGCTCGCCGCCCAGACCCCGCTGCTGGTCGGTGCCGGTCAGGTCACCTTCGTCGACATCGACGACACGATCCGGGCCACCCACGGATACGCCAAGCAAGGCGCCGGGTTCGGGTACTCGGGGGTGAAGGGCCTGAACGCGTTGATCGCGATCGTGAGCACCCCGGCGTCGCGGCCGGTGATCGCCGCGACCCGGTTGCGCTCGGGGAAGGCGAACAGCGCGCGGGGTGCTCCCCGGCTGGTCGCCGACGCGCTGAAGACCGCCAAGACTGTGGGGGCGGGCGGCGCCGCCGGCGAAGGCCTGGTGGTGCTGCGCGCCGACAGTGCCTTCTACGGCCACGACGTGATCGCCGCGGCCCGCCGCGCGAAGGCCTGTTTCTCGGTCACCGCCAGGATGAACCCGGCCGTGCGCAAAGCCATCAGCAGCATCGCCGACGACGCGTGGACGGCGATCAGCTACCCCAACGCAGTCTGGGACGAAGACGAGCAACGACTGGTCTCCGACGCGGAGATCGCCGAGGTCGAGTTCACCGCTTTCACCAGCCGCCGCAAAAGTGAGCAGATCACCGGGCGGCTGATCGTGCGCCGCGTCAAGCGCCTCAACCGCGTCAGCAAGCCCAAGACCGCCAACGCCGTGACCGTCCAGCAGACCGAACTGTTCGCCACCTACCGCTACCACGCGGTCTTCACCGACAGCCCGTTGACGCTGGTACAGGCCGAGAAGAGCCACCGCGAACACGCGATCATCGAGCAGGTCATCGCCGACCTGAAGGACGGCCCGCTAGCGCATCTGCCCTCCGGGTCGTTCGCGGCGAACAGTGCCTGGCTGGTGCTGGCCGCCATCGCGTTCAACCTCACCCGCGCCGCCGGCGCCCTGGCCTCACCGTTCCACGCCCGAGCCACCCTCGCCACGCTGCGCGCCCAGCTCATCAACGTCCCAGCACGGCTGGCCCGCTCCGCACGCAAGCTCGGCTTGCACCTGCCCGAGCATTGGCCCTGGCAGTCCGCCTGGGAGCAACTGTGGGACCTCACCATGGGGGCCCCACCGCGACTCGCGACTCCCTGACCGCACGGGCCCACCAGCCCCAACCCGAACAACGAAGTGGAAAAGCCGGCCCGACCGGCAGAATCCGCACACCCCCATCCGCCACCAAGATCCACAAGCGCCTCAGCAGGTCACGAGATCACGAGACGGTGGATCCGGGCTGAGGTGCGAGCTGATGAACCCGGTCGCGAAGATGCTTGCGCCGGAGACGACTGCGGACGCGACGGCCAGCCCCGCCGCCAATGTCCTTTGTTCGCCAAGGATTGCGTCCTCTTCTTCGGCGCACGCGGCAAGCACCACTCCGACAACGGTGAGCGTCAACAGGCCGTATGCCAGGACAGGCATATGCGCGCCGACGAGTACGGAGTAGACCGCGCCCACTGCGCTCTCGGTCGATGCGATAGACGTGGCCAAGCCAACCTTGCCTAGGCGCAGCGAGCTGAGCAGGAGCGGGAGCCCGAACGCGTTGCCGAACCCGGCAACGGCCATGTACCGCAGCGTCGGTCCGTCCAAGGTGACAGGCGCCCGCGTGAGAGCAATCGCCCCGACGTCCAGAACGAGTCCCACAGCCATAACCCAAGCCAGGACCGAACCGGACCCGATCATCCGGGTCGAGCGCGATGAAGCCGGTTTGACGGCTCTTCGTACCTGGGGTGGGTGTGACCGACT
>JANMWN010000246.1:0-1669 GCA_031394045.1 Sporichthyaceae bacterium
GGCGACCCGGCCATGCCGTAGAGGGCGCCGCTGCGGGCCGGCTCGCCACGGTGCTCCTTGGCGTACGCCACCGCGTCGGCGAGGTCCTTGCCGAACGCCTCGGCGATCCCGGGCCTGGTGTTCGGCCGGGTCACGCAGAAGTGCAGGCCGGGCGGCAGCTGGTCCGGGTTCATCCGCCAGCCGCGCGCGGTGAGCGCGTCGTTGACCAGGAAGATGTCCAGGCCGCCGTCGTCCTCGGACTGCGCTGCGCCGAACGCCACCAGGAAGGTCGGGTCGTCGCCGAAGACGCGAAGGTCCGGCTGGGCCGCGACGGCCGTACGGATCTGCTGGGCGGTGGCGTGGATCGCAGCGGCGGCGTCGAGGTAGCCCTGCTCGCCCGTGGTCAGCATTGCGGCCCACGCCGCGGCGATCAGCCCGCCGGACCGGCTGCCGGACATCCCCGGCGAGATGTAGAGGCCGCCGGGCCAGTCGGGGAACGTGAAGTACTGGTACCGGCGCAGGGTCGCGTTGCGGTAGAGCAGGACCGACGTGCCCTTGAGGGCGTAGCCGAACTTGTGGGTGTCGGCCGACATCGAGGTGACACCGGGCACCCGGAAGTCGAACGGCGGCACCTTGACGCCTAGCCGCTCGATCCACGGCAGCAGGAAGCCGCCGAGGCAGCCGTCGACATGGAGGCCGAGGTCGTGCTCGAGGGCCAGCTCGCCCAGCTCGGTGATCGGGTCGATCAGCCCGTACGGGTACGAGCCGGCCGAGCCGACCAGCGCGACGGTGTTCCCGTTGATGTGGTCGCGGACCCAGTCGACGTCGACGAGGAAGTCGTCGCGCAGCGGGGCCCGGAGCAGCTTGATGCCGAAGTAGTGGCAGGCCTTGTCGATGGCCACGTGCGCCGAGTCGGGGATGATGATCTCGGGTGCGGTGATGCCCTTCTCGGCCAGCCCACGCTCGCGGTAGACGAGCATCGGGTTCATCAGGCTCTCGCTGCCGCCCGAGGTGATCACCCCGACGGTCTCGTGGTCGCCGCCGAGCATCGCCGCCGTCATCGCGACGATCTCGCCCTCGAACTTCGTCGAGCTCGGGTACATGTCGCGCTGCAGCACGTTGGCGTGGGCGAAGCGCTCGAAGACCTCGGTCAGGAAGCGGTACTGGTCATGGTCGCCGAGGTACAGCGAGCCACTCACCTTGCCGGTGTCTCCGAGGACGTCCTCCTCGGTGGACATCGCCTGGACCTGGGCCAGCACCTCGGCGCGGGGCAGGCCCTGGGCCGGGATGTCACGGTGGATCGGGTAGCGGTCCTTGTACGGGTAGAAGCTGTCGAGCATCGCTTGGATCTGCTCGGCAGTGAGCTCGGCCATGGTTCCTCCGGTCAGGCGGCGGCGGCCAGCCTACGGCCCGAGCGCGGCGTACGCGCCCGGACATCACAAAGGGCGGCACCGACGATGATGGGGGCGTCGTCGTCGGTACCGCCCACACTCCCTGTTGGTCGCAGAACCGCGGGGGAGCGCTAGTGAATGTCCGGTCGGGACATGACAGGAACGCTACGGACCCCAAGGTCAACGGCAGGCAAACGCCCACCCCACCCGAGTCGATGGTGTTTTGGTAAAGGGGGGCCCCACCGAAGGGCCCCGGGTGTAGGAACTTAGAAGAGGCCCACGCGGGGGGCCGGGGGGGG
>JANMWN010000251.1:0-19093 GCA_031394045.1 Sporichthyaceae bacterium
GGCGGAAGGTCAAACGTTGGAGCCGTAGGCGGAAGGTCAAACGTTGAAGCCGAGGGCGCGCAGCTGCTCGCGGCCCTCGTCGGTGATCTTGTCGGGGCCCCACGGCGGCATCCAGACCCAGTTGATCCGGACATCGGTGACCAGATCGGCCAGGGCCGAGCGGGTCTGGTCCTCGATGACGTCGGTGAGCGGGCACGCGGCGCTGGTGAGCGTCATGTCCACGACGGCCGTGTCGTTCTGGTCGACGGTGATGCCGTAGACCAGGCCGAGGTCGACGACGTTGATCCCGAGCTCGGGGTCGACGACGTCACGCATGGCCTCGGTGAGGTCCTCGAGCGAGGCGGGACCGCCGGCCCCGGTCGCGGTCGCTGTGTCGGTCATCTGGTCTCCTTCGCAGCGACGGCCTGAGCCGCCGCGTCCTTGAACGCCATCCAGCCGAGCAGGGCGCACTTAATCCGTGCGGGGTAGCGCGAGACGCCCACGAAGGCGACCGCGTCGTCGAGCAGGTCCTCGTCGACCTGGACCGGCTCACCCTTGCTCTGCATCAGGGTGAGGAACTCCTGTTGCGCCGCAAGGGCTTCGGGCAGGGTCCTGCCGGTGACGAGGTCGGTCATCACCGAGGTGGAGGCCTGCGAGATCGAGCAGCCCATGCCGTCGTAGGAGATTTCCTCGACGACGTGCCGCTCGTCGTCGCTGAGGCGTACCCGCACGGTCACCTCGTCGCCGCAGGTCGGGTTCACGTGATGGACCTCGACGTCGTACGGCTCCTGCAGGCCCTTGTGATGGGGCCTGCGGTAGTGGTCGAGGATGATCTCCTGGTACATCGACTCGAGCTGCATCAGGCCGCCCCGCTGGCGGCTGCACCCGAGACGACCCCGAAGAACGTCTGGGCATGACGCACGGCCGCGACGAGGGCGTCGACGTCGGCCAGGTCGTTGTAGAGGTAGAACGTGGCCCGGGTGGTCGCGGGCACAGCGAAGCGGCGCATCAGCGGCCACGCACAGTGGTGACCGACACGTACCTCGACACCCTGGTCGTCGAGGACCTGCCCCACGTCGTGCGGGTGGATCCCGTCGACGACGAACGACACCGCTCCCCCGCGTGCCTCGGTGGTGACCGGCCCCACGATGCGTACGCCGTCGATGGCCGACAGCTGCTCGAGGGCGTACCCGGTGAGCATGTGCTCGTGGGCCTCGACGGCATCCATGCCTACCGCTGAGAGGTAGTCGCAGGCGGCCGCGAGCCCGACCGCCTGGGCAGCCATGGGTACGCCGGCCTCGAACCGCTGCGGGGGCGCCGCGAAGGTGGAGGCCTCCATGTGGACGACCTCGATCATCGAGCCACCGGTCAGGAACGGCGGCATCACCGCGAGCAGCTCGGCGCGACCCCAGAGGACGCCGATCCCCATCGGGCCGAGCATCTTGTGGCCTGAGAAGACCAGGAAGTCCGCGTCGATAGCGGTGACGTCGACCGGCTGGTGGGGCACCGACTGGCACGCGTCGACCAGGACCAGCGCCCCCACTTCGCGGGCCCGACGGACCAGCGGCTCGACCGGGTTGACCGTCCCGAGGACGTTGGACTGGTGGGTGAACGCGACTATCTTGGTCGTGCCGTCGACGACCTGCTCGAGGTTGCCGAGGTCGAGCCGTCCGTCGTCGGTCAGCCCCAGCCAGCGCAGGGTGGCGCCGGTGCGCTGGGCGAGCATCTGCCACGGCACGAGGTTGGCGTGGTGCTCCATCTCGGTGACCACGATGGTGTCGCCAGGGCCGACCACGAAGCGGGCCGCCTCGGGCCCGGCGGTCGCGGCGTTGGACATCGAGTACGCGACCAGGTTGATGCCCTCGGTGGCGTTCTTGGTGAGCACGACCTCGTCGGCCTGCGCGCCGATGAACGCCGCGATGGTCGCGCGGGCGCTCTCGTACGCGTCGGTGGCCTCCTCGGCGAGCTGGTGCGCGCCACGGTGAACGGCCGCGTTGTGCTTGGTGTAGAAACCGCGCTCGGCGTCCAGCACCTGGAGCGGCTTCTGCGAGGTCGCTCCGCTGTCGAGGTAGACCAGCCGCCGGCCGTCGCGGACCGTGCGCGACAGGATCGGGAAGTCGGCCTTGATCCGCTCGACGTCGAGCGCCGAGGCCAGTACGTCGGCGGTCATGGCTGCATCACGAGGAGGCCACCTTGGCGAAGCGCTCATACCCCTCGGTCTCGAGCTGGTCGGCCAGCTCGGGGCCACCCTCCTCGACGATGCGGCCGCCGGCGAAGACGTGCACGAAGTCAGGTGTGATGTAGCGCAGGATCCGGGTGTAGTGCGTGATCAGCACTACGCCGACCTCGCCGGTCGCGCGTACCCGGTTGACACCCTCCGACACGACCTTGAGCGCGTCGACGTCGAGGCCGGAGTCGGTCTCGTCGAGGATTGCGATCCTGGGCTGCAGCAGCTCCATCTGGAGGATCTCGTGGCGCTTCTTCTCGCCGCCGGAGAAGCCCTCGTTGACGTTGCGGGCAGCGAACGAGGGGTCGATCGCCAGCCGCTCCATGGCGCCGTTGACGTCCTTGACCCAGGTACGCAGCTTCGGCGCCTCGCCACGGACGGCGGTCGCAGCGGTACGCAGGAAGTTCGACACCGAGACGCCCGGGATCTCGACGGGGTACTGCATGGCGAGGAACAGCCCGGCCCGCGCCCGCGCGTCCACGCTCATCGCCAGCACGTCGGCGCCGTCGAGGGTGACTGTGCCGCTGGTGACGGTGTACTTGGGGTGCCCGGCGATCGAGTACGCCAGGGTGGACTTGCCGGACCCGTTGGGCCCCATGATCGCGTGCGTCTCGCCCTGCCGGATCGTCAGGTCGACGCCGGACAGGATCTCGCGCGGGGCGCCGTCGGCCTCGACGGTGACGTGCAGGCCATGGATCTCAAGGACGGACATCAGGAGCTCAGCTCTCTTCTGTGGCGGTCAGGGAGACGTACACGTCGTCCCCCTCGATCTTGACCGGGTAGACCGGAACGGGACGGGTGGCGGGCAGGCCGGTGGGACGGCCGGACACCAGGTCGAAGCGCGAGCCGTGCAGCCAGCACTCGATGGTCAGGCCGTCGACCTCGCCCTCGGCGAGCGAGACGTCGGCGTGCGAGCAGATGTCGCTGACCGCGTGTACCTCGCCCTCGGAACGGACCAGGCAGATCGCGATCCCGTCGAGCTCGACCCGGGTGGCCGAGCCCTCGGCGAGGTCGGCCAACGGGCAGGCCCTGCGGTAGCTGTCGCTCATCGGCCAGCTCTCTCCAGCTCGGCGTCGACCGCGTCCAGCAGTCGCGTCTCCAGCTCGTCGATGCCGATCTGCGCGAGCAGGTCGGCGAAGAACCCCCGCACCACCAGGCGGCGGGCCTCGTCCTCGGTGATACCGCGGGACTGCAGGTAGAACAGCTGCTCGTCGTCGAATCGTCCCGTGGTACTCGCGTGGCCGGCGCCGACGACCTCACCAGTCTCGATCTCGAGGTTGGGTACGGAGTCGGCGCGGGCACCGTCGGTGAGGACGAGGTTGCGGTTGATCTCGTAGGTGTCCGTGCCCACCGCGTCGTGCCGGATGAACACGTCACCGATCCAGACCGTGTGGGCGCCCTCGCCCTGCAGCGCGCCCTTGTAGGTCACGCGGCTGCGGCAGTGCGCGACGTCGTGATCGACGAAGAGCCGGTGCTCCAGGTGCTGGCCGGCGTCGGCGAAGTACAGGCCGAGCAGCTCGGCCTCGGCACCCGGACCGTCGTAGTTGACCGTCGGGTGGATGCGGACGAGGTCGCCCCCGAGGGAGACCACGACGTGCCGGAGCCGGGCGTCACGACCGACCCGGAGGCGGTGGCTGGAGACGTGGACCGCGTCGTCGGTCCACTCCTGCAGGCTGACCACCGTCAGCTGCCCCCCGTCGCGGACGACCACCTCGACGGTGTCGGCGTACGTGGCCGACCCGACGTGGTCGAGGACGACCACGGCCGACCCGAAGGGCTCGACCTCGATCAGCGTGTGCCCGTAGGCGGCACCGTCGGCGCCCTCGCCGCGCAGCGTCACGATCGTCGGCCGGCTGGCCGTGGTCTCGCGCGGCACGGTGAGCACGGTGGCGCGCTCGAAACCGGCCCACGCCTGCGCCGCGACCCGGTCCTGCGGCGCGCCGGTGCGGCCGAGCCGCGCGTCGTCACGTCCGACCGTCTCGACGAGCAGCTCGGGGGCGGCGTCGATCTCGACCACGACCTTGCCCTGGGCGGCCCCGGGGGCGTCAGCCTTGCCGTCGTGCAGACCGCGCAGGCGGGGCAGCGGGGTGAACCGCCACTCCTCCTCGCGACCGGTGGGCACGACGTGGTCGGCCAGGTCGAAGGACTCGACCAAGGCCGGCCTGACGTCGGCCGCCGCGCCCGTCTTCTCAACTGTGTGCGTGACTCCCATGCCTAGCCCACGGCCCCTTCCATCTGCAGCTCGATCAGCCGGTTGAGCTCGAGCGCATACTCCATCGGCAGCTCGCGGGCGATCGGCTCGACGAAGCCACGGACGATCATCGCCATCGCCTCGTCCTCGGTCATGCCACGGCTCATCAGGTAGAAGAGCTGGTCCTCGGAGACCTTGGAGACGGTGGCCTCGTGCCCCATCGCCACGTCGTCCTCGCGGACGTCGACGTAGGGGTACGTGTCGGACCGGCTGATGTCGTCGACGAGGAGCGCGTCGCAGCGCACCGTCGACTTGGAGCCGTAGGCCCCCTCCTGCACCTGGATCAGGCCGCGGTAGGAGGTACGACCGCCGCCACGCGCCACGGACTTCGACACGATGGTCGAGGACGTGTGCGGCGCGCAGTGGACCATCTTGGCGCCGGCGTCCTGGTGCTGGCCGGGGCCGGCGAACGCCACCGACAGCGTCTCGCCCTTGGCGTGCGGTCCCATCAGGAACACGGCGGGGTACTTCATCGTGACCTTGGAGCCAAGGTTGCCGTCGATCCACTCCATCGTCGCGCCCTCGGCCGCGGTCGCCCGCTTGGTCACCAGGTTGTAGACGTTGGTGGACCAGTTCTGGATGGTCGTGTAGCGCACCCGGGCGTTCTTCTTCACGATGATCTCGACGACCGCCGAGTGCAGCGAGTCGGACGAGTAGATCGGCGCCGTGCAGCCCTCGACGTAGTGAACGTACGAGTCCTCGTCGGCGATGATCAGGGTGCGCTCGAACTGGCCCATGTTCTCGGTGTTGATCCGGAAGTAAGCCTGAAGCGGGATGTCGACCTTGACGCCCTTGGGGATGTAGATGAACGAGCCGCCCGACCACACCGAGGTGTTGAGCGAGGCGAACTTGTTGTCCCCCACCGGGATCACCGTGTTGAAGTACTCGCGGAACAGCTCCTCGTGCTCGCGCAGACCGGTGTCGGTGTCGACGAAGATCACGCCGAGCTGCTCCAGGTCCTCGCGGATCTGGTGGTAGACGACCTCGGACTCGTACTGGGCCGCGACGCCGGAGACCAGGCGCTGCTTCTCGGCCTCGGGGATACCCAGCCGGTCGTAGGTGTTCTTGATGTCGTCGGGCAGCTCGTCCCAGGACGTCGCCTGCTTCTCCGTCGACTTCACGAAGTACTTGATGTTGTCGAAGTGGATGCCGCCGAGCTCGGCACCCCACGCGGGCATCGGCTTCTTGTCGAACAGCCGCAGGCCCTTGAGGCGCAGGTCGAGCATCCACTGCGGCTCGTTCTTGAGCGCGGAGATATCGCGGACGACCTCCTCGGACAGGCCACGGCGCGCGTTGATGCCCGCGGTGTCCTTGTCGTGCCAGCCGAAGTCGTAGCGGCCGAGGCCCTCGAGCTGGTCGGTGTTGGCGGTCTGCGTCATGACGCGGTCCTCTCAGGTGGTGCTGCTGGAACGACGGTGCTCGCTGGTACGACGGTGGTGCACACATGCCCGCCCTGGCCGATGGTGGAGATGCGCTGGACATGGCGGCCGAGCAGCCGGGCGAACGCCTCGGTCTCGGCCTCGCACAGCTGGGGGAACTCGGCCGCGACGTGCGCGACCGGGCAGTGGTGCTGGCAGATCTGGGCGCCGCCGCCACGTGAGGGGTCGACCGAGGCGGCGTACCCGTCGGAGGACAGTGCGTCGGCCAGGGCCTGGACCTTGTCCTGCGGGGCGGCCGCGCCGATCGCCGCGCGGTGGCGGTCCTCGAAGTCGGCGACCTGGGCGCGGGCGAAGACTCCGACGGCCTCGCTGCCGCCCAGCTCGACGAGGTAGCGCAGGGCCTGGTTGGCAAGGTCGTCGTACCCCTGCGGGAAGGACTGGTGGCCCCCGGGCGTGAGCGAGTAAACACGGGCCGGACGGCCACGGCCACGGCGTGGGTCGGGACCGTAGGGGGCGCGGTCACGGGCGTCGACCTGCCCGTCTGCGACCAGCGCGTCCAGGTGGCGACGGACGGCGGCGGGGGTCAGGCCCAGGCGGTCGGCAAGCACAGCGGCGGTGGCCGGGCCCTCTTCGAGCAGCGAACGGACGACGCGTACGCGGGTGCCGGTGGTGGCATCCGTGGCGTCGATCAGCGGCTCGGCGAATTTCACCATGCCATTGTGTCCTTATTACCTCGCGGCCGCCACCCCGGGGGCCGTCTGGGACGATGCATGCGTGACGACCGGAGCCGGCGAGGGTGCCGCGGCAGCTCGTACTGGCCGCCCGGGCACCCGGCAGAACCTGGCTGCGGACCTGGCCGCCCTCGGGCTGCGACCGGGCTCCACCGTGCTGGTGCACTCCTCGCTGAGCGCGGTCGGCTGGGTCGCGGGTGGGTCGGTCGCCGTCGTCCAGACGCTGCTCGACGTCCTCGGACCTGACGGCACGCTCGTCGTACCCACCCAGACCGGCAGCAACTCCGAGCCCTCGGAGTGGGCCCGACCGCCCGTACCCGAGGACTGGTGGCCGGTGATCCGGGCCGAGAGCCCGGGGTACGACCCGCTGATCACACCGAGCCGGGGCATGGGGCAGATCGCCGAGCTGGTGCGCACCTGGCCCGGTGCTCACCGCAGCGCGCACCCGCAGACCTCGTTCGCGGCCGTCGGAGCCCGGGCGGCCGAGGTGGTCGCCGTGCACGAGCTCGAGGACAGGCTCGGCGAGCGTTCGCCGCTGCGGACCCTGGAGGGGATGCGCGCGTCGGTCCTGTTCGTCGGCACCGGCTGGGCCACCTGCACGGCGCTGCACCTGGCGGAGTACCGGGTGCCGGGAGCGGCACGCGTCACCAACGGCGCCACGGTGCTCACGGCCGACGGTGGGCGAGCCTGGGTCGAGCTCGGGGACATCGACCTCGACGAGGAGCCGTTCCCCGCGATCGGGGCCGCCTTCGAGCGGGACCACCCCGAGCTGGTCAGCGGCGGCACCGTCGGGACGGCAGCCTGCCTGCTGTTCCCGCTGGCCGAAGCCGTGGCGTACGCGGTCCCGTGGCTGATGGCGGCGCAGGCATGACCGCCGCAGTCGAGGTCGAGGACCTGGTCGTGCGGTTCGGGTCGACCGAGGCCGTCCGCGGTCTGTCCATGGCCGCCGAGCGGGGCGCCATCACGGCGGTCCTGGGCCCCAACGGAGCCGGCAAGACCACCACGGTCGAGACCTGCGAGGGCTACCGGCGACCGACCAGCGGACAGGTACGGGTGCTCGGCCGCGACCCCGGCGACCGAAACGGCGGCCTGAAGCGCCGGGTCGGCGTGATGCTCCAGGCCGGCGGCGTGGCGGGTGCCGTGACGGCGCGCGAGGTACTCACGTACACGGCCGGCCTCTATCCCGACCCGCTCGACGTGCTCGACCTGGCCGCGCGGCTGGGCATCGACCTGGCCGCGCGTACCCCTTTCCGGCGGCTGTCCGGCGGTGAGCAGCAGCGGGTCAAGCTGGCCCTGGCCGTGGTCGGCCGGCCGGAGCTGGTCTTCCTCGACGAACCGACGGCCGGGCTCGACCCGCAGGCCAGGCGCGCGACCTGGGACCTGGTCCGCGGTCTGCGCACGGACGGCGTCACCGTCGTGCTCACCACCCACCTGATGGAGGAGGCCGAGGAGCTCGCCGACCACATCGTCATCGCCGACCAGGGCCGGGTCGTCGCCGCCGGCTCGCTGACCGAGCTCACCAGCGGTCGCGCGGACCAGGTGCTGCGCTTTCGCGGGCCCACAACGCTGGACGTCCCCGGGCTGCTCGCGGCGCTGCCGCTCGGTTCGAGTGTCACGGCGGTCGCGCAGGGTTCGTACATCGTCGAGGGTGCCGAGGGGCCGACGCTGGTGGCCCGGCTGACCGCCTGGTGCGCCGAGCACGACGTCATGCCCGAAGGCCTCGCGGTCGGCCGGCAGAGCCTCGAGGACGTCTTCCTCGCCCTGACCGGACGTGGGCTGCGATGAACCTGGCGGTCCGGCACGCGCGGTTCGAGGTGGTGCAGCTGCTGCGCAACGGCGAGCAGCTGCTGCTGACCGTGATCATCCCGACGCTGCTGCTCGTGCTGTTCGCCAAGGTCGACGTCGTGGACCTCGGGCCGGGGAGCCGGATCGCCTTCCTGGCGCCGGGGATCCTCGCGCTCGCGGTGATGTCGACCGCGTTCACCGCCCAGGCGATCGGCACCGGCTTCGAGCGGCGGTACGGCGTCCTGAAGTGGCTCGGTTCGACGCCACTCCCCCGCTGGGGGCTGCTGGCCGGCAAGACCCTGGCGGTGCTGGCGATCGAGGTCGGCCAGCTCGTACTGCTCGGCGCGGTTGCGGTGGCCCTCGGGTGGCGTCCGGCCGGCTCGCCGTGGCTGGCGGTGCTGCTCCTGCTGGTCCTCGGCACGGCCGCGTTCTCCGGGCTGGCCCTGCTGATGGCCGGCACGCTGCGCGCCGAGGCAACCCTTGCTGGGGCGAACCTGCTCTACCTGCTGCTCCTGCTCGGCGGCGGCATCGTCATCCCGCTCGCAAAGTTCCCCTCCGGCGTACGCCACGTGCTCGAGCTGCTCCCGTCGACCGCGCTGGCCGACGGGCTGCGGGCCGCGTTCGTCGACGGTGACGTCCGCTGGGCGAGCATCGCCATCCTCGCGGCCTGGGCCGTGGCCGCCCTCGCCGCCGCCGCCCGCTGGTTCCGCTGGGAGTAGGGCCAACCCCGGGCACGCGCGGCCGAGGACCTCGGACTTACCATCGACCTCGTGCGCATCTCCGCAACAGCCACTCGACGGATCTTCGCCGCGGGCGTCTTCGTGCAGGTCGGGATTGTCGTTACCGGTGGCTTGGTGCGACTGACGGGCTCAGGCCTCGGGTGTCCCGGCTGGCCCGAATGCGTGTCTGGGTCACTCACCCCGGTGATCAACCAACCGGAGGGGTACCACAAGTTTGTCGAGTTCGGGAACCGGACGCTCACCGGTGCGGTAGCACTGGTTGGCATCGCGTGTGTGGTCGCAGCCTGGAATATCGCACCCCGCCGGAAGCCCTTGGTCTGGCTCGCATCGGGGGTCATCGCAGGCATTTTCGCCCAGGCAGTTCTCGGCGGAATCACCACGTTGAGCGACCTCAACCCCTTTGTGGTTTCGTCGCACTTCCTTCTGTCGATGGTGCTGATCGCCGTCGCGGTTGCCGTCTACGAGCGCTATGCCGACCCGGGCGACGGACCGCCAGAGGCAGTGGTGCGTCCGGAGATCGTCTGGCTCGTGCGGGCTCTCGTCGTGGTCGGCGGATTGGTCATCGTGGTCGGCACGCTGGTCACCGGCAGCGGCCCGCACTCTGGCGACGCGGTCCACCCGGCCCGCAACGGGTTCGACCCGAGCAAGATCGCCTGGTTGCACGCGGACCTGGTGATTCTCTTCAGCGGTCTGGTGATCGCCATGCTGGTGGCGGTACGCCTGACGTCCGCGCCCGCGGAGGTCGGTCGCCGTACCCGCGTGGTGCTGTACGTGACCCTGGCCCAGGGCGCGCTCGGCTACCTGCAGTACTTCACCGGGGTGCCGTGGGTGCTGGTGGCGTTCCACGTGCTCGGCTCGACCTTGCTCTGGGTGAGCGTGCTGAGGCTGACGTACGCGATCCGGACCCGCGGGGCCGTCGAGCCGCTGCCGGCTCAGCCCGGGGCAGCCAACGCAGACGCGACTGCGGCGGCGAACCTCTCGGGCGCCCCGCCGGCGTAGCCGAGGAACAGCAGCGGCTCGGTGAGCTCGAGCTCCATCACCAGCCAGCCTTCGTCACCGCGTACGAGGTCGACCCTGGCGAACGGCAGTCCCTTGGCCAGCGGCTCGGCGGCCAGCACCCGCCCCACCGCCGCCGCCAGCTCAGCGCTGATCTCGACGGTCTCGCTCGCGTCGCCGTAGCCGCCCTCGCTCAAGGCCGGGACCTTGCGGACAGCGTGGCTGGGCACCCCGTCGATCACCACCACGGAGACCTCGCCCTCGTGGTCGACGGCGTCGAGGTACGGCTGCACGAGCACGGGCCGGCCCGACGCGAGGATCAGCGCGACCTGGGCCGCGATCGCAGCGGGGTCGGTGGTCACGATCGTGTCGCGGGACCCCGAAGAGACGGCCGGCTTGACCACGACCCGTTGCCAGCGCAGGTCTGCGACCCGGAAGTCCTCGCCCGGCTCGACCCAGTGCGTGGGTACGACGGGTACGCCGGTCGCAGCCAGGTCGCGGAGGTAGCGCTTGTCGGTGTTGCGCTCGATCACCTCGAGCGGGGGCGCGAGCCGGGTGAGCGCCGCGACCCGCCGGGCCCACGGCATGAACTCGTCGAACCGCGGGACGTAGTCCCAGGCGCTGCGCAGCAGCACCAGGTCGTACGCCGCCCAGTCCACATCGGGGTCGTCCCAGAGCACCACCTCAGCGGTCACGCCGACAGCGGCCAGCGCCGGGATCGCGAAGGGGATGTCGATGTCCGGGTCCGGCCGATCCGGCTCCTGCCGGTACGTGACATACGCGACCCGGGGCATCCGCAGAGGCTACTGCTCGAGGGCGAAGGCGAAAAGGCAAAGGCGGAAAGGCAAAGGCGCGCCTAAGGAACGAGCCCATCCGAGACCTGGCTCATCGGCAGCAGGTGTCGATCGTGGTTGTCAGAACGCCAACAAACAACACGAGCCCCACGAAACTCGCCGGACGCCAGAGCCCTGCTGTAGATGCGCATTTCGGTTTGATGGTTTGGGCTTGACGGTTCGGGTTGAAGCCCCCGAAGAACTAGAGGTGGGGAAGCGGGAGCAGGGGGTCGATCGCGATGGCGACGAAGAGCAGGGTGAGGTAGCTGATCGAGCCGTGGAACAGCCGCATCGGCTTGGTCTCGGCGAGGTCTGACCCGTCCGCTCCCCCGGCGAGGACCCGCGACCGGAGCCGGTACGCCTCGACCAGGAAGGCTGCTCCGAGCCCGGCCGCCGCCAGCGCGTAGACGACCGTGGTGTGCGCGACGGGCACCAGCAGCAACGACGTCACGACCATCGCCCAGCTGTACGCGATGATCTGCCGGGCCACGACCGCCGGGGAGGCGACCACCGGGAGCATGGGTACGCCCGCCGCCGTGTAGTCGTCGACAAAGCGGAGCGAGAGCGGCCAGTAGTGCGGCGGCGTCCAGAAGAAGATGATCCCGAACAGCACCAGCGGGGTCCACGCGAGCGACCCCGTCACAGCCGACCAGCCGATGAGCACCGGCATGCAGCCCGCCGCCCCGCCCCAGACGATGTTCTGCGGGGTCCGCCGCTTGAGCCCGAGGGTGTAGACGAAGACGTAGAACAAGATCGCGGCCAGGCTCAGCCAGGCCGCCGGGGCGTTGACCAGCCAGAACATCCAGCCGAACGACGCGACGCCGAGCACGATGCCGAAGATCAGGGCGGCCCGCGGGGTGACCGCCCCGGTCGCGAGCGGCCGATGGCCGGTGCGTTTCATCATGGCGTCGATGTCGCGGTCGAGGTAGCAGTTGAGGGTGTTGGCGCTGCCTGCAGCTAGGGCGCCGCCCACCAGCGTGGCTGCGACCAGCCAGAGCCGCGGCACGCCGCCCTCGGCCAGGAACATGGTGGGGATCGTCGTGACGAGGAGCAACTCGATGATGCGCGGCTTGGTCAGCGCGACGAAGGCGCCGAGGGTCGTACGCAGGGAGCGCGCACCGGCCGGGACGACCGCCGGGACGACCACGGGGGGCCGATCCACAGGGGGTCGAGGGTCGACGGCGGTCACGTGCACCTTCCCGGTCAACAGCGCTGCGCAGGCCGCAAGATCTCCAGCGGTCACGAGGACTTATCGTATCGGTAGGCTCAGCCGTCAGGCTCGACCGACCACCCAACCGGCACGGTCGACAGGCCACCGAGCGGGCTCCGGCCCGCACTTGACAGGAGACGCTGGACCTGTGAGCGCGACGACGGACATGCGACCCCTCGGCTGGACCGAGCTCGACGACGCGGCGGTCACCACCGTACGAGCGCTCGCGATGGACGCCGTGCAGAAGGTCGGCAACGGCCACCCCGGCACCGCGATGAGCCTCGCGCCGGCGGCGTACCTCCTGTTCCAGAAGGTCATGCGGCACGACCCCAGCGACCCGACGTGGGTCGGTCGTGACCGGTTCGTCCTGTCCTGCGGGCACTCCAGCCTCACCCTGTACATCCAGCTCTTCCTGGCCGGGTACGGCCTCGAGCTGACCGACCTCCAGCAGTTCCGCACCTGGGGCTCGCTGACGCCGGGCCACCCGGAGTACAAGCACACCAAGGGCGTCGAGATGACCACCGGCCCCCTCGGCCAGGGGCTGGCCACCGCGGTCGGCATGGCGATGGCGGCCCGGCGCGAACGCGGTCTGTTCGACCCGGACGCGGCCCCCGGCGCCAGCCCGTTCGACCACCACGTCTTCGTGATCGCCTCGGACGGCGACCTCGAGGAGGGCATCACCTCGGAGGCCTCGTCCATCGCCGGCCGCCAGGAGCTCGGCGAGCTGACGGTCATCTGGGACGACAACCACATCTCGATCGAGGACGACACTGCGGTCGCGTTCAACGAGGACGTCGTGGCCAGGTACGCGGCCTACGGCTGGCACACCCAGTACGTCGAGGTCAGCCCCGACGGCAGCGTCGACGTGGCCGCCCTTGCCGAGGCCGTCGATGCAGCGCGGGCCGAGACCTCGCGTCCCTCGTTCATCGCCCTGCGCACGATCATCGGCTGGCCGGCCCCCAACCTGCGGAATACCGGCAAGGCGCACGGGTCGGCGCTCGGTGCCGACGAGGTCGCCGCGACCAAGGTGCTGATGGGGCTGGACCCGGCACTGTGGTTCGAGGTCGACGACAAGGTTCTCGCGCACACCCGCGGCGCGGTCGACCGTGGCCAGGCGGCACGAGCGGAGTGGACCGTCGGGTTCGACGCCTGGCGGGCGGCCAACCCCGACCGGGCCGCACTGTTCGACCGCCTGCACTCGGGCGGCCTGCCGGACGGGTTCGCCGAGGCGTTCCCGTCCTTCCCCGCCGACGCCAAGGGCGTGGCGACCCGCAAGGCCTCCGGCGACGTGCTCAGCGCACTGGCGCCGGTGCTGCCCGAGCTCTGGGGTGGGTCGGCCGACCTCGCCGAGTCCAACAACACCACGATGGCCGGCGAGCCCTCGTTCCTGCCCGACGGCGTCGAGACCGCGCACTGGAAGGGCGGCCCCTACGGCCGCACGCTGCACTTCGGGATCCGCGAGCACGCCATGGGCGCGATCCTGTCGGGCATCGCCCTGCACGGCCCGACGCGGCCCTACGGCGGCACGTTCATGGTCTTCAGCGACTACATGCGCGGAGCTGTACGCCTGGCCTCGGTGATGCAGCTGCCGGTCACCTACGTCTGGACCCACGACTCGATCGGGCTCGGCGAGGACGGCCCGACGCACCAGCCGGTCGAGCACCTCGCGGCGCTGCGCGCGATCCCGGGGCTCTCCATCGTCCGGCCCGCCGACGGCAACGAGACGTCCGCCGCCTGGCGGTCGATCCTCGAGCGCCGGCAGCCGGTCGGCCTGGCCCTTACCCGGCAGAACGTCCCGACGGTCGACCGTACGGTCTTCGGCTCGGCCGACGGCGTTGCGCGCGGCGGTTACGTGCTGGCCGACGCCACCTCGGGCCCGGCCCGGGTGATCCTGATCGGTACCGGCTCCGAGGTGCAGCTCGCGGTCGCGGCCCGCGAGACGCTGGAGGCCGCCGGGATCCCCACCCGGGTCGTGTCGATGCCGTGCGTCGAGTGGTTCGACGAGCAGGACGCCGACTACCGCGAGAGCGTGCTGCCCAGGGCGGTCAAGGCGCGGGTGTCCGTGGAGGCCGGCCTGGCCCTGACCTGGCACCGGTTCGTGGGTGACGCCGGCCGCTGCGTCAGCCTCGAGCACTTCGGCGCCTCCGCCGCCGCCGAGAAGCTGTTCAGCGAGTTCGGCATCACGGCCGAGGCCGTAGTCGCAGCCGCGCACGAGAGCATCGCCGCCGCCAGCAGTACCTGAGCACCACCCGCACACGCAGAGTCCCCGCAAGAGTCCCGCAGAGTACGAAGGAGCGACGAGCCATGACCGAACCGCTGCGCGCACTGGCATCGGAGGGCGTCTCGATCTGGCTGGACGACCTCAGCCGCAAGAGGCTCTCCACCGGCAGCCTCGCCGCTCTGGTCGAGCGCGGCGTCGTCGGCGTCACGACCAACCCGTCCATCTTCGAGGCCGCGCTGCGCTCCAGCGCCGACTACGCCACGCAGGTCGGCGACCTGGCCGCGCGCGGGGTCGACGTCGAGGAGGCGATCCGGATGATCACGGCGTACGACGTCCGCTGGGCCTGCGACGTCCTGCGTCCCGCGTACGACGCGTCTGGCGGCGTGGACGGTCGGGTGTCGATCGAGGTCGACCCCCGCAAGGCCCGCGACACCGAGGGCACCGTGGCCGAGGCCCGCAGCCTGTGGTGGCTGGTCGACCGGCCCAACGCGTACATCAAGATCCCGGCCATGGTCGAAGGGCTGCCGGCCATCACGCGGGTACTGGCCGACGGGATCAGCGTGAACGTGACGCTGATCTTCAGCCTCGACCGGTACCGCGCCGTGATGGAGGCGTTCCTGCTCGGGCTGGAGCAGGCGTCGGCCGCCGGTCGCGACCTGTCGACGATCACCTCCGTGGCGTCGTTCTTCGTCAGCCGGGTCGACACCGAGACCGACGCCCGGCTCGACAAGATCGGTAGTCCCGAGGCGCTCGCACTCAAGGGCAAGGCCGCGATCGCCAACGCCCGGCTCGCGTACGAGGCGTACGAGCAGGTGCTGGCCACCCCCCGCTGGCAGGTGCTCGCGGCCAAGGGCGCCAAGCCGCAGCGGCCGCTCTGGGCCTCCACCGGGGTCAAGAACCCGGAGTACGACGACACGATGTACGTCGTCGACCTGGTCGCCCCGGACACCGTCAACACGATGCCCGAGAAGACGCTCGAGGCGGTCGCCGACCACGGCCGGATCACCGGCGACACCGTCCGCGCGCACTATGCCGAGGCGCACGCCACGTTCGCCCAGCTGGCCGCCGTGGGCATCGACCTCAACGACGTCGTCCGCGTTCTCGAGGACGAGGGAGTCGAGAAGTTCGAGGCCGCCTGGAACGACCTGCTCGACTCGCTGACGGCCGCGCTGGCCGACGCACGCCCCGGCGGGGCATCACGGTGACCTCACCCCTCCCGCCCGCTCTCGCGAACCCCCTGCGCGACCCGCGCGACCGCAGGCTGCCCCGGGTGGCCGGCCCGTGCGGGATGGTCATCTTCGGGGTGACCGGGGACCTGGCCCGCAAGAAGCTGATGCCGGCGATCTACGACCTGGCCAACCGAGGGCTGCTGCCGCCCGGCTTCGCCCTCGTCGGCTTCGCTCGCCGGGACTGGGCCGACCAGGACTTCATGCGGGTCGTCCACGACTCGGTCAAGGAGCACTCGCGAACCGACTTCCGTGAGGACGTCTGGGCCAACCTGGCCGAGGGCATCCGGTTCGTGCCGGGCGACTTCAGCGACGACGACGCCTTCGCAAAGCTGCGCGCCACGATCCAGGAGCTGGACGACACCCGGGGTACCGGCGGAAACCACGCGTTCTACCTCTCGGTACCCCCGAAGTTCTTCCCCGCCGTGGTCCGCCAGCTCAAGGAGCACGGGCTCGCGGAGGGCCCTGGTGATGCCTGGCGGCGGGTGGTCATCGAGAAGCCGTTCGGTCACGACCTGGAGAGCGCGCAGGAACTCAACCGGGTCGTCGGCGAGGTGTTCGACTCGGGCTCGGTGTTCCGCATCGACCACTACCTCGGCAAGGAGACGGTCCAGAACATCCTGGCGCTGCGGTTCGCCAACGAGCTGTTCGAGCCGATCTGGAACGCGAACTACGTCGACCACGTCCAGATCACGATGGCCGAGGACGTCGGCATCGGGGGCCGGGCCGGCTACTACGACGGCATCGGTGCCGCACGTGACGTGATCCAGAACCATCTGCTCCAGCTCCTCGCCCTGACCGCGATGGAGGAGCCGGTCTCGTTCGACGCGGCCGGCGTACGCATCGAGAAGCAGAAGGTCCTGTCGGCCGTCCGGCTGCCCAAGGACCTGGCGGCGAACACCGCGCGCGGCCAGTACGCCGCCGGCTGGCAGGGCGGCGTCCCGGTCATCGGCTACCTCCAGGAGGACGGCATCAACGCCTCGTCCACCACCGAGACGTACGCGGCCGTCCGGCTCGACATCGACACCCGGCGCTGGGCCGGCGTGCCGTTCTACCTGCGTACCGGCAAGCGGCTCGGCCGGCGCGTCACCGAGGTCGCTGTCGTCTTCAAGCGCGCCCCGCACCTGCCGTTCGAGGCGACCGCCACCGAGGAGCTCGGGCAGAACGCCCTGGTGATCCGGGTGCAGCCCGACGAGGGGCTCGCGCTCCGGTTCGGCTCGAAGGTCCCCGGCACCGCGATGGAGGTGCGCGACGTGACGATGGACTTCGCGTACGGCGAGGCCTTCACCGAGTCCAGCCCGGAGGCGTACGAGCGGCTCATCCTTGACGTCCTGATCGGGGAGGCGCCGCTGTTCCCGCGGCACGAGGAGGTCGAGCAGTCCTGGCGAATCCTCGACCCGGTCGAGGACTTCTGGGCGGCCCAGGGCCAGCCGGAGCAGTACCCCTCCGGCACCTGGGGACCGGCCAGCGCCGCCGACATGCTCGCCCGCGACGGGCGTACCTGGAGGCGGCCATGATCGTCGACCTGACCGACACCACCGCGGGTGCGATCGCGGCAGCGCTGGTGCAGGCACGGCACAGCGCCGGGGTGCCCGCGGTGGGGATGGTGATGACGCTGGTCATCGTCACCGACGAGCGGGACCACTACGACGCGCTGCGGGCCGCGCTCGACGCTGCCCGCGAGCACCCGTCGCGGATCCTGGTCACGATCCTGCGCCCGGGCAAGATGAAGGAACGACTGGACGCCGAGGTGCGCTTCCTCGGCGACTCCGGACCCGGCGAGACCGTCGTGATGCGGATGCACGGTGAGCTTGCCGATCACGCGGAGTCGGTCCTGGTGCCGTTGCTGCTCCCGGACGCGCCGGTCGTGGTGTGGTGGCCCGGCCACTGTCCCGCGGTCCCGGCCAAGGACCCTGTCGGCGCGCTCGCGCAACGCCGGGTCACCGACGCGGCCGCGACCGGTGACCCCGTGGCTGAGCTGGGCCGGCGCTCGCGCGGCTACCACCCGGGCGACACCGACCTGGCCTGGACCCGGATCACCCAGTGGCGCAGCCTCCTCGCTGCGACCCTGGACCAGCCGTTCGGTCCGATCACCGGTGGCTCCGTCAGCTGCGAGGTCGGCAGCCCCAGCGCGGAGCTGCTGGCCCTGTGGCTCGAGACCCGCCTCGGCACCTCGATCGACCGGGTAGTGACCGACGGCCCCGGCATCACCGGGGTGACGCTGCGCAGCGAGGCCGGCGACATTGCCATCGCCCGGCCGGACGGCCGGGTCGCCCAGCTTTCCCGACCCGGCCAGCCAGAGCGTCAGGTGGCGCTGGTCCAGCGCGAGACGGCCGAGACGATCGCCGAGGAGATGCGCCGGCTCGACCCGGACGACGTCTACGGCGAGGTCGTCGGCAAGGTCACCGGCGTGACCGAGCCGACCGCGGTGCTTCCGGGACAGCCGGATGCCGCGTCGGAGACCAGCGGCGCGGCCGACGCCCAGTGAACGCACCCGAGGTACGTGTCCACCGCGACGCGGCCTTGCTCGCCCAGGCCATCGCGGCCCGGTTGGTGACCCATGTCGTCGACGCGCAGAGCTCGCGCGGGTCCGCGTCAGTCGTCCTGACCGGGGGCGGGCTCGGGACTGCGGTGCTGGCGGCGCTGGCCGCGTCGCCGGCGCGGGACGCGATCGACTGGCGCGCTCTCGACCTGTGGTGGGCCGACGAGCGATTCCTGCCCGACGGCGACCCCGAGCGCAACCACACGCAGGCCAGGGCGGCGCTGCTCGATCACGTGCCGCTCGACCCGGCCAGGGTGCACCCGATGCCCGCGAGCGGTGGGCAGCCGGGGAACAGCAGCGCGACGCCGGAGTCGGGCGCCGAGCGCTACGCGGCCGACCTGGCGGCGGCGGTCCGGCCAGGAGACCACCACGGGGTCCCCACCTTCGACGTGCTGCTCCTGGGCGTCGGCCCGGACGCCCACGTCGCGTCGCTGTTCCCCGAGCATGCCGCGCTGTACGAGACCGCACGGACGGTCGTCGGCGTGCACGGGTCCCCCAAGCCGCCCCCGCTGCGGATCAGCCTGACGTTGCCCACCATCTGCACCGCCACGGAGGTCTGGCTGATCGCGGCGGGCGTCGAGAAGGCACGTGCGCTGCGGCTCGCCCTTTCCGGCGCGGGTGCGGTCCAGGTACCGGCAGCAGGCGCACGAGGCCGCAGCCGGACGCTGGTACTGCTGGACGAGCCAGCCGCGTCGCTGCTGCCCCTCGGGCTCCGGCGACCGGCCAGCCCCTGACCCGGCCGGTATCGGACCGCTGCTAGTGGTCCGGCGCCGGAATTGATCTGGCTGGTCAGGGCGGTGTCTGGGGTGGTTCGGTGGGTGGTGGTTCGGTGGGTGGTGGTTCGGGTCGTGGGGGTGGGTGCCAGATCGCTGTGCCGTTCTTGAGGGTGATGGTCCAGCCGTCGTGGTGCAGAAGGTCGTGGTGGGCGTCGCAGACCAGGGCCAGGTTGTCCAGGTCGGTTCGTGGGCTGACC
>JANMWN010000305.1:0-2660 GCA_031394045.1 Sporichthyaceae bacterium
CCGCAGCTGACCTTCGCCGGCAAGGTCGACGTCGAGGGGACGACCGCACGCGTGCAGCGTGTCACCGACACCGGCTTCGACACGGTCGAGGGCACCCTGCCTGCTGTGGTCAGCGTCGTCGAGAAGATCAACGAGCCGCGCTACCCGTCCTTCAAGGGGATCATGGCGGCCAAGAAGAAGCCGGTCACGACGCTGACGCTGGCCGACCTCGGGCTTACCGCCGAGGAGGTCGGGCTGGCCGGGGCCTGGTCGCAGGTCACCGAGTTCGCCGCCCGCCCGCCCAAAGCCGCAGGCACGATCGTCAAGGACGAGGGCGACGGCGGCGCCAAGCTGGCCGAGTTCCTCGCCGCTGGCAAGTTCATCTAGACCCCACGTTCATCGAGACCGCACCTTCCATCGAGAACCACGTCCGACTTCAAGATCATCGAGCCCGGGAGAGCTGCGGACCATGGCTGAGATCCTCGTTCTGGTCGACCACACCGACGGCGCGGTCAAGAAGGTCACGACCGAGCTGTTGACGCTGGCCGCCCGACTCGGCGAGCCGGCCGCCGTCCTGGTCGGCGCTGGCTTCGACGCGGCGCAGGCCCGGCTCGCCGAGTTCGGCGCCACCAAGGTGTATGTCGTCGACGGCGACGGCTCGGCCGGGTCGGCCGACCATGTCGTCGCTCCTGCGGCAGAGGCGCTGGCCCAGATCGTCGCCCAGGGCAGCCCGGCCGCGGTCCTGGTCGCGAGCACGGCCGAGGGCAAGGAGGTCGCCGGCCGGCTCGCCGTCAAGCTGGGCTCCGGTGTCATCACCGACGCGATCGGCGTCTCGCCCGACCTCGTGGCGACGCAGTCGGTGTTCGGCGGCTCCACCGTCGTCCAGGCCAGGGTCACGCACGGCGTACCGATCATCGCCGTACGCCCCAACGCGACCCCTCCGGTGGCATCAACTGGTGCGGCCGAGCGGGTCGACGTCGCGGTCACGTTCTCCGACGTGGCCCGTTCCGCCCGGGTGACCGACCGGACCGTCGCGGCCCGTACCGGACGACCGGAGCTGTCCGAGGCGTCGATCGTCGTGTCGGGTGGTCGTGGCGTGGGTGGGCCCGAGGGCTTCGGTCCGGTCGAGGAGCTGGCCGACGTGCTCGGCGCCGCCGTCGGGGCCTCGCGCGCCGCGACGGACGCGGGGTGGTACCCGCACCAGTTCCAGGTCGGGCAGACCGGCAAGACCGTCTCGCCGCAGCTGTACATCGCGAACGGCATCTCCGGGGCGATCCAGCACCGGGCCGGCATGCAGACCTCGAAGACGATCGTCGTGGTCAACAAGGACCCCGAGGCGCCGCTGTTCGAGATCGCCGACTTCGGCGTGGTCGGCGACCTGCACACGGTGCTGCCCCAGGCGATCGCCGAGATCAAGAAGCACAAGGCCTGACCGCCCGCACGTCCCGTTGATCATGAATAGTCGCGGGATTTCCTTGATCGAACACCGCAACAACTCCTTGATCAACACGCGGGATCTGGGCGGGATCTAGACTCGGTCACCTGATGGCATACCTCGACCACGCCGCCACCACGCAGTTGCTGCCCGAGGCCCTCGCGGCGGTCACCGCGGAGCTCGGGTACGTGGGCAACGCGTCCTCGCTGCACGCCGCCGGGCGCCGGGCCCGCCGTGTCGTCGAGGAGTCCCGCGAGCGCCTCGCCCAGTCGTTCGGAGCCCGCCCTAGCGAGGTCGTCTTCACCTCGGGGGGTACTGAGGCGGACAACCTCGCGGTCAAGGGTCTGTACTGGGCCCGCAATGCTGCCGGCTCCGACCGTGCTGAGAGCGCCGACGGCGCCGCCGGCGGCCGGTGCCGCCCACGGATCATCGCGAGCCCGATCGAGCACCACGCCGTCCTCGACCCGCTGGCCTGGCTGGCCGAGCACGAAGGCGCGGAGATCCTCTGGCTGCCGGTCGACCGGCTCGGCCGGGTCGATCCGGCCGACGTCGAGGCGGCCCTGGCCGACGACCCCGACTCGGTCGCCTTCGTCACCGTGATGTGGGCGAACAACGAGGTCGGCACCGTCCAGCGGGTAAGCGAGATCGCCGCCGCAGGCCGGGTGCACGGTGTGCCCGTCCACTCCGACGCCGTCCAGGCGGCCGGCCAGCTCGCCGTCGACTTCACCGCGAGCGGGCTCGACGCCATGACGCTGAGCGGGCACAAGATCGGCGGCCCGGTCGGCGTCGGAGCGCTCGTGCTCGGCCGCGGCGTCGAGCTCACCCCGGTGCTGCACGGCGGCGGCCAGGAGCGGGACGTACGTTCCGGAACCCTCGACACCGCCTCGATCGCCGGGTTCGCCGCGGCAGCCGAGGTGGTGACCCGGGGCCGGGCCGAGCGTTCCGCCGACGTCGCCGCCCTGCGCGACGCGCTCGTGACCGCCGTCCAGCGGGCCGTGCCCGACGCGCACCTGAACGGTGACCCCAACCCGGCCGGCCGGCTCCCCGGCAACGCGCACTTCTCCTTCCCCGGCTGCGAGGGCGACTCGTTGCTGCTCCTGCTCGACGCGCGCGGCATCGAGTGCTCGACCGGGTCGGCCTGCAGCTCGGGTGTCGCCCAGCCCTCGCACGTGCTGCTCGCGATGGGCGCCGACGCAGACATGGCCAGAGGCAGCCTGCGGTTCTCGCTGGGGCACACCTCGACGCA
>JANMWN010000307.1:0-2765 GCA_031394045.1 Sporichthyaceae bacterium
CTCGCGCACCCCGCAGCCATCGCACACCTGCTCGACCTGGGGGTGACCGCGGTCGAGCTCCTACCGGTCCAGCAGTTCGTGAGCGAGCCGCACCTGCTGCGCCGCGGGCTGACCAACTACTGGGGATACGGCACGGTCGGCTACTTCGCCCCGCACGCGGCCTACGCCGCAGGCGGGACCCGTGGCGAGCAGGTGGCGGAGTTCAAGGCGATGGTGCGGGCGCTGCACGAGGCGGGCCTCGAGGTGTTGCTCGACGTCGTCTACAACCACACCGGCGAGGGCGACCAGACCGGCCCGACCATCGCCCACCGCGGCATCGACAACGCCGGCTACTACCGGCTCGACCCCGCCGACCGGGCGCGCTACCGGGACGTCACCGGTACCGGCAACACCCTGGACCTGCGGCTGCCCGCGGTACTGCAGTTGGTGACGGACTCCCTGCGCTACTGGGTGAGCGACATGCACGTGGACGGTTTCCGCTTCGACCTCGCTGCCGCGCTGACCCGCGGCGACAACGAGGTCGACCTGCGGTCGGCCTTCTTGCAGGTGGTCCAGCAGGACCCGGTGCTGTCGCAGGTCAAGCTGGTGGCGGAACCGTGGGACGTCGCCCCGGGCGGCTACCTGGTGGGGCGCTTCCCGGCCCCCTGGGCGGAGTGGAACGACCGGTTCCGGGACGGGGTGCGCGACGCCTGGCGCGGGCAGGCCGGTGGGGTCCGGGAGCTGGCCTCACGGCTGTCCGGCTCGTCCGATCTCTACCGCTCCGCCGGTCGTGCGCCGTGGGCGTCGGTCAACTTTGTCACTGCGCACGACGGCTTCTCGCTGCACGACCTGACCGCCTACGAACACAAGCGCAACATGGCCAACGGAGAGGACGGGCGCGACGGCGAGTCGCACAACAGGTCCTGGAACTGCGGCATCGAGGGGCCGACCGACGACCCCGACGTCGAATCCCTGCGACGCCGACAGGCCAGGAACCTGTTGACGACGCTGCTGCTGTCCGCCGGCACCCCGATGCTGACGATGGGCGACGAGGTCCGGCGCACCCAGCTCGGCAACAACAACACCTACTGTCAGGACGGCCCGCTGACCTGGCAACCGTGGGACCGTCGGCCGGACGCCGACGACCTCCGGGCGATCACCGCCCGCCTGGTCAGCCTGCGGCGCGAGCACCCCGTCTTCCGGCAGAGCTCGTTCTTTCTCGGCCGGCCGCAGGCGGACGGCGTCCGGGACCTCGCCTGGTTCGGCGCCGACGGTCGGGAGCTGACCGACGAGCAGTGGTTCGACCCCGGGCAGCGCACGATCGGCATGTACCTCGACGGTCAGGGCATCCGGGTCCGCGGACCACGCGGGGAACGGGTCGTCGACGACAGCTTCCTGCTCGTCCTGCACACCGGCGCGGAGCCGGTGACCGTCACGCTGCCGGCGGCGCCCTGGGCGGTGTCATGGGACCTGCTGCTCGACACCGCAGCCGAGCGACCCGCACCCGAACGCCCACTCCGGGCAGGGAACCTCGCATTGACGGGCCGATCGATCGTGCTGCTGCGCGCCGTGCGCTAGTGTCGCGTGTTGGAAGTGACTTTTAGGTCTGGCTTTGGGACAATGAGGTATGTCTCGAGTTAAGCCGTTGGTATTGAGAGCCATTGACAAGCCGGTTCTGCAGGAATGGGTGCGGGCCACCTCTGGCCCGGCTGGTTTGGCGCAGCGAGCCCGGATCGTGTTGTTGGCCGCTCAGGGCGAAAGCAACGCCGAGGTGGGCCGGCTGGTGGGGGTGAGCGTGCCGACGGTGCGGTCCTGGCGGGAGCGCTACCTGACCGGAGGGTTGGATGCCCTGGCGGATCTGCCGCGGTCGGGCCGGCCGTTGGTGCACGATCAGGAACACATCATCGCGGTGACGTTGGAGCCCCCGCCGCCGCAGTTGGGGGTCACGCACTGGTCGTCGCGGTTGCTGGCTGATCATCTCGGGATCAGCTTCGCGACCGTCGCCCGGATCTGGCGCCGTTGGGGGTTGCAGCCGTGGAAGGCCGAGACGTTCAAGTTCTCCACCGACCCTGAACTTGAGGCCAAGATCCGGGACGTCGTCGGGCTCTACCTGGACCCGCCGGCCAAGGCGGTAGTGGTCTGCGTGGATGAGAAGACCCAGATCCAAGCGTTGGACCGGACCGCACCGATCCTGCCGCTCCGTCCAGGGGTGCCGGAGAAGCAGACTCATGACTACAAGCGCAACGGGACCACGACCCTGTTCGCAGCGTTGGAAGTCGCGACCGGCCTGGTGACTGACCGGTGCTATCAGCAGCACACCAACACCGAGTTCTTGAGCTTCCTCAAGCACGTCGCCAGGACCTACCCGCGGGTGGCGTTGCACGTCGTGTGCGACAACTACGCCACCCACAAACACCCCAACGTGCAGGCCTGGCTCGCCAAGAACCCCCGGGTGCAACTGCACTTCACCCCAACGTCAGGGTCCTGGCTGAACATGGTGGAGATCTTCTTCGGGATCATCACCCGACAAGCCATCCGACGCGGCACATTCCACAGCGTCAAAGACCTCGAAACCGCCATCGGCGTGTACATCGACGGCTGGAACCAGCGAGCCCACCCATTCACCTGGACCAAGAACGCCGACGAGATCATCAGCCACGCAAAACCCTCACCCAACAAGAAAAGGACTTACAACCCGCGACACTAGGGACCACCTTGTTGCGTTAGCGAGCATCGTGTCCTCCTTCGGTCTGGTCAACCGACACGCCGTTGCTGCTTGCTGAATC
>JANMWN010000259.1:0-11889 GCA_031394045.1 Sporichthyaceae bacterium
ACGCCGAGCCACACGCTGTCTCTGGTCCGTGGGTCGGCGTGGACGGCGGCATCGAGGGCGTCGGCCCAGCCGATCGCAGCGGCCGGGTGGCGGGTCAGGATCGACACGGCGTCTTCGGCGAGGACTGGGTTCAGGGACCACCGGTACAGGTCGATGGCGCGGCGCCCGTCCAGGGCAGCCGCGTGTAGGAGGCAACGCAGCGCGGTCTCGGTTTGGCCGGCCCAGAACTCTGAGTCCGACACGGTGCGGCCGAACCCTGCCCCGGAGGCGAGTCCTCGTGCGCGAACCCGGGCGATGCGCGGTGACTCGCAGCCCCGCACGGGTGACCAGCGCAACCCCCCGGGCAGACCGGCCAGCCTCTGCGGGTCGAAGATCGCGACGGGTCCGCGGGTCGATCGGGCGTGCCAGGTGACGGCGAGCGTGTCGGGCCTGGTTGAGGTCGCGATGACCGGGCCGGGGGCGTCCAGGACCCAGGGGATGACCACGTGCAGGCCTTTGCCCATGCGTGGGGGGCCGACGAGCAGGGCGGAGTCCTCCACCGAGCACCACAGGTCACGGCGGCGGACCGTGCCGAGGCGGTAGCCGACGTCGCTCGGGTCCGTCCGCTCAACCAGTGTGGGTCGCGCGACCAGGCCGCGTTTCAGCAGCGCCTTGCGTCCGGCGCTCGCTTCGGATTCGGCTGGGGTGGCCAGGCCGGGAAGTGCTCGGATGCGCTAAACCGTGGGGACACCACTGCCCTCGCGCCGGTGCCACCTACGCGCGCACACGAGCACGCCCAGCCCGCAAAGTGTCAGGACCAGTACGGTGCTCCCCCAGTACGCCACCGGTCCGGGGAGCTGTCGTGGATTGGGCCACGCGCTCGCCGGATCGGCGAACCGGGTGACCGCAACTATGGCCGGAAGGAGCCCGCCTTCCGGTGTCCCGTACCCGCTGGCCATGGCCGCGAGCACGGCCCCGCACCAGAGCGCGAACCCGGCCGCGGCAGAGACCGCAAGCGCCGCGAGGCCGAGATCGGCGACGTCGCTGCCACCACCGGATCGAAGACCGGTGGTCGGGCGGACGAGTGGGCGCCGAGTCGGGCTCATCCCGCGACCGGCCCCGTCAGCCCTGCAACGCGTCGACGATCTGAGGCAGGATCGACGGCGGCGCATCTGAGTTCGATGGCGGCGTGTGGTCGGGCATCTCGATCCCAGCCCATTCGAGCTCCGAGATGGTGATCGCCCCGAGCGGACGAGGTCTCGCTGCCGGACCATCAGAGCGGAGCTTGGGCTCTGGACCGGAGGCTGCCAGAGACCACTGCGTACGAATGCTGGTGCAGTAGATGCCTGCGACGCACTCGCCGAGTACGGCGCGGCGAGCCGTCGACCAGAGCACTCCCCAGGGCGAGCACACCGTTCGGATCGACGGGGACCTGAGGGCCTCCCAGGTCGCCGCCCACGCCGTGGCATCCGCCTGATCCGCAGCGAGCCCCCTCAGGCGCGTCAGCGCGACATGCGGACGGACCACGGTCAAGCGCACGTAGTCCAGCAGCTCGTGGGCCGCAAGGCAGTCCCACCCGTCCTCGTCGACGACCTGGAGGACCGCGACGAGCCCCTCGCGATCGCGAGCGATGGGCAGGATTGGCGAGCGGCGAGTGCCGACCCCTTGTAGCGGATCTCGGAGCGTGGTTGCGCTGGTTATGAGCGTGCCTCCCTGCTTTCGATGGACACCGGCGACCCTTCGTCTGAGGGGGTTGCAACAGGGCGAGCGCGGGAATCGAGAACCCCCCCCCCGGTTCCGCAACCCGAGAAGCGGCCACTGACGATCGCCAGGGACGCCGAAGCGCAAGCCCTCCTGGTGGGCGTCGATAACGCGTGGATCGTGAGCTGTGGCGACAGAGGGGGCCGTCTTACTCGACCCTGACGCTGACGGTCCGTGCGGTCGTCTCAGGGAACCGCGCGCGCCGGAATGCAAGCCACTTGCAGCGCCGTAAAGTCACCGGCCCCGACCGGGGCGAGCGTCGTAGTTCGCGCACGCCCCGGCGCAAGCCCCCGCCGCGGACAGTGTTCGAGAGGCAAGGACCAGAGGGAATCCGGCGAGCCCATCGCCAGGGCCTGCCGGGCCCGGACACCAGCACGGAAGGATTGACATGAATCCCGAGGTCACCACCATGAGCCCGGAAGAGGTCGCGAGGGCGCTGGGCACCTCGTCGTGGTGGGTTCGGGAACAGGTGCGACAGGGGCGGATACCTCACTTGCGGCTCGGGCGGCGGCGGATCCGCTTCCTCCCCGAACACCTCGATGTCCTGGTCAAGGTCTTCAGCGTCGCCATCGTGGACGACTCGGTGGCTCAGCCGCCGGTTGTTCTGGAGGCAGCTCCTCGCCTCTCAGCGTTGGGGGCGACGTCGCGATCTGTGGCAGCCCACGAACGCAAGCCTTCTACGGGGGGCCTGCCTTCCCGCTGATGCCGCTCGCCAAGGTCAGGTCCGGCCACCTCTGAGGTTCGCGAGCTGCTCCGGGCGCCGACGTGGAGGCGACGTGGCGGCGCTGAAGCGTGGCGGCGACGTGGCGGCGCTGAAGCGTGGCTAGGAAACTGTAAGGCCGCGCAGGGCACGGCTGGCGGCCTTCGCCGCCGCGCTTTGCTGGTCCGGTAGCAGGTGGGAGTACGTGTCTGTCGTGGTTGTGATGGATTCGTGGCCCAGTCGGCGCTGGAGCACGAACAGGTCGGTGCCCTCCGCGATCATCCATGACGCATGGGTGTGTCTGAGGTCGTGAACTCTGGGTCGCTTGGTCAGCCGTGCGACGTCGTGGTCGACGCTGCCGTCGGCGGAGCGAGGATCGCATACAGCGTTGAGGGCGGGCGTCCATGTTGTTGTCCAGAACCGGGAGGATGACAACTGGCCACCGTGGGTGTTGGTGAACAGCAGCTCGTCGGGTGCCTTGCCCGCGAGCACTGGCAGGAGAACATCGACCAGATCGTCGGGCAGGGAGACCGTTCTCCGGGCGCGCTTGGTTTTTGGCGGTCCCACGTACCAATGGCGGTCAGCGTCTCGCTTCCATGCTTTGGTGACGCGGACGGTTGCCGGTGCCGACCCCAGGTTCACGTCGCCGGCTGTCAGGGCGGTCGCCTCTCCCCAGCGCAAACCGGTTGCAACCAGGGTTAGGACCAGGGCTCGGTAGTGGGGCGGGATGTGGGCGAGCAACAGGGAGAACTCTTCCCGGGTGAGCACGGTCATTTCGTCCGTCGTTGCTTGGCTCTTCGGCAGCTCGACGCCTGCGCACGGGTTGTCCGGTCGGTACCCGAGCCGGACAGCTGTCGATAGCGACGCCGACAGGAGTCCATGGACGTTGGCGATGGTCTTCGGCGCGAGCCCTTTCTTGCTCATGTCCTGCACCCAGCCAGCCATGTGACGGTAGGTCAGGCTTGAGACCGGTAGCGCGCCCAGCAGCGGGCCGATGTGCGTCTTGAGTTGGTTGCGGTAGTGGCTGCGAGTGTCCGGCCCTACCGCAGTCAGCAGGTCGATGTGCTCGCCGACTACCTCGCTCAACGTCGGCCCGACGCTTCGGACCGCCTCGGCGATCCGGGCAGCCTCGACCGCGCGGCCGTCGGCAGCCTCGATCAACTTCCTGGCAAGGGTGGCGTCCCGCTCGGTGTCGTAGGTCAGTGAGGTCTGCCGACCGGTGTCGGGGTCGCGCCAGAGCACCGCAAAGGAGCGGGTCCCGTCGCCGCGACGGCGCTCTCGGATGGATGCCATAGCGCAAGACGGTAGCCATCCTGTCAACAGATGACTACCTCTGCGTCAACATGAGTCGCATCTTCGCAGGTCAGAGGCGTGGAGGTGGCGGGAATCGAACCCGCGTCCTTCGATTTCACTTCAGGGCTTCTCCGGGTGCAGCCTGCTTCGCTTTTCTCGGCCCCGGCAGTCTCGCAGGCGAGCTGCTGACGGGCCCAGTCGCTGTTTGGTTTTCCTAGTGCTCCCGCGACCGGAGCTCTAGGTGGAGCCTCCTAGCGACGCCAGGTCCCGGGTCGGAGGCGACCCCGGGCTGACGGACTTCATGTGCTCTTAGCTGAGATTAGGCAGCAAGAGCGAAGTCAGCGCGGTTTGAATTGGCGCTTATTGGTTTCCAGGTCATGGTTAACGAGATCATCCCTGGGTTCCTCGGCCCGCTTCCCCTGTCATGACGATCGAAGTCGAAACCGTTCACCCCCTGTGCAGTTGTCCCCCCAGGGTACTACTGCATCCCCACGAGCACCGTCACCAGGAACCGCCGCCCCCACCGCCGAAGCCGCCACCTGAGGACCCGCCCGAGAAGCCGGACCCGCCGGACGAGGCGGCGGTCGCCGAGATGGCTCCCGACGTGGTGTCCGAGAACGAGCGCATCGAGTCGCCGAAGTTCCCGAAGCTCCACCCGACCGGACCGGAGTACCAGCCCAGCGCACCCAGCTGCTCGGGCGGTGCCGAGCCGAGCGAGGCGAAGGCGCCGGCCCATCGGTCGGCCAGGCCGAACACGACGGCGTACGGGAGGTAGCGCGAGAACACGTCCGCCCGCTCCTCGAACTTCAGCTGCTCCGCCTCGGCCGTCGCGATGTACTGCTTGAACCCCAGCGTGCGCGCCAGCGCCGACGAGCCCTTGGCCGTACGCGACGGCATCCGCCGGGACACGACCATGAGCACCATCCCCGCCAGGACGGCCGCGATGCCGACCAGCCCGGCATGGGTGTAGCGCGCGAGGACGTAGGTCAGGCCGGCCCCCAGCACCACGCACGCCATCCCGAGCAGCCGCCAGTTGCGGCGCGTCACGTCGGGGCGCCGGCGGAACCAGCCGAGGCGTACGACGTCGGCGTACAGCGCGCTCTCCACAGCGGCCAACGACGTCGCGAAGGTCTTCTTCAGCGTCGACAGCAACACCTCGGACCGACCCGCGAACAACGCGTCGAGCAGCTTCTTCTCGTACGCCAGGAGCCCGTCGTCGGAAGGCTTCAGCTGGCTGAGCTTCCAGTCGCGGCTGGAGAACCAGTGCCCGCGCGGCAGCTCCTCGATGTGCAGGTACCCGCGGACGGCGAGGTCGACGATGGTCGAGGTGACGTCGAGGACGTCAGCCTTCTCGTCGAGCAACGTACCGATCTGCCCGGGGCGCACGCCCTCCGGCGGCTGGAACTCGACCGCGCCCGACGCCGGGGTGAACAGCGGCCGGACCTCCGTGGCGCTGTCGTCCTCGGACTGCCCGATGGCCGGGTCGAGCCCTGGCACCTGCCCGCGCCAGCGCCGGTCGCGACCCCGGGTCCACGCGAAGTACCCGATCCCGAACAGCGCCGTGCCGAGCACCGCCAGCGCCCCACCCAGGGTCCAGCGGTTGACGGCGAAGGCGCGCACCACGCTGAAGCGCTCGACCAGGATCGGCGGGGGCACGCTGACCGAGCCCTGCGGCAGCGCGACCGCGACGGTCAGCCCCTGGTACGGGTCGAGCGAGGCCTGCTCGAAGACGGCCTGCTCGCCGTCGATCTTGGCGCTGTCGCAAGGCAGGCCGCTGCCGTCCGGGCCCGCGTAGCAGACCACCTTGGTCGGCGCCGCCGGCCCGATGACGACGGTGCGCACGGCGCTGATCGGCGCGTCCCACTCGGGCCCGATCGCGTTCCAGAACACCTCCACGTGGTCGGCGAACACGTTCATGGCCCCGCGGACGTCGTAGTCGAGGACGTACTGCTGCTGCCTCGTTACGGTCTGGTTGGCGTCCCCCACCTTGATGGTCAGGGTGCCCGCGTCCTCGCTGAGAGCGACGTCAGCCGGCGCACCCGTCGGGCTGGTCACCTCGACGCCGGTGATCTCGACGACCCGGTCCTGGGTGCTGTCGTACTGGTACCGGACGGGCAGCGTACGCAGGATCCCGTGCCGGTCGGCGTTGCCGAAGTCGTAGCTGATCTGCTCGCGTACGTGGAAGGTGCCGTCGGCACGTACCTGCACCGTGACGGTGTACGCCGGGATCGACTCGTCGGCGTACGACGCGGAGGCCAGCGGCACGACGAGCACCGCGAGCGACAGGACGACGAGGGCAAGCAGACGCCTCAGCACGAGCGTCAGGCTAGTGGCTATTCGCCCCGGCCTCGACGAGCGACAGCCCGGTCGGTCTCCCGCTTGGCCTGCTGCTCGGCCAGCGCCTGCCGCTTGTCGTAGGTCTTCTTGCCCCTCGCGACCGCGATCTCGACCTTGGCCTTGCCGTCCTTGAAGTACAGCGAGAGCGGGACCAGCGTCAGCCCCGACTCCTTGGTGGCGCCGATCAGCTTGCCGATCTCGTGCCGGTGCAGCAGGAGCTTGCGCGGGCGGCGCGGCTCGTGGTTGGTCCAGGTGCCCAGGTCGTACTCCGGGATGTGGACGTTCTGCAGCCACACCTCGCCGTCCTTGAGTGCCGCGAACCCGTCGACCAGCGACGCCCGCCCAGCCCGCAGCGACTTCACCTCGGTGCCGAGGAGCACCAGGCCCGCTTCGAAGACGTCCTCGATGTGGTAGTCGTACCGTGCCTTCTTGTTCTGGGCCACCAGCTTGCGCCCGGTCTCGCGGGTCATCAGCCGCTGCCGGCCGCGGGCATCGCGGCGAGCAGACCAGCCAGCACCTCGAGCGCCCGGCGCTCGGCGACCCGCGGTGCGGCCGACGGGTCGATGGCCACGTCCGGGTCGATCCCGACGCCGTCCAGCGCACGGCCGGACGGAGTGAGGTACCGGCCGACGGTGAACTCGATCGCCGAGCCGTCCGACAGGGTGGTCGGCTCCTGGACAGAGCCCTTGCCGAAGGTCTTGGACCCGATCACGACGGCCCGCCCGCGATCTTGCAACGCACCGGTCACGATCTCGGCGGCGCTGGCGGTGCTGCCGTCGACGAGGACGACCAGGGGGGTACCGGTGTCGCCGACACCGAGCGCGTCGAGGGTGTGGGTGCCGCTCCCCCGCTGCGCGTACGAGACAACCGGTCCGCCATCGAGGAAGGCGCCCGCCACGTCGACCGCCTCGTCGACCAGGCCACCGGGGTCGTCACGGAGGTCGAGCACGACACCGCCTGCGTGGGCGGCCGGGTCTGCGGCCAGCGCAGCCCGGACCTCACGACCGACGCCGTGACTGAACGAGGCGACCCGGATCATCAGGACCGAGTGCTTGAGCCGGTCGACCACGACATCTTCAGCCACGACCTGCGACCGAGTGATGCTCACAGTCAGGGTGCCCGTGGCCCGGCGTACGCCAACGGTGACCGTGCTGCCGCTGGGCCCGCGGAGTCGACCCGCGACGGTGGAGACGGTCGAGCCCTGGACGGCGACGTCGGCCACCGAGGTGAGCTCGTCACCCGCGCGCAGCCCGGCCTTGCCCGCCGGCGAACCCTGCTGGACGCTCGAGACCAGCATCGTCCCGTCGGTGCCCTGCCGGATCCACAGGCCGACCCCGGTGTAGCGACCCTCGAGCGCGGCGCTGAAAGAGTCGAACTCCGACGCGGTGTAGTAGGCGGACCACTTGTCGCCGAGCGCCTTGAGCATGCCTTCGACGGCGGCCCGCTCCAACGCGCTCCTGTCGACCGGCCGTTCGGCATCTGCGGCGATCCGGTCGACCGCTTCGTCGAGCACGCCACCCTTGAGCGCAGCGCCCTCAGCGGGCCGGCTGCCGGACGCACCGACCGAGACCCCGGCCAGGAACGTGGCGCCGATGACCCCGACGAGGGCTGCGGTGGTACGCAGCCGCCGTCGGCGCCATTTTGGCAGAGGCGGCGGAGGCGGCGTCGGCGCAGACGGCGCAGACGGCGCGGAGCCCACCGAGAGCACCGTCGACGTCGAGGACATACGCGTGAGTGTACGGGCGCCCGTGGAGCCAGGCAGGGGGCTCCGGCGAACGCTAGACCCGGAGGTAGCGACGCAGCGTGACCAGGCTGGCCCCGGCCGCGATGATCATCGACAGGACCAGGACCAGGATCCCGGCCTTCCAGACGCTGTCCCACCCGAAGAACGGGGTGAACTGGAACTTCGGCGCCAGCGTGTGGTCGATGAGGAACGCCTTGCCGAGGGCGAGGAAGCCGGCCCCCACCAGGGCGCCGAACATCGCCGCGACCATGCTCTCGAGCAGGAACGGCAGCTGGATCGAGAGGTTGGAGGCGCCGACCAGGCGCATGATCCCGGTCTCGCGCCTTCGGGTGAACGCAGCGACGCGGATCGTGTTGGCGATCAGCAGGAGCGCGGCCGCGACCGTGATGGCCGCGACGACCACGCCGGCGTTCTGCACGCCGTTGAGGGCAGCGAAGAGCTTGTCGAGCAGGGCCCGCTCGTCCTGAACCTCTTCGACCCCGCTGCGCCCGGCGAAGGCTCCGGCGACGACCGCGTACTGGGTGGGGTCCTTGAGCTTGACCCGGAAGGATTCGGGCAGCGAGTCGGGCGGGGCGTTCTCGGCGATCGGGCTGCCCTTGAACTGCTCCTTGAAGTGCTGATAGGCCTCGGCCTTGCTCTCGTAGTAGACCTTCTCGACCTGCGGCAGGCTCTCGAGGTCGGTCTGGATCTGGTCCTTCTCAGCCTGGGTCACCGCCTGCCCGTTGCAGCTCGCGGCCACGCTGTCGGCGCCGCAGAGGAAGACCGAGACCTCGACCTTGTCGTACCAGTAGTCCTTCATGACGTTGACCTGCTCGTGCAGCAGGAACGCCATCCCGCCCATGATGCTGGCGACGAGGACGACCAGGACGACGGCGACGGTGAGGCCGAGGTTGCGGCGAAGGCCGGTCCCGACCTCCGTGACGACCGTGGTGGCGCGCATGTTCAGGTTCTCCTAGCGGGAGTAGCCGTAGACGCCACGGGACTGGTCGCGGACGAGGTGTCCGCCCTCGAGCTCGACGACCCGCTTGCGCATCTGGTCGACGATGGCCGCATCGTGGGTGGCCATGACGACTGTGGTACCGGTGCGGTTGATCCGGTCGAGCAGTCTCATGATTCCGACGCTCGTGGCCGGGTCAAGGTTCCCCGTGGGCTCGTCCGCGATGAGCAGCATCGGCCGGTTGGCGAAGGCACGGGCGATCGCGACCCGTTGCTGCTCGCCGCCGGAGAGCTCGTCGGGCCTGCGGTGCTCCTTGCCGGCCAGGCCGACCAGCTCGAGCACCTCGGGGACCACCTGGGCGATCGTGTGCCGCGGCTTGCCGATCACCTCGAGCGCGAACGCGACGTTCTCGAACACGGTCTTGTTCGGCAGCAGCCGGAAGTCCTGGAACACCGTGCCCATCTGGCGGCGCAGCGCCGGGACCTTCCAGCTGGAGAGCCGGCTCAGGTCCTTGCCGAGCACGTGCACGGAGCCAGCAGTGGGCCGCTCCTCGCGCAGCATCATCCGCAGGAGGGTCGACTTGCCGGAGCCCGAGGCGCCGACGAGGAAGACGAACTCACCCTTCTCGATGTCGAGAGTGCAGTTCTCGATCGCCGGGCGTACCTGGCTCGCGTACAGCTTGGTGACGTTGTCGAATCTGATCACGGGAGGGTGGCCGGAGTCGGGGGCAGAAGGGGAAGCGCTGGTCGCCGGCTGTCGTCGAGTCTACGTCGAGCCGGCGCGACCCCCGCGCAGGAAGGCCAGCGGCGCGGCGCTGCCTTCCTGTCTGAGCGCGGTCTGTGCCTAGTGGCGGCGCTTCGGGCGGTTGCTCTGGCCGGCCGCGACGAGGATGCCGCCGAGGGCGAGCAGGCCGACCGAGACGGCCAGCGTGCTCATGGTGCCGTCAGCGCCCGTACGGGCCAGCTTGACCGCGAGGACGCTCACCGAAGGAGACGGCCCGTCGGTCCGGTGGATCTTGGTCGGCAGCACGCTGGGACTCTTGGTCGTCTTGGTCGTCGACACGCTGGGGCTCGGGGAGCCGGTGGTCGCCGTGGTGGTCGGGCTCGGCGAACCAGTGGTCTCGGTCGTCGTCGGGCTCGGGGACCCAGTGGTCTCGGTCGTCGTCGGGCTCGGCGAACCAGTCGTCTTCGTAGTGCTCGGGCTCGGGCTCGGCGACGCGCAGGTGCCACCGTTGCCGTTGGAGACCGCGGAGGTGCTGCCCTGGATCACCGAGAGGGAGAAGAAGACCGGGCTGCTCGGCGTGATCGAGAAGTTGCCGAGCTTGACGGTCAGGCTGGTGCCGTTGCCGGTGTAGACGTTGTCCGCGTCACCCGCGTTGCACTGGTGCTTGGCCGGGTACGCCGTGGTGCTGACGCAGAGCGAGACCGCGTCCGAGCTCTCCGGTGCGGTGTACGGGTAGGTCTTGACCTTGAGCAGGTTGTCCTTCGTACGGACCACCCAGGTCTCGCCGAAGACGGTCGTACCGTTCGGGCCATTGAGCAGCGTGCACGTCGCGCCAGCGCCGACACCGCTCGGCCTGGTCGAGCAGCTGCCGTCCGCCTGGGAGGACGCCGAAGCCGCTCCGACACCGAGCCACGGGACCACCGCCAGTGCTGCGACGACTCCGCCAAGGCTCCGGAGCACGTGCATCTTCATACGGGGCTGCATCGCCGACGACCTCCAGTAAGGAACCGCTTCCGGCGTCATCTTGGCACGGCCTAGCAGGAGATCCACGCCCTGGTCCCGCGTGCCGACCGCTTTTCGCGAAGTCGGACCGTTCGACCCACCACATGCGACTCTGGCGTCACTTTGGTATCGCCAGCGGACTTTTCGGGCAGGTCTGGATTAGCCCGTTTGTCGGTTTGCGGTCTGCTTCCGCCAGCGGATCCCGGACTCGATGAAGTCGTCGATCTCACCGTCGAGGACGGCGGAGGTGTTGCCGGTCTCGTGCTCGGTGCGCAGGTCCTTGACCATCTGGTACGGGTGCAGGACGTACGACCGCATCTGGTTGCCCCAGGATCCGGTCGAGTCCCCCTTGAGGGCATCCATCTTGGCCTGCTCCTCCTGGCGACGCCGCTCTAGCAGCTTGGACTGGAGGACCGCCATGGCGCTGGCCTTGTTCTGCAGCTGCGACCGCTCGTTCTGGCAGCTGACGACGATGCCGGTGGGCAGGTGCGTGAGCCGTACCGCCGAGTCGGTCGTGTTGACGCCCTGGCCGCCGGGGCCGGACGAGCGGTAGACATCGATCCGCAGCTCGTCCTCGGGGATCTCGATGTGGTCGGTCTGCTCGACCACCGGCAGCACCTCGACGCCGGCGAACGACGTCTGCCGGCGGCCCTGGTTGTCGAAGGGCGAGATGCGTACGAGGCGGTGGGTGCCCTGCTCGACCGAGAGGGTGCCGTACGCGTAGGGGATCTTGACCGCGAAGGTCGCCGACTTGATGCCGGCCTCCTCGGCGTACGACGTGTCGTAGACCTCGGTCGGGTAGCCGTGCCGCTCGGCCCAGCGCAGGTACATCCGCATCAGCATCTCGGCGAAGTCGGCCGCGTCCACCCCGCCCGCCTCGGCGCGGATCGTGACCAGCGCCTCGCGCAGGTCGTAGGGGCCGGACAGGAGGGTGCGTACCTCGAGCTCGGAGATGGACTTGCGCAGGCTGTTCAGCTCGTTCTCGACCTCGCCCCTGGTGTCCTCGTCGTCCTCGGCCTCGGCCAGCTCGATCAGGACCGCGAGGTCGTCGACACGACGGCGCAGGCCCTCGACGCGGGCCAGGTCGTTCTGCGCGTACGACAGCCGGGAGTTGACGTGCTGGGCGCGTTCCTGGTCGTCCCAGAGGTCGGGGGCAGCGGCCTGCTCGTTCAGGTCGACCAGCTCGGTGCGCAGCCGCGGCAGGTCGATGACCTTCTCGACGCTGGTCAGGGTCGCGTCGAGCTCTCGCTGCTCGTCGATCGGGTCGATGGAGGCCACGAGTCACGAGGGTACGGGGTGTCGTCCACGTCCCCACGACGTCAGCGGGCGACGGCGGGCCGCGCGCGGGCGGTGACGCTGATGAGGACGCCGTCGCTCGGGCCGACGACCAGGCCGACCAGCGGGAGCACCGAG
>JANMWN010000020.1:0-16066 GCA_031394045.1 Sporichthyaceae bacterium
GACGACATGGTCGCGCCGACGTTCCCCGCGCTGGCCGTCGACGAGGTCCGCTTCGCCGGCGACGCGGTCGCGGCCGTGGTGGCCGACTCGCGCTACCGCGCCGCTGACGCGCTCGAGGGCATCGAGGTCGACTACACGCCGCTCCCCGCAGTGATCGACATGACCGCCGCCCTCGCCGACGGCGCCGACCTGGTGCACTCCGACAAGGGCACCAACAAGTGCTACTACTGGGAGTTCACCGGTGGCGACTACGCCGCGTCCAAGGCCAAGGCCGAGGCCGAGGGCGGCCGGATCTTCAAGCGCCGCTACATCCAGCAGCGACTGATCCCCAATGCCATGGAGCCGCGCGCGATCGTCTGCGCACCGATGGCGGCCACCGGCGAGATCACGCTGTGGACCTCGACCCAGATCCCCCACGTCGTACGCGTCCTGCTCGCCCTGTCGACCGGGATCCCCGAGCACAAGATCCGGGTGATCGCCCCCGACGTCGGCGGCGGCTTCGGCTCCAAGCTCGACTTCTACCGCGAGGAGATCATCGCGTCGGTGGTCGCGGGAAAGCTCGGCCGCCCGATCAAGTGGACCGAGTCGCGCAGCGAGGGCTACCAGGCCACGATCCACGGCCGCGACCAGATCCAAGACATCGAGATCGCCTGCACGGCCGACGGCACCCTGCTCGGCCTCAAGGTCGACCTCGTGGCCAACATGGGCGCGTACCTGCAGATCATCACGCCTGGCGTCCCGCTCCTGGGCGCTTTCATGTACAACGCGATCTACAAGTTCGAGGCGCTGCACTTCGGCTGCACCGGCGTGTTCACCACGACGACGCCCACCGACGCCTATCGCGGGGCCGGTCGCCCCGAGGCGACCTACGCCATCGAGCGGATCATGGACGACCTCGCCGCCGAGCTCGGCGTCGACCCGCTTGAGCTGCGCGAGAAGAACTGGATCAAGCACGAGGAGTTCCCCTTCACGACGATCGCGGGGCTCGAGTACGACAGCGGGAACTACGAGGCCGCGACCGCGCGGGCGACCGAGCTGTTCGACTACTCCGGGCTGCGGGCCGAGCAGGCGCAGCGGCGGGCCGGCAACGACCCGGTCCAGCTCGGCATCGGCGTCTCGACCTTCACCGAGATGTGCGGCCTGGCGCCCTCGCGGATCCTGTCCGCACTCAAGTACGTCGCCGGCGGCTGGGAGTCGTCGACCGTACGCATCCTGCCGACCGGCAAGGCCGAGGTCGTGACGGGTACGTCCCCGCACGGTCAGGGCCACGTGACGGCGTGGAGCCAGATCGCCGCCGACGCCCTCGGGATCCCCTTCGAGGACATCGAGGTGATCCACGGTGACACCAAGATGGCGCCGCACGGCATGGACACGTACGGCTCCCGCTCGCTCGTCGTCGGCGGGATCGCGGTGCTGCACGCGGCCGAGCGGGTCGTCGAGAAGGCCCGGCGGATCGCCGCCCACCAGCTCGAGTGCGACCCCTCCGACCTCGACTTCGAGAACGGGGTCTTCAAGGTCAGGGGCACCCCTGGCGCCGAGAAGGCGATCCAGGCGGTGGCGTTCGAGGCGTTCAGCGCGCACGACCTGCCCGAGGGCGTAGAGCCGACGCTGGCCGCCGACTCGACGCTGGACCCCAACCAGTTCTCGTACCCGCACGGCACGCACCTGTGCGCGGTCGAGGTGGACACCGAGACCGGCATGGTGACCATCCGCAAGTACGTCGCGGTCGACGACATCGGCAACGTCGTCAACCCGATGATCGTCGAGGGTCAGGTGCACGGCGGCATCGCCCAGGGCATCGCTCAGGCGCTGTACGAGGAGGCCGTCTACGACACCGCCGGCAACCTGGTGACCGGCACGATGGTCGACTACCTGGTGCCGTCGGCGGCCGACCTGCCGCACTTCACCACCGACCGTACGGTGACACCGGCGACCACCAACGAGCTGGGGGTCAAGGGTGTCGGCGAGGCCGGCACCATCGCGTCGACGCCCGCCGTGGTCAACGCCGTCGTCGACGCGCTGCGGCCGATGGGGGTCGACGACGTCCGAATGCCTTGCTCGCCGCAGAACGTCTGGCGGGCTATCGAAGCAGGCTCAGCAGACACAGCAGGCAGAGCAGCTGCCGGTGCCGGCTCGAACGGAGGCCAGGCATGATCCCCGCCAGCTTCGACTACGTCCGGCCGGACTCGACCGTGGGAGCCGTCGCGGCGCTTCGCGACGGCGGCGAAGATGCCAAGGTCATGGCGGGCGGGCAGTCGCTCGTCCCCCTGCTGCGGTTGCGGCTGGCGTACCCGTCGCTCCTCGTCGACCTCAGCGGCATCTCCGAGCTGCGGGGCGTACGCGACGACGGCGACGCCATCGTCATCGGCGCCATGACCACGCACTACGAGGTCATGAACGACGCCCTGGTCAAGCAGCACGCGGGGCTGCTCGCCGAGGCGACCGGCACCGTGGCCGACCCGGCGGTGCGCCACCGGGGGACCTTCGGCGGTTCGCTCGCCCACGGCGACCCTGCTGGCGACCTGCCAGCTGTCGCGCTGGCGTACGGGGCCGAGATGGTGATCGAGGGTGCCGGCGGTCGGCGGACCGTGCCGGCGGCCGACTTCTTCCGTGACTACCTGCAGACCGCGGTCGGGCCGGACGAGGTCCTGGTCGAGGTGCGGCTGCCCAAGCTTGGCGCCGGCTGGGGCCACCACTACGAGAAGTTCCAGCGCACGGCGCAGGCCTGGGCACTGGTCGGTGTGGCCGCCCTGGTGCACCGGTCCAACGGGTCCATCACCGAGGCCAGGGTCGGGCTGACCAACATGGGCTCGACGCCGCTGCGCGCGACGGCGACGGAGAGCGCGCTCGCGGGGGCCGACGCCTCAGCAGCCGCTGTGGCCGCCGCGGCTGCCCACGCCGCCGACGGCACCTCGCCGTCGGCCGACCTGCACGCAGGTGCCGACTACCGTGAGCACCTGGCCCGTATCCTCACCCGACGGGCCGTTTCAGCGGCCGCAGGAGTCTGAATGAAGCTCGAGAACGAGTTCGTCGTACCCGTACCCCGGGACGAAGCGTGGGACGTCCTGATGGACGTCGAGCGGATCGCCCCCTGCATGCCCGGTGCGACGTTCGACGGCTACGAGGGCGACACGTTCAAGGGGAGGGTCAAGGTCAAGCTCGGCCCGATCACCGTGACCTACGCCGGGGTGGCCAGGTTCGTCGAGCGCGACAAGGAGGGCGGCCGCGCGGTCATCGACGCGGCCGGCAAGGAGTCCCGTGGTTCCGGTACGGCCAACGCGACCATCGAGACGATCCTGCTCGACCAGGGCGCGACGACGTTGGTCAAGGTCACCACCGACCTGAACATCACCGGCAAGCCGGCCCAGTTCGGCCGCGGCGTGATGGTCGAGGTGGGCACCAAGATCCTCGGCCAGTTCGCCGACTGCCTCGCGGGCCAGCTCGCTGCGGGTACGCCGGAGGCCGAGGCCGAGCTCGAGCCGGCATCCGCCGCCGCCGCTGCGGCCGCCGAAGGTACGGGGGCCGCCGTCGGCGCTGACGGCGCCGCGTCCGCGGACTCCGGCGACAACGTGGTCGTCGACCTGTCCGACGCGCAGCGCAGCCGGTCGGGCTCGGTGCCGGCGTCCTCCGGTGCCGCCCGTCCCTCGGCCGAGGCCATCGACCTGTTCGACACGGCCGGCGCTCCGGTGCTCAAGCGGGCGCTGCCGGTGCTCGGCGGCCTGGTCGGCCTGTTCGTGATCTGGCGGCTGATCCGCTGGCTGGGCCGCGACTAGAGGCCACTCATGCTCCGCTTCGCCTGATCGGCGGTTGGCTCAAACCGGGGTCTGTTGGCCCACCTCCGGGCCAACTCGCGTCGGTTTCGGCCAACTGCGGCGTACGGGGTCAGGCGTCGGTGCGGTCCTGCATCTCCCAGGCGTGGTCGAGCACGTGCCAGGCGATCCGGCGGGCGGCGTACCGGGGTGGCCAGCCCTTGTCCTGCTCGGGCCGGCCGCTCCTGGCCGCCGCGAGCGCGGCGGCGATGCCAGCGCGCAGCTCGGCGATCGCGGCCAGGCCGGGCCGGGCCGGCTGCTTGTGGCGTACGCCGATCTTGCGCGCGTAGGCGACCTCGGCACCGAGGACATGGTCGACCATCTTGTCCCGGTCGCGCCCACCCCCGCGCGGCCCCTTGCGTAGCTCGTCCGGAGTGACTGCGACCACGCGGTCGAGCACGGTCCATGACGCGGTGACGAGAAGAGCCAATCGCTTGGCCTGTAACGGTTTCAGGTCGTCAAGGTCAGCCGCAGCCACCACGCCCGGGGCGCCGAAGTCGGTCGTCATGTCTCCTGGCAGCCGCTCGATGACCTCGAAGTCGCCATCGGCGTCGGCGAAGCTCACCCCGGCCGCCTCGACGACCTCGCGGTAGCGGGCCGAGTAGGTGGCCAACTCATCAAGGGCACCCTCTTCGCCTTTTCCGGCGCGGCACCAGCCGGGCCAGTCGACCGCGCTGGCGAACACCCTGCTCTTGCCGATCTCGAGAACCACGCGCGTCATGCGCGGGAGTGTCACACACCCGCCCGACGGTTCGCGACGAGCAGGCCTCAGCCGTTGCTGACGGTCATGACCCCGATGAAGATCGTCTCGCCCGTGCTCTTGACGGTCACGGTCGGGATCCCGGGCGGGAAGGTCGCGACGAACGAGTCGACGTCGGTGCCGAAGGTCAGTGTCGGCCCGATCGCCCCGTTCGCGGACGAGTCGGCGAAGTCGTTGGAATTCTTGAGCCCGCCCTGCGGGACCAGGACCGTGCCGTCCAGCGACAGCGAGTCACCGAAGGCCTGGGCGTCGCCTTCCCAGACCACGGACCCGACGCGGGCCGGACCACCCGGGCGAGACGCGACGTTGAACGTGAGCGGCCCCGTCGTGGCGTCCACGGTCTGGAGCCCGTCGAAGACGGTGACCTGGTCGGTCGGCGAGCCGGGGTCATCGCTGACGACGACGAGCGACCAGCCGGCGTACTTGCCCGTGCCCACCTGGACGGTCGGGTCGGCGGCCCACCACTCACCGGCACCGCCTGCCTGCACGATCGAGGTCACGTCGGCGTACGCCTGGAACGCCGAGTACTGGCGGCTGGGCGAGGTGTCGACCCGCTCGGCCGTGAAGGTCTGGTAGGCCGCGGCCCCCGGGGCGCGCAGCTTGAGCGTCTCGGTGCTGGCCTTGGTCCAGGCGCCGGACCAGTACAGCCCCGCCCAGCGGACGCTGCCGGAGGTCGGCAACGTGAGGGTGGCGCCGGATGACGCGGTCGTGGTCGGGTCGCTGTCACCGTCGTACGCCGTCATGGACCATTGGTCGTCGTCGATCTTGGTGCCCTTGCGCAGCCGGGCGTCAGCGCAGCCGGAGGTCGTGATCGGGCATGAGAGCAGTGCGTTCCCGACCTCGGTCACCCTGAGCGGGCCCTGCGTCGCGAAGCGCGCCGAGAGCCCGGCCAGCTGGACGCCGCGGTCGCCGCGCACGCTGACCGGCGTGAGGTCGCCGGACGTCACGGTGACAGACGGGGCGACGTCACTGGCCGAACCAGGGTCGGCCACGACGTCGAGGTACACCGCAGAGGCCGAGCCAGGGGTGAGTCCGGAGCGCGTGCACGTCGCGCCGGTTTCGGTACCGAGGCATTGCCACGGCTCTGCCGCGGCGCGGAAGAGCAACCGGCCCTGCTGGAACAGGCCGCTCTCGAACGGGCTGCCGGAGCTCTCGAGGCCGACGAACTTCACGCCGGAGGGCAGCAAGACATCGGCCGAGATCGCGGCCGAGTCGCCGTCGCCGGTGTTGCTCACGCCGAAGCCGACGATCCCGGGCCGGCTCTGCACCAGGTCACCGAGCGGGGTGTACGTGACCACCAGAACCGGGTGCGTCGTCGGTGTCGGGGTCTCGGTCGGCGACTCGGTCGGCGTCTCGGTCGGCGTCTCGGTCGGGGTCGGCGTCTCGGTGGGTGTCTCGGTGGGTGTCTCGGTCGGGGTCGGAGTGGGGGTCGGTGTCTCGGTCGGGGTCGGAGTGGGGGTGGGTGTCTCGGTCGGAGTCGGCGTACCCGTCGAGGTCGGGCTGGGCGTCGTCGTCGACGTGGGGGACGGCGTACTGGTCGAGCGCGTCGGCCTCCCGCTGGGGGTCGCCGTCGCTGTCGGCACCCCGCCGCCGGCGGGCTGCGTTGCGATCGGCGGCCGCGTTGTCGGCACACCGGACGACGAGCTCGAGGTGGCACCGGGAACGGTGCCGGAGGATGACGTGCTGCCGGGACCGGGGATGACCGGACCGGTGGCACCCGGCGGGTTCCCGACCGGCGTGCCCGTGCCGTCGCCTCCGCCGGTGGCGATCGCGACCGCGATCCCCACACCGGCGAGGCCGATGACTGCCGCGGCTGCTACGGCGAGCCAGCCGCCGAAGATCCCGCCGCCCCCGGCCGCGCCGGTGATCGTGACGGTCGCTGCTGCGCCTGCACCGCCAGCGCCGGCCGCTCCGGCAGCGACCATCGGGCCGCCGCCTCCCCCGGCTGCCGCTGCTGCGCCCGACGTTCCGCTCTGGGCCGCCGCTGCGGACCCGGCGCCTGCGATGCCAGCTGCCGCTGCGCCGCCGCCGACCACGCCCGCGACCGCCGCCGCCGCTGCCGCCGCGGAGCCGATCCCGCCGCTGGCCGCTGCAGCACCTGCCGCCGCGGATCCCGCGGCCGACGAGCCTGCTGTTCCGGTACCCGCTGCTGCGTGCCCGGCTGCTCCGTGCGCCGCCGCTGCGTGCCCGGCGCCGGCGTGCCCCGCTGCCGCGTGCCCGGCCGCGATGTGCCCGGCAGCGATGTGCCCGGCCGCGATGTGCCCGGCCGCGATGTGCCCGGCCGCGGCGCCGCCCGTACCCAGCAGCGCCCCCGCGCCCAGGTAGCCGGCCGCCGCGAGCCCGAGGACCAGCGGAGCGATCACGGCCCGCATCCCGTGGTTGACGTCGGTGAGCTCGAGGACCAGCGCACGGCAGCGCTCGCACCCCTCCAGGTGCTCCTCGACCTGAGTCGTCTCGCGCTTGGACAGCCCGCCGCGGGCGTACGATCCGAGCCGGTCGGAGTACGGCTGGCAGTCCGAGTCCAGCGGCCCCATCAGGTGCTGCTGCAGGTAGGCCTGGCGCAGCCCCTCGCGCGCGCGGTAGGCGAGTGCGGCCACGCCGTTGGCGGTCAGCCCGAGCAGGGGCGCGACCTCGGCCGGGTTCAGCCCCTCGACCTCGGTGTGCCACAGGACGGTCTGCCACCGTTCGGGCAGCGAGGAGTACGCGCGTGACACGATCGAGCGCTCGAGCCCCTCGAGGGCCGGGTCGACGAACGGGACGCCCGGGTCGTACGGCGTGAGGTCGTCCGAGACCTGGACCCGGCTGTTCTGCTTCGTACGGTCGTACGCGTGCCGCCGCAGTGCGGTCAGCAGGTAGGCGCGAAAGGCCACGTCGGGACCACCGCCGGCCTGCACGACGGTCAGCACCTTGGCGAAGGCTTCGGAGACGAGGTCGTCGGCCTCGTTGGGGTCGCGGGTCAGCTGGCGGGCCAGCGCCCTCGCGGCACCCACGTGCCGGTCGTAGAGCGGGCCGAACGCTGCCGTGTCGCCCGAGCGGACCGCCGTGATGAGCTCGGCGTCGCTCGGACCCGGCGCCTCGGTCGGCGCCAGCTCGATGTCGAGCGGCAGATCGGTCACGGGGGCTCGCTTCTCCTCAGAGCAGTACGTGTGCAGGGCGCGCGCGGTCTGTCCTACTTCATCCGAGTTAGGCATGGATTCATACCGCCGCACGAGCGTGCGCGACGTACTTCACGTAGAAGGGACGGCGCCGGGCGTGAACCGTGACGGCGGTCGGGCCCCGAACCTTCCCCAAATTCTTCGGTCTTTTTCGCGTCACGGTTGAGCCGGAGCCCCGTCTCATCACTGTTGACGGGCGGCAAAGGCCGCACGAAGTGCAGCGGACGGAAGGAAGGCACCCCATGGCGGACGACACACTGGCCGTGCTCTTCCCTCTGGGCGGACCTGCCTCCGCCATCCGCTCGGAATGGCAACGGCACAGCGCCGAGGCCTACTGGGCCCATCCGGCCGACTGGTGGGACCCGGCCGTCGATGCTCTGGCGGAGACCGTCGCAGACGGGCGGGATGCGACGGTCCCCGCCGAGCTCCTGGGAGCGGTACGCGCCGAGGCCGGCGTGGGCCTGCCCGAGGCGCTCGACGACCTCGCTGCCCTCTACACCGTGGTGAGCGGCACCGCCCCGCCGTTCGAGGTCGTCCGCGCCTTCACCGGGGGATGGGCCGACGCCGGGGTCAACCCCGTGCGCACCGCCTCCTGCCAGGACGCGATGACGGGCCTGGCCACCACCTCGTACCTGCGGACCCGGCTGGCTGAGGTCTACCGCAGCGCCGTCGCCGACAACGTGCTCGTGACCGACACGATGGGCCTGGTCATCCTCGACGCGTCCGTCATGACGACGGACCCGTGGCAGCGGCTGGCCAGGGTCTGCGTGCTCGCCGACTGCCTGCGTGAGCTGTTCGCCGGTGGGGAGTCGCTGGTCGCGCTGGGTTCTGGCCGCGTCGCCGCGCTCGTCCCTCGGGGCGACGACCTGAACCCGATGCTGACCAGGCTCAAGGACCTCGTCGACGTACGACTGGTGGTGGCGGGTCTCTCGCGAGCCTCGCGCCGCCCCCCGCGGGTGTGGCTGGAGCCACTGCCCGCGGACTACGACCAGGCACTCGCTCTCCTTCGGGAGCTTGAGCGCTAGAAGAGCGTGTCGGGCCTGCCGAGGGGGCTGGCCCGACACCCGTTCCGGACCCATCGAGGGGTGGCTCCGGAGCAGTTCGGGCTCCTCGAGGGGGGTGAGCCCGGACTCTTCGCCCGGCGGTGCACCGGCCCCTGGAGGGGTAGGCCGGTGCACCGCTGAGGCAGGTTCTCCCGGCGTCCGAGCCAACGAGTGCAGTTCGTTTGATCTATGACCTAGAACCGTCGTCGTTGTCGGCCGTCAGAGCAGCCCGACCAGCTTGACCAGCGCCTCGGCGGTCTCGACCGGTGCCGCCAGCGCGGCGAAGTGCCCAAGGTCGCGGCTCACGACCGGCCAGCCCCGCCCACGCCCCAGCCGCGCCGACTGCTCGTACCCGTCCGAGGTACGCAGCACGCCGCACGGCGCGTCCGGCCAGTCGACCGAGGTGGGCAGGGGCTCGGTGAAGAAGTCCAGGCCACGCGGGCGCACCGAGGCCACCAGGGCGGCGCGCTGGCCCGCGTCGGGTACGTCCGGCGCCAGGTCCGCCTCGGTCCAGGTCGGGAACCGTCCGCCTGCCTCCAGCGTGCCCCGCAGCTGGGCGGCGAAGGCCTCGTCCTCTGCGTCCATCAGGTCCAGTCTCGAGGCCGTACGCCCAGCCCGCGGCAGGCCGGCGTCGAGGAATACGTACCCGCCGACGACCCGGCGGGCGGCGCGCAGCGCGAACCCGACCTGCGGGAGGAGCGGCCCCGCGCCGCTGTGCCCGACCAACACGACCGGGTCCGCCGGCGTCGCGGCGAGCTGCAGCGCGGCGGCGCCGACGTACCGGGTGGCGTACGGCGCGCCGTCGTCGGTGCTCACGTCGACGACCGCGACCGGTACGCCTAGGTCGCGCAGCCGGTCGGGCAGGGCGCCCCACGCGGCGGCGGTCGTCAGCGGGGAGTGCAGCAGGACGAGGGTGTGCGGGATCACCTGCTCAGCCTGCCCTAGGCTCGCCGCCATGAACCCCCGCGACGACCTCCTCGAGCAGATCAAGTCCAAAGCGGTCGTGCACGGTCGCGTCATCCTGTCCTCCGGGCGAGAGGCCGACTACTACGTCGACCTGCGCCGGATCACTCTCGACGCCGACGCCGCGCCGCTCGTCGGCCAGGTCATGCTGGACGCGACCGCCGACCTCGAATTCGACGCTGTTGGCGGGCTGACGCTGGGCGCCGACCCGGTCGCCGCCGCGATGCTGCACGCTGCGGCCGCCCGCGGGCGGCGGCTTGATGCCTTCGTCGTACGCAAGGAGGGCAAGGCGCACGGGCTGCAGCGCCGGATCGAGGGGCCGGACGTCGCCGGCCGCCGGGTGCTCGCCGTCGAGGACACCTCCACGACCGGAGGTTCAGTGCTCACCGCGGTCGAGGCGCTGCGTGCGGCGGGCGCCGAGGTCGTGGGCGTGGCGGTCATCGTCGAGCGCGGCGCCGCACCGGCCATCGCCGAGGCCGGCCTGCCCTACCGCACGGCGTACTCCCTGCTCGACCTCGGCCTGTAGTTCGGCGCCGATGATGCCGAGATTTCGGGTATGAGCATCGCGCCGCTCCTCGTCGTCCTGCTGATCGCCGGCGTGATCGCCGTCGCGGTCTACTCGTACGTCCAGGAGGGCAAGCGCCGTCAGGCTCTCGCCGCGTTCGCCGCCTCCAACCGATGGAGCTACGCCGCCGCGGACGACGCGCTCACGGTGCGCTGGAACGGCACCCCGTTCGGCCAGGGCGACCGGCGGACGGCCCGCAACGTCCTGGCCGGTACCTCGCACAGCCGCCCGTTCACCGGCTTCGACTACACCTATGACACCGAGACCACGGACGGCAAGGGCAACCGCGAGCGGACCACGCACCGGTACACCGTCGTCGCCGTCGCCCTGCCGGCCTGGCTGCCTGGGCTCCAGGTCACCCCGGACAACTTCCTCACCCGAGCTGCCGCGGCGGTCGGGATCGGCGCCGGGATCGAGCTGGAGAGCGAGGACTTCAACCGGCGCTTCAAGGTCACCGCCCGCAACCCCAAGTTCGCGTCCGACGTGCTGACCCCGCGGACGATGGAGACCATGCTCAGGGCCGCCGGGCTGGCCTGGCGGATCGAGGGGTCTGACCTCGTCTCGTGGTCCAGCGGCCGCCTCGAGCCGGTGGACCTGCTCGCCAAGCTCGCTACGCTCAACGGTGTGGTGGATGGCATCCCGAGCTTCGTCTGGCGCGACAATGGTGTCGATGGCCCAAACGGTGTCGATGGCCCAAACGGCCCAACTGGCCCCAATAGCACCCCTGGCTCGGTACCCCCTGCGGAAGGCAGCCTGTCGTGATCGGGTTCTGGATCGTCGTCGGTGTCGTCGTCCTCGTGGCTCTGGCCACGATCGCGTCGTACAACCGGTTCGTCCGCCAGCGCAACCTCGTGCAGGAGTCCTGGCGCCAGATCGACGTCGAGCTCACCCGTCGCCATGACCTGGTCCCCAACCTGGTCGAGACGGTCAAGGGCTACGCCGCGCACGAGCGCCAGACCCTCGAGGCGGTGACCGCCGCGCGCGCCGCTGCGGCTTCCGCGGGCACTGGGCCCGCCGCGCAGGCCGCTCAGGAGAATGTGCTGTCCGGCGCTTTGCGGCAGCTCTTCGCGGTCGCCGAGTCGTACCCGGACCTCAAGGCCAGCACCAACTTCCTCGACCTCCAGCGTCAGCTGGCCGAGACCGAGGACCGGATCGCCGCGGGCCGGCGCTTCTACAACGGCAACGTCCGCGCGCTCAACACGCGGGTCGAGGCGTTCCCATCGTCGCTCATCGCCAAGAGCTTCGGCTTCAAGCAGGCGGAGTACTTCACCGCCGACGACCCCGAGGTCAGGGCCACGCCGACCGTCAGCTTCTAGCGCTGCTTCTCGTTGGCCCCGCGCTGGCGCCGGAACAGCTCGGCGCCGACCGAGAGCACCGAGAACAGCACGGCGCCGACGATGATCAGGTCGAGGTGGTCGCGCAGGAACGCGACCTGACCGAGCGAGAAGCCGAGCAGTGTGATCGTGGTGCCCCACAGCGCGCCGCCGATCACCGAGAAGAGGATGTAGGCCCGCCGGTCCATCTTGGCCACGCCGGCCAGCACAGTGATGAACGTACGCACGATGGGTACGAACCGGGCCAGCACGATCGCGACGCCGCCGAACCGGGTGAAGAAGGCGTTCGTACGCTCGACGTGCTCGGGCCGGAAGAACCGCGACTCGGGCCGGCTGAACACCGACGGCCCGGCCGCCCGTCCGATCTCGTAGCCGACGATGTTGCCGGCGATCGCGGCGATGGAGACGAGCACGCAGACCAGCGCGATGTTCGACGGCAGCAGCTTGCTGTCGTTGGCCACCAGCACCCCGGCGGCGAAGAGCAGCGTGTCCCCCGGGAGGAAGAACCCGACCAGCAGCCCGCACTCGGCAAAGATGATCGTCAGCAGCCCAAGCAGGCCGAACGATGCGAGCAGGCTGTTGGGACTCAAGGTCACGCTGGCGAGGGAGATCACCGCAAGATCGTACGGGCCCGCACGCTAGCGCCGGGCAAAGGGCTGCGAGCGTGGCAGGCTGCCTCCGTGACCGAGCCGCGTGCCGAGGACGAAGGGCCGGCCGAGGTCGGTGTGGGCCCGTGGGTTGGGCCCTGGCCCGACGACCCTGGCCTGGACCCGGTGCTGCTGGCGGACGGCGACCGGCGCAACGTGGTTGACCGCTACCGGTACTGGCGGCTCGCGGCGGTCGTCGCCGACCTCGACACGCACCGGCACCCGTTCCACGTCGCGGTCGAGAACTGGTCGCACGACTTCAACATCGGCTCGGTCGTGCGTACCGCCAACGCCTTCAACGCGGCCGCCGTGCACGTCGTGGGGGAACGCCGCTGGAACCGGCGGGGGGCGATGGTGACCGACCGGTACCAGCACGTGCACCACCACCCGCAGGTCGCCGACCTCGTGACCTGGGCCCGCGACGCGGGGCTGCCCCTGCTCGGTGTCGACAACCTGCCCGGCGCGGTCGCGCTCGAGACGTACGACCTGCCGCGCGCCTGCGTGCTGCTGTTCGGCCAGGAAGGGCCTGGGTTGTCGGCCACCGCCCGCGCGGCCTGTGCCGACGTGCTCTCGATCGCGCAGTACGGCTCGACCCGCTCGATCAACGCGGGTGCCGCTGCCGCGATCGCCATGCACGCGTGGGTACGCCGCCACGGGTTCGGCCAGTTTCCCCCGGCCGCCCCATCCTGAAAGGATGGCCGAGCGTTCCCGTGCGTTCCCGTGCGTGCTCTGCGTTCCGTCCGCCGAAGCCGATGCTTGTGCAGAATGAAGGAGCAGTGCCATGCCGATCGCCTCCCCCGAGGTCTACGACGAGATGCTCGACCGGGCCAAGGCCGGCCACTTCGCGTACCCGGCGATCAACTGCACCTCGTCGCAGACCATCGTCGCGGCGATCCGTGGCTTCGCCGAGGCCGGCAGCGACGGCATCGTGCAGGTGTCGTGGGGCGGCGCCGAGTTTGCCTCCGGCCAGCTGGTCAAGGACATGGTGCTCGGGGCGTCGGCGCTGGCCGAGTTCGCGCACGTCGTGGCGGCCAAGTACGACGTGAACATCGCGCTGCACACCGACCACTGCCCCGCCAACAAGCTCGACGGGTTCATGCGGCCGCTGGTCGACATCAGCCTCGAGCGGGTGGCGCGCGGCGAGGCGCCGCTGTTCCAGTCGCACATGTGGGACGGATCGGCGGTCGGGCTCGCGGAGAACCTCGACGTCGCTGCGGAGATGCTCGACAAGTGTCACCGTGCGCACATCGTCTTGGAGCTCGAGATCGGCGTCGTCGGGGGCGAGGAGGACGGCGTCGAGGCCAAGCACGATGCCAAGCTGTACTCGACCCCCGAGGACGCCATCGCCACCGCCGAGAAGCTGGGGCTCGGCGAGCGTGGCCGGTACATGCTGGCGGCGACGTTCGGCAACGTGCACGGCGTGTACAAGCCCGGCAACGTCGTGCTCCGCCCGTCCATCCTCGCCGAGCTGCAGGAGGCGGTCGTCACGAAGCACAACCTGCCGGCCGGCTCGCAGCCGTTCGACCTGGTCTTCCACGGCGGCTCCGGCTCGCTGCTCTCGGAGATCCGCGAGGCGCTCGACTACGGCGTGGTCAAGATGAACATCGACACCGACACCCAGTACGCGTTCACCCGGCCGATCGCCGACCACATGTTCAGCAACTACTCGGGCGTGCTCAAGGTCGACGGCGAGGTCGGCAACAAGAAGCTGTACGACCCGCGGGCGTACGGCAAGGCCGCCGAAGCGGGTATGGCCGCCCGCATCGTCAAGGCCTGCGAGGACCTGCGCTCCACCGGCACCCGCATCGCCTAGCCCTGCTCCCCCGCCAGTTTTTGGCCGAAACCGATGCGGGTTGGCCCGGAGGCGGGCCAGCCAACACCGGTTTCAGCCAGCCGCGAGAGTGCGCTGCTGCCGGCCAAAGGCTGCGCGAATGCGTCGGCACGTCTCGTGGGGTTCCCGGGTCACCTGCGCCCACGTCATGCGCACGACCTCGAAGCCTGCTTCGCGCAGCCGCTCCTCCCTCAGTTTCTCCTGCCAGAGGACCTCGTCGCCGCGGTCGTTTCCGGGTAGGTACTTGACCCGGCCGTCGAACTCGCCGATCGTGCGCATCTCCTGCCAGAGGAACTCGACCTCGGCGATCACCAAGCCGCCCACGATGATCGGCTGCGCGAGAAGGGGAGCAGGGAGGCCGTGCTGGGCGAACATGGTGCGTGCCAGTGACTCTCCCGGCGATGCCGAACGATCGGTCGAGAAGTCGAGCACCCGCTGGATCCGTGCGTACGTCGGGCGGCCACGGACCGCGGCCGCGGCCGCTGCCAGCTGTTGCGGGGTGGCCAGGACGGCGCCGAGTGCTGCGTCAGCGACCACCACCGCTTCGGCGAACGACAGCGTCCGGGCCAGGTCGACCACGGTTCGTGCTGCGTTCGTGCCTCGAATGCCCTGCGTCGCCACGCGTTCCCCCGCTGGCACCCGCTCCCGGTGGATGACGCACCCCTTGACCGACGTCGTGGCGGATCGTTCGGCAAGCGTGAGCTCGGGCACGCGCGGTCTGTCCAGCAACGGCAGGTCGAGCAGGACGGCGGCAGATCGATGGCTGGCCACCGGGTCCGACCGAGCGCAGGCCAGCAGTGCGGCGGCCGTCGCCAGCCGGAACTCGTCGACGACCCCGGCCGGTCGGTAGATCCCATGGCGTACCCGGATCCAACGACCTGAGCCCAGCCGCGCGCGCATCTCGTCGTCGGTGTACCCCGCGTCCCGAGCCTGCTGGACTGTGAACACGCCGCCCTGCGCGACGGCGCTCGACATGAGCTGGGGGTGCATCTCGGCAGCGTGCCCGTCCGGTGCACCGTCGGACCGATCGATCATGCCCCCTGTGGACGAAATCGGTTGTCCACAGGGGTAGCCGCCACCGCCGGTTGGTTCATACCGGTGCTGACGTGCCCGCCTCCCGGCCAACTTGCGTCGGTTTCGGCCAAAGAAGCGTGAGGCGAGCCTATGGCCGCAGGTTGCGGGCGGGCGGGCGGGCGTGGGGGCGGGCGGGCAGGAGGTGGGGGAGGATGCGGGGTATGAGCTTTGAGAACCTGATGGCTGGCCCTCCGCCCACCCTGCTGCCCGACTACCCGGAGCCGCGCACAGAGCTGGAGGCGGGTACGCCGGCCGCCGTGGTCGCCGCCGACAACCCTGAGCTCTCGCTCGCCTGGGCCGAGCTCGCCGACCAGGCGTACGCACGCGGCGCGGTGATCGAGTCGTACGCGTACGCCCGCACCGGCTACCACCGCGGGCTGGACCAGCTGCGCCGTGCAGGGTGGAAGGGGCACGGCCCGGTCCCGTGGGAGCACGCCCCCAACCGTGGCTTCCTGCGCTGCCTGCACGCGCTGGGCCGAGCCGCCCGCTCGATCGGCGAGATCGGCGAGGCCGAGCGCTGCGAGTCCTTCCTGCGCGACAGCTCCGTGCTGGCCGCCGACACGCTCGCCGACTGATCGTGCCCCCGCCCGACCAGCCGGCCGGCGACCACGGTGCCGACTCGAGCAGAGTGGTCGTCGTCGGCGCCGGGATCGCGGGCGTCGCCTGCGCCCGCGAGCTCCGAGCCGCAGGCCGAGCCGTCACCGTCTACGACCGCGGCCATCGGATCGGCGGTCGGCTGGCGGTCCGCACCGTCGACGGCCGGCCGATCGACCTCGGTGCGTCCTACTTCACCGCGCGCGACCCGGCGTTCACCGAGGTCACCGACGCCTGGCTACGCCGGGGGCTGGCCCGGCCGTGGACCGACACGTTCCACCTCGCGACGCC
>JANMWN010000090.1:0-4590 GCA_031394045.1 Sporichthyaceae bacterium
GATGCTCGGTGCGGCCGGGCTGACCGGGGTGGACCCGGCCGACCGGCTGGCGGACGGCTCCGCGATGGACGCGTGGCGCCGGATGATCGGCGCGCAGGGCGGAGACCCGTCGGCGGCCCTGCCGGCCGCGCGGGAGTCGCACGTGGTGGTCGCCCCGGCCTCCGGCGTGCTGACCCGGCTGGACGCGCTGGCGGTGGGCATCGCGGCCTGGCGGCTGGGTGCCGGGCGGGCCCGCAAGGAGGACCCGGTGTCCTTCGGGGCCGGCGTCGTCATGCACGCCAAGCCGGGCGACGTCGTACGTACCGGGGAGCCCCTATTGACCCTGCACGCGGACGATCCGGAGCGGTTCGAGCGGGCCCTGGATGCCCTCGAGGGGGGCTACGCGGTCGGCGGGACGCTGGACCAGCTTCCCCTGGTGATCGACCGCATCAGCAACTGACCAGCGGGCACCCGCGAGGGAAGAGTGCGTACCACGCGCCCTGGGCCCGACTGCCCTGCCTGCGAATCGGGCTCAGGGAGCGGTGGCGGCCCGCTTGAACGGGTCGTTCGTGGGCGGAGCAGCGAGCTCCGCGCGGGGGCAGCTCTCGAGCGAGAGGCCGACCCAGGAGAGTGCGTCGTCGCACAGGGCCTCGACGCTCCACCCGAGCGTGAGCCCGTACGCGGAGACGGTGACCTTGTAGATCGTGATCTGGTGCCGGTTCGGCGCGTCGTACATGACCGCGATCGAGCCGATCAGCTGGGCGCCGCCGCGGGCGCCGCCGAGGCCGTCCCAGGGCTGGTCGTAGCGCTGCCAGAGCGACGAGGTGGCGTTCCAGATCCCTCCGCGCGCGACGTCGAGCCGTTCGAGCTCTGCCAGTACACGGGAAGCCGTGCGCTGGTCCAGGACAGCCGCTGGGCGGATGATCCTGGTGTCGTCACCAGGGGGGGGTCGCATGAGGCTTTCATCGGCCGATGAGCGCGCGGGGTTGAGCGCGCTAGCCTCGCCATCGTGACCAACTTCGCAGCGCCCGTCGAGCTGGTACCCAAGGTCGTCCTCCACGATCACCTGGACGGGGGTCTGCGGCCGCAGACGATCGTCGACCTGGCGGTCGAGCAGGGCTACGACGGGCTGCCCACCACGGACCACGCCGCGCTCGGCGCCTGGTTCGTGGAGGCGTGCAGCTCGGGCTCCCTCGAGCGATACCTGGACACCTTCACGCACACGGTCGGGGTCATGCAGACGACCGCCGCGCTGACCCGGGTCGCGTCCGAGTGCGCGCAGGACCTCGCGGCCGACGGAGTGGTCTACGCCGAGATCCGGTTCGCCCCCGAGCTGCACGTCGAGCGCGGGCTGTCGCTCCCCGCGGTCGTGGAGGCGGTCCAGGCGGGCTTTCGGGAGGGCGAGCAGCTGGCCGCCGCCGCCGGGCACCGGATCCGGGTCGGCACCCTGCTCACGGCGATGCGGCACGCGGCCCGCTCCCGCGAGATCGCGGAGCTGGTCGTGCAGTACCGCGACCTCGGCGTGGTCGGGTTCGACATCGCCGGCGCCGAGGCCGGCTTCCCGCCGACCCGCCACCTGGACGCCTTCGAGTACCTGCGCCGCGAGAACGCCCACTTCACGATCCACGCGGGCGAGGCCTTCGGACTGCCGTCGATCTGGGAGGCGCTGCAGTGGTGCGGGGCCGACCGGCTCGGGCACGGCGTACGCATCATCGACGACGTCGAGGTGGCCCCCGACGGTGCGGTCACGCTCGGGCGGCTGGCTGCGTACGTACGCGACAAGCGGGTGCCCCTGGAGATGTGCCCCTCGTCGAACCTGCAGACCGGCGCCGCCACGTCGATGGCCGAGCACCCGATCGGCCTGCTGGCCCGGCTGAAGTTCCGCGTGACGATCAACACGGACAACCGGCTGATGAGCGGTACGTCGATGTCGCGCGAGATGACGCTGCTGTCCGAGGCGTTCGGGTACGGGCTGCCGGAGCTGCAGTGGTTCACGGTCAACGCGATGAAGTCGGCGTTCATCCCCTTCGACGAACGGCTCGCGCTCATCGACGACGTGATCAAGCCGGGGTACGCCGCCCTCGGCTGAGACGCCGCGTCGTCGGGTCCGGGCCACCGTGCGCCCCGGCGCTCCCTGACCCGGACACGAGACCCCGCGGCGGCAACGGCCCCACTATCGGGCCAGGCCGTCGCCGACCGTCGCGTTCCACGCGTCTGCCTCGCCCGAGGCGGCCCATTCGTCCCACCCGTCCTCATATTCACTGCTCAGCGCAGCCGCCCGAGCGCGGCGGCGCAGCTCGCGCACGGCCTCGTGGAGCCTAGGGAGCGGTAGCGACGGCGTCATAGGCCGACGGGGTGCCAGACGGTCTTGGTCTCGAGGAAGGCCGTGAGCCGCTCGATCCCGGGCTCGTCGAGCCAGTCGTGGTCGGCGTCCACCGGGCGGCGGACCCGCTTCAGGTTGTCCGCCGCGGCCACCTCGAGGTCGACGCCGTCCAGCCCGGAGCCGGCCAGGTCGATCGCGTTGACGTCCATGTGCGAGGCGAGCCACGGGGCCATCTCCCACGGCGCGCCGGTCAGGATGTTGACCACGCCGCCGGGGACGTCAGAGGTCGCGAGCACCTCGCTCAGCGTCACCGCCGGCAGGGGCATCGTCCGCGAGGCGACCAGGACAGCGGTGTTGCCGGTCGCGACCACCGGGGCGAGCACCGACACCAGGCCCAGCAGCGAGGACCGCTGCGGCGCGATGATCGCGACCACGCCCGTCGGCTCGGGTACGGAGAAGTTGAAGTACGGCCCCGCGACCGGGTTGGACCCGCCGACCACCTGGGCCAGCTTGTCGGTCCAGCCCGCATACCAGACCCAACGGTCGATCGCCGTGTCGACCAGCAAGTCGGCCTTGCGCCGGGTGACGCCCTCGGCGGCCGCGACCTCGGTGGCGAACTGCTCGCGGCGGCCCTCCATCACCTCGGCGACGCGGTACAGCACCTGCCCCCGGTTGTACGCCGTGGCGCCGGACCAGCCCGCGAAGGCGGCCCTGGCCGCGACGACCGCGTCACGCGCGTCCTTGCGCGAGGCGAGCGCCGGGTTGGCGAGGAAGTGGCCCTTGCTGTCGGTCACCTCGTACGACCGCCCGCTCTCCGAGCGCGGGAACCTGCCGCCGATGTAGAGCTTGTACGTCTTGCGCACGTCGAGACGGTCAGACATCGAGGTAGGCCTCCAGACCGTGGCGGCCGCCCTCGCGGCCGTAACCCGACTCCTTGTAGCCACCGAACGGCGACGCAGGATCGAAGTTGTTGAAGGTGTTCGCCCAGACCACGCCGGCCCGCAGGTGCTGGGCCATCCACAGGATCCGCGAGCCCTTCTCGGTCCACACCCCTGCCGACAGCCCGTACGGGGTGTTGTTGGCCTTCTCGAGCGCCTCCTTCGGGGTACGGAAGGTGAGCACCGACAGCACCGGGCCGAAGATCTCCTCGCGGGCGACCCGGTGCGCCTGGGTGACCCCGGTGAAGATGGTCGGCGCGAACCAGTACCCCTGCTCGGGCAGCTCGCAGGCCGGCGACCAGCGCTGGGCCCCCTCGGCGTCCCCGACGGCCACCAGGTCGCGGATCCGCTGCAGCTGGGTCGCCGAGTTGATCGCCCCGATGTCGGTGTTCTTGTCGAGCGGGTCGCCGAGACGGAGCGTGCCCATGCGCCGCTTCAGCTTGCGCAGCACCTCGTCGGCTACCGACTCCTGCACCAGCAGGCGGGTGCCTGCGCAGCAGACGTGGCCCTGGTTGAAGAACACGCCCCGGATGATGCCCTCGACCGCCTGGTCGATCGGCGCGTCGTCGAAGACGATGTTGGCGGCCTTGCCGCCGAGCTCGAGGGTGACCTTCTTGGCCGAGCCCGCGACGGCGCGGGCGATCTGCTTGCCGACCTCGGTCGAGCCGGTGAACGCCACCTTGTCGACGGCCGGGTGCTCGACCAGGGTCTGCCCGGTCGCGCCCGCACCGGTCACGATGTTGACCACGCCAGGGGGCAGCTCGGCCTGCTGGCAGATCTCGGCGAACAGCAGAGCGGTCAGCGGGGTCGTCTCGGCCGGCTTGAGCACCACGGTGTTGCCGGCTGCGAGGGCAGGGGCGATCTTCCAGGCCAGCATCAGCAGCGGGAAGTTCCACGGGATGACCTGCGCGCAGACGCCGAGCGCCTTGGGGCCGGGACCGTAGCCGGCGTGGTCGAGCTTGTCGGCCCACCCCGCGTAGTGGAAGAAGTAGGCCGCCACCAAGGGGATGTCGACGTCGCGCGACTCCTTGATGGGCTTTCCGTTGTCGAGCGTCTCCAGCACCGCGAGCTCGCGCGAGCGCTCCTGGATGATGCGCGCGATCCGGAAGAGGTACTTGCCGCGCTCGGGTCCGGGGAGCTTGCTCCACGTGCGCGTGTACGCCCGGCGGGCCGCCTTGACGGCGAGGTCGACGTCGGCGGCGCTGGCCTCGGAGACCTCGGCGAGGACCTCCTCGGTGGCCGGGTTCGTCGTCTTGAACGAGCCGCCGACGACCGGGTCCACGAAGACGCCGTCGATGTACAGCCCGTACGAAGACCGGAGGGTGACAACCGCTCGCGACTCGGGCGCGG
>JANMWN010000274.1:0-14251 GCA_031394045.1 Sporichthyaceae bacterium
ACCCCTGACTCGACGGGCTCGACCCGCTCGACCACGTGCCCGAGCCTGACCGCGTCGCCCAGCGCCGCAGCGAGCCGGTGCGCGACCTGCTGGTTGCCCCCGCCGACCCGCCGGCTCGGCGTGGCCAGCGTGCCCTGGTCCAGGTCGGCCAGGACCCCGGCGGCAAGCAGCTCGGCCCGAGCCCCGTTCGTGGCCTCGGCCCGCGAGCGGAGCGCGGCAACAGCTGCCGGGTCCACGCCGGAGTCGACCGCCCGGTCGAACAGCTCGGCCGCGCTGAGCCGCCCGGCCAGGGCGGGCTCGGCGAGCAGGATCTGGACGGTGGCCAGCGCCGCGGCCCGGATCGCCGGCACCGAGGTCGGGGCACCGCCACGCGGCTCGCGTACGCCGTAACTCATGCCGGTCGTGACCAGCTCCAGGCCCAGCTCGGCGACCACCCGCTCGACCGTGTCGTTGCCCGGCAGCACGTACTCGGCGCCGCGCTCCACGCGCGCGCCACCATCGACGGAGCCGGCAGACACGCCGAAGGGGAAGACCGACCAGACCCTGCCGCCCACCCGGTCCCGTGCGTCCAGCACCGTGACCTCGATGCCCGCGGCGGCGAGCTGGTGCGCCGCCCGCAGCCCCGCGAAGCCGGCGCCGACGACCGCCACCCGTCGTACCGAGCTCTCCGTCCCGATCGCCATGACGGCAAACTACCGGAGAACTGAACCGTTGATCAGGATGAGGGCTGTCTGGACCCGGTCACGTCCACTCCCGCCGCGTCCTTGAGCAGGGCCAGCGCGAGCGAGGGGAACACCAGGACCGAGAGCAGCCCGGCGCAGACGAGGGCGGTCGCCGTGACCGCCGACATCCGGCCCGTGAGCACGCCGATCTGGCTCGCGGTCACGATGAACGGCAGCGAGGTCGCCTGCAGCAGGCCGACCGCCAGGGTCTTGCGTCGCCCCAGCGCAGAGACGAACCAGAGCGCGGGCACGCCACGGACGATCAGCAGGGCGAGCAGGAACAGCGGCACCCGGAGCAACGCCGAGGGTTGCTCGAAGAGCGCGCGCAGGTCCAGCCGCACCCCGCTCGCGACGAAGAACACCGGGATCACGAAGCCGAACCCGATCGCCTCGAGCTTGAGCCTGAAGTGCGGGTGCGACGCGGAGTCGCGGTCGATCAACGAGACGATCGCCCCGGCGAGGAAGGCACCGAGGATGCTTTCCAGCCCGAACCGTTCCGCCAGCGCGACGAAGGCCACGAGCAGCACCACCGCCATGCGTACCCGGATCTGCGCCGTGGTGTCCTGCAACCGGTCCAGGACACCGCCTAGCGACATCGAGCGGCTGGCCCGCCCGGCAAGCAGGGCCGTGGCCACGACGAAGATCCCGAACGCGATCAGCAGCACGACCTTGCCCCCTGCGCTGCCGCCCGAGGTCGAGAACAGCAGCGACAGCAGCACGATCGCGGAGAAGTCGGCGACGGTCGCGGCCGAGATCGCGGTCTGGCCGACAGCCGTGTCCAGCTGACGGGCGTCCTTCAGGACCGGTACGACCAGACCGAGCGAGGTGGCCGAGAGCGTGACCGCGAACAGCAGCGGCGACTGCACCAGCCCCGCCGCCGAGAAGGCCGCGCCGAAGGCCAGCCCCAGCACAGCCGTCGTCAGGTAGCCGAGGACGGACCCCCGCAGGTTCACGCCGCCGAGCTGGCGCAGGTCGATCTCGAGACCTGTCAGGAAGAGCAGGAAGGCCAGCCCGACGAGCGCCAAGATCTGGACCGGCAGGTCGAGGTGCACCCATCCGAGCACCGACGGGCCGACAACCACACCGGCCACGATCTCCACGACGACGGCCGGGACCCGCAGACGCGGCGCGTACCCGATGACCAGGGGCGCCAGCACCGCGATGACGCAGATCACCAGCAGGTTCCCGAACGAGACGTCAGGCATCAGCGCTCACCCATCCCCGCACCGTCAGAGCCCGTACGACTCGAGCAGTCGGAGCCAGACCTCGCTGAGCGTCGGGAACGACGGGACCGCGTGCCAGAGCCGCTCGACGGGGACCTTGCCTGCAATCGCGACGGTCGCCGAGTGCAACAGCTCCGCGACGCCGGGACCGGTGAAGGTCGCACCGACGACGAGCCCGGTAGCCTCCTCGACCACGAGCATGCTGGTGCCACTGATGCCGTTGCCCTGCGTGTAGGCCCCGGCCACGCCTCCGGTCGGCGTCGACACAGTGCGGATGCCGATGCCGCGCTCGCGGGCCTGCGCCTCGGTGAGGCCGACCGCGCACACCTGCGGGTCGGTGAACGTCACGCGGGGCACGATGTCGCGGCTGACCTCGTCGCGCACGTCCTTGCCCAGGATCACGTCACCTGCGATGCGGGCCTGGTACTTGCCGACATGGGTGAGCAGGGCGCGGCCGTTGCAGTCGCCCACCGCATAGAGCCAGTCGCCGTCGACACCGACCGCGCGCAACGAGTCGTCGACCTCGACCGGCCGGCCCGGAGTGAGCCCCACCGTCTCGAGGCCGACGTCGGACGTGGCGGGACGTCGTCCGACGGCGACCAGGATCTCGTCGGCGACGATGGTGCGGCCGTCGGCGAGCGTCGCCGTGACAGGACCGCCGGCCCCCTCGCGGGAGACGGCCGTCATGGCGACGCCGGTGACGACCGCGATCCCCTCGGCCTCGAACGCTGCGCGAACCTCGAGGCCGGCAAAGGGTTCCTCGCGGGCGAGCAGCCGGTCGGCGCCCTCGACGACAGTGACCTCCTCGCTGCCGAGCCGCTTGAACCCCTGCGCCATCTCGGCCCCGATCGCCCCACCGCCCAGGACCAGCAGCCGTCGGGGCAGCTGCTTGGCCGAGGTGATGCCGCGGTTGTCCCAGCCGTGCGCCTCGGCCAGGCCCGGGATCGGAGGCACGAGCGCGGACGTACCCGTGGCGAGCACCACGGCCTTGCCGGCGGTGATGGTCCGGACCGAGCCGTCAGCCGCGGTCACCTGGACGGTACGGGCGCCGGTGATCCGTCCGATGCCTCGCAGCAGCTCGATCTTCTTCTCCTCCAGCCAGGGGACCTGCCCTGCGTCGTCCCAGCTGCTGGTCATGTAGTCACGCTGCGCGAACGCGGCCTCGACGTCGATCGACCCCGTCACCGCCTCGGCCGCGCCCGGGACCCGGCGCGCGGCGGCCAGCACGTCGCCGGGGCGCAGCAACGTCTTGCTCGGGATGCAACCCCAGTACGAGCACTCCCCGCCGATCAGCTCGCGCTCCACGATCGCGGCCGTGAGGCCACCGTCGGCGACCCGGCCGGCCGCGTTCTCGCCGGTCGGTCCGGCGCCGATCACGATGACGTCGAACTCGTCCATGTCAGTCTCCTTCAGATCAGAAGCCGGCCGCGGGCCAGGGCTGGCCGGCGTAGCGCTGGATCACGGGTCCAGGTGGTGGCGGGACACTACCCAGCAGGCCAGCCTCCACCCGGAGCAGTCTCGCCGGGCGGATCCGCGCGAAGGGGTCGTCGCGCAGCACCCCCAGCTCGGTACCGTCGGTACGGCTCACGCTCAGCGATCCGGCGAACCGCGAGGAGTCCCGTACGAAGGTGGTGACGGCGTCGAGTCGTCGGCCGGAGAGCACCGCGCGCAAGGCGCCGGACACTGCCGGGTCGTCGAACAGGGGCGCGCGGTCAGCGGCTACCTCGACCAGCGAGACCCAGGCTGCGGCACCTTCGGCGTCGACGACACGGGCGTCCATCCGGACCGCGTGCGGCACGGGCTTGCGGCTGGACGGCCAGGCGGCAAGGAGACCGGCCGAGCGACCGTCGAGGTCGTACGCAGCAGCACTGGCCAGCGCACCGGATACCTTCGCCTCGTCGACCACGGCGAACCAGCACCAGCTCACGAGCCGACCGCCCAGTCGCTCCGCAGCTCCCGGGTGATCGCGCGCAGGTCCTGGCGCAGGTCCTCGTTGGACGGCCGGCCCCAGTACCAGTACCCGTTGTAGACGTTGTGGATGCGCAGGTCGGGGTAGACGGTGAAGACCGTCGGGACGTACGGGCGGTACAGCGTGTCGGTCGTCTCGCGCAGCCCGAGCTGCTCCTGGTAGCGGCGCTCGCTGTCGCTGAGGAAGGTCCACCGCGCGCCGAGCCCGGCCCGGAACGCCGAGAGCGCCACCGGCTCGTCGATGCTGATGGAGACGAAGCGGGTGTACGCGACCTCGGCCTCACTCTGCAGCCGGACCAGCGCCCGCATCGCGGACTGCTCCTTCGGGCACCACCAGCCGCGGAAGAACTGGACGACCAGCGGGTCCCCCTCGGCGAGCTCGGTCAGGGTCCGGGTGATGCCGGAGTGGTCGGGCAACTCCAGGTCGGGCAGCCGCCCGCCGGGGACGAGGTCGGGGTGCACGGTCTGTCTCCTACGTCGTTTCGGGAGGGGGTCAGGCGGGGGTCAGGCGGCCGGGTCGGTGCTTGCCTGCGTGCGCCCGCGCTCGAAGAACGTCACCAGGTCGGCGGCGACGGCCAGGTCCTGGACGCGGCACGTGGCACCGAAGGGCTGGTCCCAGAACGGTCCGCGGCGCTGCCGCCAGGGGCCGACGTACGCGTACGGCTCGGGGATGGCGTCGTCCCCCGCCGAGACGCCGTAGTTGACCTCGTCCAGGGCGATGCCCAGGTCGAAGTGCTCCGGCCACAGCACTGGTACGGCTGCGTCGCCGCCCGGGTGCTTCGACGCGAACGTGCGCAGGGCCTGGTCACCGAGCTCGAAGGCCCGCGTGATCAGCAGGGCGGCGTGGGCGTCCACCCGGACCCGGTCCGAGGAGGAGCTGCCCGCGGTGCTGGTGTACGACTCGGGCGGGCCGAACGAGACGCCCGCCTGCTCAGCGAGCTCGCAGAGCCTGCCCTGCAACGGGATCCGGCGCTGCGCCGCCCCGTCCGGACCGTCCGAGACAACCAGGTCGGTGCCCTCGACGGCAAGGTACGCACCCTCGGCATCGAGCGGACCGGTACGGAACCCCGCCGGCGACACCAGCAGCCGGATCGTGCCCGTCGTCCGCCACTGGTGCCCGCCCAGCACGCTCTCGGCCACGCCGTGCAGGCTGCGGCGGGTCGCCTCGAGGGCGTACCTGTCCTGGTTCGGGTCCTTCCTGATGGCGTCCATGCCAGCACTGTCCCCCCAGCGGTCCGGTCGTTACACGTTGCACGATCTCGGCGATGGTCGGGCGCCGGAGCCCGGCGGGGGCCATGCTGTCCCGATGCAGGCGCTGGTCTTCACCGCACCCGGACAGGTGCAGCTCCGGGACGAGCCGTACCCGGTCGCCGGCGACGGGGAGACGCTGGTCACCGTCGAGGCCTCCGGCATCTGCGGCAGCGAGCTGCACGGCTTCCGCTCCGTCGGGATGCGGCAGCCACCGCTGATCATGGGCCACGAGTTCGCCGGGACCGCCGACGGCGGCACCCGGGTCGTCGTGAACCCGCTCGTCACCTGTGGCACCTGCGCCGCCTGCGTGCGCGGCTCGGCCCAGATCTGCGAACGACGTCAGCTGATGGGCGTCCATCGCCCCGGTGGCTTCGCCGAGGCCGTCGCCGTCCCTCGCGGCGCGCTGCACGTGCTTCCCGACTCCGTGAGCTGGACCGAGGCGGCCCTGATCGAGCCGCTGGCCAACGCTGTGCACGCCTGGGGCCTGGGCGTACGGGCCGGCGGGGCCGGCGGGGGCGGCGGGTGCGGCACAGTCGCGATCGTCGGCGCCGGGTCCATCGGCCTGGTCTGCCTGCTCGTGGCCCGGCACCACGGCAGCGGCGAGGTGGTCGTCGCCGACCCCTCCCCGGACCGCAGGGCCGTTGCGGCACGCCTCGGTGCGACGACCGTGGCCTCGCTCGACGACCTGGACGGCCTTGTCCTCGACACCACGTTCGACGCGGTCGGCCTGTCCGTCACGCGGACCGCCGCGCTCGCTCACCTGCGCCCCGGCGGTACGTCCGTGTGGATCGGGCTCGGCTCGCCCGACGTCGCCTTCGACGGCAACGACCTGGTGCGGTCCGAGAGGCAGGTGCTCGGCTCGTTCGCCTACTCGGCCGACGAGTTCCGCGCTGCCGTCGAGCTGTCGTCCCACGTTGACCTCGGCTGGGGCACGGACGTCCCCATGAGTGCCGCCGAGAGCATGTTCATGGACCTGGCGCAGGGTCGCACCGACGTCATCAAGGCCGTGCTCCGGCGCGAGGAGGGCTGACCGTGCGTGGCCTGTCCGGGCGCGGGGTGCTGGTCTCCGGTGGTACGAGCGGCATCGGGCTGGCCGCGGCTCGGCGCTTCCTCGAGGAGGGCTGCCGGGTGTACGTCTGCGGCCACGACGCAGACGACCTGACCGCGGCGCTGCGCGAGCTCGGACTGGCAGGGGAGGCAGGGAGCACAGCGGGATCGGTCTGCGACGTGTCCGACCCGGACGCCGTCGGGGCGATGGTCGAGGCCGCCGAGGCATTCACCGGCGGGATCGACGTGCTCGCCAACAACGCCGGGATCGCCTGGCAGGAGGCGTTCCTCGACACGACGGTGGAGCATTGGGACCGGATGCTGGCGGTCAACCTGCGCGGGATGTTCCTGGTCGCCCAGCGGGTGGCTCAGGTCATGGTGGCGGCTGGACGCCCGGGTTCGATCGTCAACATGGCGTCCACCAACGCCTTCGGCGGCGAAGCGCTGTACGCCCACTACAACGCGTCCAAGGGCGGCGTCGCGCAGCTCACCCGGACCATGGCCGTCGAGCTGGGACCGCTCGGCATCCGGGTCAACGCCCTCTGCCCCGGCTACATCGACACCCCCCTCAACCGCGACATCGCCGCAGCCGCAGGGGCCACGGGATCCGCCGAGGCCGCCGACGCGTACGCCCGTGACCACGTGCCGCTGGGCCGGGCAGGGACGCCCGAGGAGATCGCCGCGGCGTACGCGTTCCTCGCCAGCGACGAGGCCACGTTCGTGCACGGCGCGATGCTCGTGGTCGACGGCGGCCAGCTGGCCGTGATGTGACGGTGACGATGCCGTCCACGATGACAGTGGTGTGAGAATGACGGCCATGTGGACGGCAGAGATCTTCGTCGCCGGTGCCGGGACCCTCACCGAGGGGCCCATCTGGGACGACCGCACCGGCCGCCTGCTCTGGGTGGACATCTACCCCGGCAGCCTGCGCTCCTGCGACGCCTCCGGCGGTGACCGCTGGTCGACCAGCACGGGGCAGCCACTGGGGTCGTTCGCCCCTCGCGAAGGCGGCGGGTACGTGCTGGCGCTCGAGACCGGGCTGGCACTGAGCGGCGAGGACGTGTCCGACTGGACCCCTGTCGGCGAGCACCGCACCCTGCCCAGCACGCTCCGGTCCAACGACGGCGGCTGCGACCAGGCCGGCCGGTTCTTCGCCGGGACGATGGCGCACGACGAGGCTCCGCACGCGGGGGCGCTCTACCGGCTTGATGCGGTACCCGGGGACGTACCCGACGCCGGTCGCTCGGGACCGGTCGCCGTCATCGAGGGGACGACCGTCTCCAACGGCCTCGACTGGTCGGTCGACGGGACCCGGCTCTACTACGCGGACTCCGAGGAGCGCCGCGTCGACGTCCTCGACTACGACCTGGCGACCGGCGAGCTCCGCGACCGCCGACCGCTGGTCGTGTGCGGCCCCGACGACGGGCTCCCCGACGGTCTGGTGGTGGATGCCGAGGATCACCTGTGGGTGGCGTTCTGGGGCGGCGGCGTTGTCCGCCGATTCTCCCCAGACGGTGCGCTCGTCGGTGTCGTCGAGCTCCCCGTCAGCCAGGTGACGAGCTGCACGTTCGGCGGCGACGACCTCGGCGAGCTATTCATCACCACGGCGTCGTACGAGCTCTCGCCGGCCGCCCTGGCCGAACAACCGTTGGCCGGCAGCATCTTTCGCTGTCGGCCGGGCGTCGTCGGCCGGCCCCTGGCTCGCTACGCCGGCTGAACCAGCGGCTGGTCCACCAGCAGACTCAGACCCCTCCGCACCCGACCAGCAGGAGCGATCACGATGACCCGCATCGCAGGACGGTCCGACCTCTCACCGGCGCCCGCCGGCCCGTACTCGCCGAGCGCCCGGATCGGCTCGATCGTCGCCGGGTCCGGCCAGGCCGGCCTCACACCGGCTGGCGACCTGGTCGAGGGGCTCGGCGCCCAGACCCGGCAGGCGTTCACCAACCTGCTCGCGAGCCTGGCCGCGAACGGCGCCACGTCGGACGACGTCATCAGCGTCCGGGTGTTCCTGACCGACCCCGGCCAGTTCGAGGAGATGAACGAGGTCTACCGCGAGTTCTTCACCGAGCCGTACCCGGCACGCACCACGGTGTACGTCGGGCTGCCCGCGGGCCTGCTCGTGGAGATCGACGCGCTGGCAGTCCTGCCTTCCAACGGCCCGGCATGAGGCTGGCCAGGTTCGGCCCGGTGGGCGCCGAACGTCCCGGCATCGCCACCAGCGACGACCTGCTGCTCGACGTGTCCTCGCTCGTCGACGACTACGACCGTGCCTTCTTCGCCAGCGGCGCCCTCGCCACGCTGGCCGAGGTCGTTGTCCGCCAGTCCGCCACGTTGCCGAGCGTCCGCCTCGACGGCTCCGTACGTGTCGGGGCTCCGTTGGCACGTCCGGGCAAGGTCATCTGCATCGGGCTCAACTATGCCGACCACGCTGCCGAGTCCGGGATGCCCGTACCCGAGGAGCCGGTTGTGTTCATGAAGGGCAGCGACACCGTCGTCGGACCCTACGACGACGTGTACATCCCCCGCGGCAGCACCAAGACCGACTGGGAGGTCGAGCTCGGCATCGTCATCGGCTCGACCGCGCGCTACCTGCCGGACGCCGACTCGGCACGCGCGGTGATCGCCGGGTACTGCGTCTCGCACGACGTCTCCGAGCGGCACTTCCAGCTCGAACGCGGCGGCCAGTGGGACAAGGGCAAGTCGTGCGAGCGCTTCAACCCGGTCGGCCCCTGGCTCGTCACCGCCGACGAGGTTCCCGACCCGCAGGCTCTTGCACTGAGCCTGGACGTGAACGGGCAGCGCAAGCAGCGTGGCAGCACCGCGACCATGGTGTTCGGGGTGCTGGAGATCGTCCGGTACCTCAGCCAGTTCATGGTGCTCGAGCCCGGCGACCTGATCAACACGGGTACGCCGCCGGGCGTCGGCATGGGTCAGAAGCCACCGCACTACCTCGTCGACGGGGACGTCGTCGACCTCAGCATCGAGGGCCTCGGCGCCCAGCGTCAGCGCTTCGTCGACGCACCCTGAGCGGTCAGGCCCGTACCGCGCTGAGGGCCGCGACGCCGACCAGGATCACGGCCACGCCCCCGAGCTGAAGCCGGGTGAGACGTTCGTGGAACAGCACATAGGCAGCAAGCCCGGAGATCGCGCCGACCTGCGACACGAGCACCGCGGTCACCGCGATGCCCTGACGCGCCCCCCACGTGTACGAGGCAAAGCCCACGACCTCGCAGACCCCTGCCGCGACGACCAGGGGGAGGGCTCGGCGGCTGAGCGACAGATGCCCGGTCAGCCCGAGCGGCAGCGCGAGGAACAGCACCCCAAGCAGCCGCGGCGGCAGCAGCACCCAGGCCATCGGCAGCACCCCGCTGAGCCGGCCCGTGGCGTACAGGCTCGAGCCGAACAGCACCGCCGAGGTCGCCGCCAGCAGCACAGCGTACGTCTTGCGCTCGCCCTCCACCGGGACCCCGGACGGAGCGACGCTCGCCAGAACCACCCCGGTGACGATCACCACGAGCAGCACAGCCGAGGCGACCCCGAGCGCCTCCCCCAGCAGCACGGCGGCCACCGCGGCGACCGCGCCCTCGGTCGAGACGATGGGCGTGACCAGACCGACCTTGCCGTGCCGCAGCGCCGTGTACGCGCACATGAGGCCGACGACGTTTCCCGCGCCGGCCACGAACATCCAGCCGAGCGTCCCGGGGTCCAGAGGACCAGGCGACCCTGCGAATGCAACCAGGACCAGGTTCAGCAGCAGACCCGAGATCATCACCCACGCGACCGCCGACCAGGCCCCGATCAGCCGGCTCGAGCGCGACGAGCAGACGGTGCCGACGGAGAACATCAGCGCCGCACCGAGCCCGCCCAGGATGGCTACCACCCGCGGGAGGCTACGGGGTCGGAGCTAGAGTGCTGCGCATCCAGGCCCGTGCGCCGGTCAGGGGAGCCAACGATGGGTCCAGAGTCAGCGGAGCCGCCAGGCGCCGCTGTCCTACCGCCGGACGACGCGAAGCTCGTCGAGCGGCTCCGGGCCGGCGACGAGCGCGCCTTCTCCGAGGTGGTCGACAGCTGGTCCCCGATGATGCTGCGGGTGGCCCGTACCTTCGTCTCCACCGAGGCCTCGGCCGAGGAGATGGTCCAGGAGGCCTGGCTGGCCGTGCTTCGAGGGCTCGATAGCTTCGAGGGACGCTCGTCGCTGCGTACCTGGGTGTTCCGCATCCTGTCCAACCAGGCCAAGACCCGTGGCGTACGCGAGGCCCGTACCATCCCTTGGTCGTCCCTGGCCGGCGGCGACGAGGCCGGCCACACCGTCGACCCGGACCGGTTCCGTGGGGTGAGCGACAGGTGGCCTGGCCACTGGACCGACGAGGGCTCCCCCCAGCGGTGGGAGCCCTCACCAGAGACCGCCGCGATCTCGGGCGAGATCCGCGGTCTGGTCGCTGCTGCGCTCGCGCTCCTGCCCGAGCGCCAGCGCACCGTCGTAAGCCTGCGCGACGTGCACGGGCTGACGTCGGACGAGGTCTGCGATTCGCTGGGCATCACGGCCGCCAACCAGCGGGTGCTCCTGCACCGGGCCAGGGCTCGGCTCCGGGTCACCCTCGAGGACTACTACCGCGACGACAAGAACGAGGTGTCCGCGTGAGCGACTTCGACATCGCCTGTCGCGACCTCGTGGAGATCGTCACGGACTACCTCGAGGGCCTGCTGGACGAGGGCACGGCAGCCCGTGTCGCGACGCACCTGGAGCAGTGCCCTGGCTGCGCGGAGTACATCGAGCAGATGCGTACGACGATCCGGCTGGTGGGACGGGTCCCGGTCGAGACGATCAGCCCCGAGGTCAAGCTCGGCCTGATGAACGCCTTCCGCGACTTCCACGACTAGCCAGGCTCCCGCGGCCGAGCAGTGCGATCGTGATCATCATCTGCTCCAGGTAGGTATGGCAGCCCGAGCAGCCGGCCAGGTGCCGTTGCACCGCGTCCTGCTCGGCTGGGCCAAGCGCCCGCTCGAGGTAGTCGGTGACGAGTTCGACGACTTCTCGGCAGCTGAGCACAGAGAACTGTCCGGCGTACCGGAGTTTCGTTACATCACCACAAGATCTGTGGCCTTGACGGGAGCGGACTAGGTACGCAGGGTCCCGCGGACGACGCTCCTGCCAGAGTGCTTCGGGTCGCCGTTGAGCACCTGCAGCGAGACGTCGACGACCGGGTACTCCTGGAGGTCCAGCGACTTCGGCAGCACGAATGTGCCGGTCTCGCCCACGCCGAGCACACCGAGCGAGACGAGGCGACCCGCCTTGCGGTCGAGCAGCCAGACCTCGTAGAACGTGCCGGGAGGCTCGGTCAGACCGCTGACCCGCACGGTGATCTGGCGCTGGTTGCTCGTGCTGCTGACGACCGCGGTGCCGTTCGCGGCGGGAGCATCGAGCGGGTCGAGCTGGGCCTGCGCGACGACCTGCTCGCTCGGCGACGCGCGCGTGACCAGCCAGGTCAGCCCGCAGCCCATGGCGAGCCCGACGACGGCGGCGGCCGCAGCCACCAGGGCCGTCCGCCTGGCCCAGCGACGTTGGGCGGGGACGAAGCGGGTTCCCGCGGCGAGGGCGCCGTCGATGCCGAGCTGGTCGACGATCCCCTGCCAGACCCGGGCCGGTGGCTCGACCAGCTCGCCCGCCACGGAGCCGTCACGGCCGGTGCGGACGACCTCGGACAGCGCCCTCAGCTCGTGCCGGCACTCGACGCAGCCGTCCAGGTGCGCCCGGTCCTGCGCCGAGGCAACCACCGAGCCGTCGCCGAGCGCCGTGAGCGCCAGGGTCTCCGGATCACAGTGCTGCACGGTCGACCTCCAGCCGGGTACGGAGGCGATGGAGCGAACGCCTGATGTGGCTCTTGACCGTACCGAGCGGGATGCCGGTCTCGGCGGCGATCTGCAGGTGGGTCAGGTCGTCGTAGAAGGCCAGCTCCATGATGCGACGCTGCGGCTGGCCGAGCCGGGCGAGCTCGTCGGCGAGCAGGATCTTGTCGGCGACACCATCGACCAGCGGCTCGGCCTGCTGGGGCGGCGCGCTGGCCGTGACCACCTCGAGCACCCTCAGCTCCTTGGACCGTGCAGCCCAGCGGTCGGCGACCTCACGACGGGTGATCCCGAGCAACCACCCGGGCAGGCTGCCGCGCGCGGGGTCGAATCGGTCGCGGTAGCGCCAGGCGGCCACGAAGACGGTCTGGGTCACGTCCTCTGCGTCGCTGCCCTGGCGCAGCGAGCGCAGGGCAACCGTGTAGACCAAGGAGCCCCAGCGGCGATAGGCCTCGGCCAGCGCGGTCTCGTCGCCAACGACGAAGCTCGCCGCCACGTCGCTGCCAGTGGCGTTGGACACGCGTCCGACGATACGGGCGCTCGAGCTCCGCTGCCTAACGGAGTCTGCCAGCGCCAAGGTCACCACCGCTCGCTGCTGTCCATGTCATCCCTATTACCTCGGGTCAGGTCGATCTGGATGCAGACGCATCCAGGTGCATCCGGATCGACGCCGGTGCAGGTAGTGGAAGAACAGGCGCCACGCCCGGTGCCCAACCCACGAAGGAGATCCACATGCTCCGGATGATGAAGGTGCTGGCCGCGACGGCCGGTGCCGCAGCGCTGCTCGCAGTCGGCGCCCTGCCCGCCTCGGCTTCGACCACCACCTCGACCGACAGGGGCTACACCAAGGTCACCATCGCCCCGTCGACCCTCGCCGCCCTGACCTCGCTCGGCGTCTCGCCCGGCCTGGTCGCCCCGGCCACCGTGTCGAAGGCCAGCCCGCTCTCGGTGCGCTTCCCGATGGTCGACTACGGCTCCAAGAAGAGCGTCATCAAGCACGTCGGCGGGATCACGCTGACCGCAGGCGCGACGACCGTCACGATCACCAACCTCTACATCGACCTGGCCCGCGGCCGGGTCTCCGGTGAGGTGGCCGGCATCGGCCGGGTCGACCTGTTCAAGATCCGTCCCGCCATGAACGTGCGGTACGGCGCAGTCAAGCTCGTTCTCACCAGCACGGCGGCCGGCGCGCTCAACGCCGCGTTCGGCACCACGGCACTGACGGAGAACTTCCTCTTCGGCTACGCCACCCCCCGGCCGTACTCCCGCTTCTGACGTACGCCGGCACCTGACGTCGAAGGGCCGTACCCCGCCGGGTACGGCCCTTCGGCCTGCCTACGCTTGGCCGGCTCAGGCAGACGGGCTCAGAGTGGTCGACGACGTCACGCTCCGGCCGCGTCCGTACGCCGGCGCCTCACGAACATCGCCCAATGCTGATAGCCCGTTCGATGGTTACGGCGTTTCCGCGGGGCGAATCCGGGCGTTCCGGGGCAGATCGGTCCTGATCGACTGCCCCTTCGGACAGCGGAAGGTCACGAAACCGTCACCCGTTTAGACGATTGCCGAGCGGACCGCTACCTTTCGTTACCTTGAGTGAGGAGGGCCATGAGCGGGCTGTTGTCAATCAGGCGCGCCGCAGCACCACGGCATGCTGCACCACGCGGACCCTCACGCGCGCCCCAGCAGGTGAACCAGTCGTCAGTCGCACTGGCTGAGCCCTCCCTCTCGATCGTGCCGGACGACCTCTCGATCGTGCAGCCCGTGGCCCGGCCGGTCCCGGGGCCTGCCAGGCGTCCGCGGCTGCGACAGTCGCCCCGCAGTCGGCTCGACTTCCAGCGTCGGCTCCAGCTCAGCCGAGCCGGCCTGATGGCCACCAACGTCGGGCTCGTGATCGGCGCGGTGATCCTGCTCTTCAGCGCCGTGTTCCTGCTGCTCGTCGCTGCGAACTGGGCGGCCGACCGAGAGCGCGGCCAGGCCACGAGCAGCAGCACCGTCTACTAAGCACCTGCGCGCACTGCCTGGCTGTCCACCTTGCGCCATGGCGTAGGTCGGTCACGGATTTGGCTGTGGACAACCGGTTTCGGGGTGGGCGGGCCGCGTAGTCTTCGAACATGTGTACGAACGATTCGATCTCAACCGCCGGTGCTGCGGAGCTGGATGTGGCTGCCCTGCTCGCGGCCGCGCCCGGGC